>CAIZLW010000114.1 GCA_903933915.1 uncultured beta proteobacterium | reverse complement strand
GCGTTCGATCGCCGCCATCTGTTCTTCATAGGCGTGGATCACGTCGTCGAGGGTTTTGGCGTCCTCGACCGCGAGCTGGTCGGTGCCGCAGCCCGAGGCCAGTAACGCACCGGGGACATCGCGTGCGGCGTCGGCGGCGCGTTGTATCAGTTCGAGCGACGCGGGCCAGTCCATGCCCATGCCGCGCTGGGCGGTGTCCATCGCTTCGGCGACACCGAAGCCGAGGCGCCACAGATATTGGCGGTATGCCATCGTGGCGTCCCAGTCGATGGCGGTCTGCTGCCAGGGATTGATCGCGGCGTGTGGATCGGCGACGACGTGGGCTGCGGCGTAGGCAACACGGTTGAACAGCACCTTGGTCGCATCAAATGCGCCGGGGCCGCGCAGCGTGTGGGGCGTCATTGCGCCGTTGGTGTCAGGCAGCAGGATGTTCATAGACTTATGTTTTTATTCAGGAATTTTCGACGACATCTTCGCACGCATGGCCCCAGTTGCCCAGCGTGTGCATGCGCTCGGAATCGAGGATGCGCGCGGTGGCTTCCGGCAGGCTGCTGTCCTTGAGGGCTTCCGGCGCGATCGCAGCAATGCCGGCGCGGGTTTCGAGGTCGGTAATGGCGAGGGCCAGCGCGGCAGGATCAAACCACGCCGGCTTGCCCTGTTCCATGCGCAGCCAGATGCGCTGGCTGCTGCGGTCGGCGAAATTGACGATGGGCAGGCGGCGGATGCATTGCGCGAGGAACTGGGTGTTGTTCTCGGGCGTCATTTCCGCGGCACCGGGATAGACCTCGCGCGGGGTGCGCGCTTCGACATGGATTTTGCGGTAACGCTCGATGTCGAGCATGCCGCCGACATCGAGCACGTGCATCTCGCCGTTCCAGCCGAAGGCCACGGTGCGCGGCGTCTCGCCGAGCGGGATGCTGTTGTCGAGGAATTCGTAATGCACTTTCTTGTCAGCGGCCAGCGCCCAGGTGAAAAACACCTCAGGCACGCCGGAGAAGGCTTCGATGTTGTGCGCAAGCAGATCATCCACCGCCTTGTAGCGGCCGACTTCGAGGCCGCGGTACCAGGCGCGTTCAACGGTGGCGTCGGGCGGCGTGATCAGGAAAAATAAATAAACCAGACTGCCGAAACGCGTCAGCAGATTGCTGCCGGCGACATCCGATGCCGGTGCAAAGGTATCGAAACGGAAGCGGTCGATCAGCAGGTGCGACATCGCGCCGCGTTCGGCCTTGCGCGCCATGGTGCGGTCGAGCTTGTGATCGACGATCTGCAGTTCGTGGCCGCTGAACGAGCCGGCGTATTTGTAGGCCGGGCCCAGCGTTGAATAGTCGAGCAGGAATTTGCGGAAAATATCCGGGCTGATCAGTGCGAAATCCTGCCAGCTGACGCCGATGCGCGCGGCGAGCGCGCGTTGCAGCGGGCGTAGCGTGCTTTTGCCGGCGGCGGAAGCGCCCTTGGTGTTCATCACCACCGGCTGGGCCTGCACCGGCAGGCGGCGGAAACCTTCGATTTCGGCGCCGCGCTGTACATACGGTTCGATCAGGCGGCCGATTTCTTCGCTGCCGTATTCATTGATGGCGAGGTCGGTGGCGACACGGGCGATCAGCGCGCGGTCGCGCCACAGCCGGCCATGGCGGGTGAGCATGGCCGTGGCAACGCGGGCGAGGGCTGTGGCCGCAGCGCGGACTAACGGATCGGTTGCGGCATTCGCCTGCGCTTCCCAGCGGCGGATCGCGCGCACGTCGGTGGTTTCGCTGTCATCGACGATGGGTGCGAATCTGGTTTTGCCGAACAGCTGTGTCCAGAAGCCGCGTTGTGGTGCGTTGACAGCAACATCCTCGTGCAGGCCGCGTTCGAGCTCGGCGCTGACGGCGGCGTGCAGTTGCAAACCCAGTGCGTCATAAGCGGCGATGATTTCCGCCATATGCGGCGCGATGTGACGCGTCAGCAGCGCATCGGTCATGCGCCGGAAGTTGATGCCGAGGTCTTCGGTTTTTTGGCCGTCTTCGACGGTGAAATCGGCGGTGACCAGGGCGAGCAGTTCATGCACCACCAGCCGCTCGGGACGGAACGCCACCAGGTCTTCCATCGGCAGGCCGGTGAGGTCGGCGAGTTCGCGCGCTTCGCGCAGCGTGGTGCGCACGTATTCCGGGCGATAGATGGTCGCCAGCGGCAGCAGGTCGGCGGGAATCTGCGACTGCAGTCCCGGGTTCCAGGGGCCTTCAGTCGCCGGCGGCTGCAGGGCGGTGGGCATGAGCGTCAGTCTACGCCGCGCAGCAGGCCGTGACGCCGGCCGGTGGCGGTCAGGCGCTGGCATTGCACCGTGGTCAGTTGCGTGTTCTGCGGTGTTGTTGATTCGGCCATCAGGTTGTCCGCGGTGTTGTCGTGTTCGCCGCTGTCCATCAGTACATGCGCCAGTTCGTGCGCAACGACGATGCCGAGATCGCGCGCGCCGCGGGCGACCCACACGGTGTCGGCGAGTTCGGGACGGCTGCGGCTGTTGCCGCGGCCGATGGCTTCGGCGTCGAAGGCCGGCACCTGGCGCGTGCCTGCCGCAAAAAATACCGCGGGTTTCGGCAGTGCAAGTTCTTGCGCCAGTTCACGCGAACGCGGCGTGTCGAAATAACGGTGCGTTTCCGCTGCGGTGATGTTCAGTACATCGACGCGGGTGATGCGGATGCCGCATTGGCCAAGGATTTGCGCGGTAGTGCGCAGTGCAGCATGGATTTCGGTTTCCGGCCAGCGATCCAGATTCACGGCGCGCAGTTCCAGGCTGTGCGTGGGATTGGACGGCGCCGGCAGATCGCGGATCGCCGCGCGGTGCTCGATGCGCAGCGGCAAATGTTCGTGCGCGCTTACTGGCGTCATGCCGGTGATGGCGAGGCCCGCAAACGCCGCACAGAGCTTGTGTCGGAGGCTCATGGTGCAGATCGTGGTGCAATTGATGAAATTTTAGGCAACCTAAGTTGTGCGCCGGTGTGGCGCAGTCCCAGCCCCGCATTTTTGGGGTTGTTCACAGAGATATCCACAGAAATTGTGCATGCTTTTTCGAGCCATGCACCGGAACGGGGAGCGTCGTGGTCCTGCACTGTGCGGGGGTTGGCGACTGTGCATGCCAAAAAAATTTATCGGGGCATAATGCGCAGGGGGAAGATGCCGAATAATTCATTAAAAACAAAGGCTTATAGGCAGTCAAAAAAGCGTAGCAAAAGCGCAATTGCGTCAAACACTTAGCGCGTGTTTAGCCCTTGCGTCATTTGTCGTACTCCCCGGATATTGACAGTCTCGACCGACTTTTGTAGACACCGCGGCCCACTTCGGGCTTGAAGATATCAACATGCTGCGATTTGGGGCCTGTCAAGGCTTTTCATGCCGTTGTTTTCAGGGGCTTAGAGCGCCTGACAGCATGAAACAGGTGTGCGTTACAGTCCGCGGACAAAGCTCTCAATGCCCTTGAGCAGCATTTCGACGGCAATGGCGGTCAGCACCAGCCCCATCATCCGGTCCAGCGCGGCCAGGCCTCGGCGGCCGATGTGGCGCGCGATACGGTCTGCGGCCAGCAGCAACAGCAGGGTGATGGTGCTGGCGATGGCCAGCGCCACGATCCAGTCGGTGAGGCGTTCCGGGGCGCGCGACACCACCAGCACGATGGTGGCGATGGCCGAGGGGCCGGCGATCGACGGAATCGCCAGCGGCACGATGAAGGGTTCGGATTCGATGTTGTCGTTGCCGAAGACGCCTTCCGGGTGCTGGAAAATCAGCCGCAGCGCGATCAGGAACAGGATCACGCCGCCGGCGATGTTCAGCGACGAGTCCGAGAGGCCGAACAGATCGAGGATGGTGCGGCCGAAAAACACGAAAAACAGCAGCAGGCCGAAGGCGATCGCGCATTCGCGCACAATCACCAGCCGGCGGCGCGCCGGTTCGAGTTTGCGCAGCAGGGCCGCGAACACCGGAATGTTGCCGATCGGATCCATGACCAGCAGCAGCACGATCAGCGTCGAGGTGAAGGAAACGTCCATGAGCGCAGTGTAGCGCTGCGCGGACTAAAAACCGAACAGGTTGCGGCGTGCGTGCTGCAGGTGGGTGAGGATGGCGGCGCGGGCGCGGTCGGCGTCGCGCGCTTTCAGTGCATCAACGATGGTGCGGTGTTCTTCCTGGTATTTGAGGCGGCGTTCGGCGGTGACCACGCGGTCCTTGAGCTTGCCCCATTCGGTCTGGTGGCGCACTGCGGTGGCCATGTCGAAAACGCGGATCATGAAACGGTTGTGGGTGGCGGCGGCGAGTGCCTGGTGCAGCGCCGCGTCCCACACTTCGAAGTCGTCGAGCGAGGTGCCGCGTTCGGCGCGATCAAGGCAAGTTTCCATGCGCTCGAAATCCGCGGGCGTGGCGTTGATGACGATCAGTTCGGCCATCGTCGGTTCCAGTCGCAGCCGCGCTTCCATCAGTTCGGCGGGGCTGGTGTGGCTGATGCTGTCGGCGGGAAAGCCGCCCAGGTCGGCGAGATAGGTGCCGCGGCCGACGTGGCGGGTGATCGCGCCTTCGGCTTCGAGTTGTGCCAGTGTCTTGCGTACGGTATTGCGCGGCAGGGCAAAACGCGTGGCCAGTTCGCGTTCGGTCGGCAGCTTGCCGCCGGGGCCGAGTGCGCCCTGGGCGACCGTTTCCAGCAGGAAGGCGCGGATTTCCTGCACGCCGTCGCGCTTGCTGCTGCGGCGGTGGTTATCGGATTCGGAGCGGCGGATCGTGGTCATGGCATGTCCTGATTGCGGCGGATTGTGCAGCCCTGTACCAATTTGGTCAATTGGTTCATGAAAAATGACCAATCAGCAACCATCGGATGGTTCGTGACCGCCGGATCTCCCGATTTTTCACTCTTGTGCAGTGCGTCAGTGGCTCGCGATGACATGGTTGCCGATCGCAACCAATTTGGCGGAATGATTGACTATTGGTTGAACCCAGACTAGAGTTTCGGGCGCTGTCAGGGTGGTTTTCAGCATGTCCGGACCGTGGTCTGGACCTTGTGTGCGCCGGCAGCTGTTGATCAACGACAATACGCGTCCAATTCAAAAAAATCCGCGAGGAGACATGTCCGCAGCCGCTGCAATGCCGGTAAAACTGGCGATCATTTCCGAAGGCGTCAATGCCTGGCCGTTGTATGTGGCCCAGGGCCGTAAACTGTTTGAACAGGAAGGCGTTGCGGTTGATGTCACGCTGACCGGTTCATCCAACCATCAGCTGGAACAAATGCGCAGTGGCGGTTACGACATCGGTTTTCAGCAGTCGGACCATGTGGTGCGCGCCGTCGAAACCGGCAGCGACCTGTGCATCGTGATGGCGCAGGGCCACGCGCCGGAGCTGTCGCTGGTGGTGGCGCCGGAAATCAAGGCCATCGCTGATCTGAAGGGGCGCGACATCGCCGTCGATGGCGCCAATACCGGTTATGCGCTGCTGTTGCGCAAGCTGCTCGCCGAAAACGGCCTCGCCAAAACCGATTATCGCTTTGTTGAAATCGGCGGTTCGCAGGAACGCTTTGATGCGCTGCAGTCGGGGCAGTGTGTAGCGAGCTGGCTCAATCCGCCGTTCGACCGCAATTTGTTTGCCGAGGGTTTTGGCTCGCTGGGCACGACGATGCAGTTTTTCCCTGAATACCCGGGATCGATTGCCGCCGCACGCCGTTCGTGGGCCGCGCTCAATGGCGACCGCCTGGTGGCGTTCATCCGTGCGTTTCGCAGCGCCTGTGTGTGGCTGAAGGATCCGGCGCACAAGGCCGAAGCGATCACGCTGCTGCCTTCACGCCTGAACATCGCGCCGGAACTGGCCAGCAAGGCTTTTGATGCGTTTGTCGCGCGCGAGCTGCCTTCGATTGATGCTGCGGGGCTGCGCCAGGTGATCGACGTTTACTGGCAGGCCGAAGGGCTGACGGTGCCGAAAGGCGAGCCGGGCAAATACATGGATCTGTCGTTCCAGCAGCGCGCGGGCATCTGAGTTCACCCGAATCTACGTTCATCTATAACAAGTTCGTCAAATAACCGAACCCACGGAGGGGCAGCATGAAATACATCGGATACGTATTAAGCGGCATGGTGATGGGCGCAGCAGTGACGGCGTTGCCGGCGGTTGCAGCGGAATCCGTTGACAAGTATCCCTCGCGGCCGATCCGCGTGATGGGCCAGGGCGTGGGCAGTACCGCGGATTACCTGTCACGCTATATCGGCCAAAAACTGACCGAGCGCTGGGGTCAGGCTGTTGTGGTCGACAACCGCGCTGGTGCCGGCGGCACAATGGCCGCGGAGGTCGTAGCGAAGGCAGCCCCTGACGGTTATTCGCTGATCATGGGTCACGCCGGCCCGATGGTCAGCGCGGTATCGCTGTACAAAAACCTGCCCTATGACCCGTTGAAAGATTTTTCGCCGATCACCCGCACCGCGACCGGCGTCACGGTGCTGGTCATCCATCCTTCGGTGCCGGCTAAAAATATTCCGGAACTGGTGGCGTTGTCCAAGCAGCGCAATCTCAGTTACGCCTCGGCCGGCAACGGCACGGTCAGTCATCTCACCGGTGAACTGTTCAAGCAGGTTGCCAAGGTTGATGTGCAGCACATTCCGTACAAGAGCGCCGGCTTTGCGCTGACTTCCATTCTTTCCGGAGAAACGCAGATCGCCTTCCTGTCGCCGGTCACCGCGTATGCACAGCTGAAGTCGGGCAAGGTGCGTGCGCTGGCGGTGTCGGGCAAGGAGCGTTTCCCCGGCGCGCCGGATATTCCCAGCACGATCGAGGCCGGCATTGTCGGCATGGAGGCTGAACTGTGGTTCGGGTTGTTCACCACCGCCAAGGTGCCGAAGCCCATTGTTGCCAAACTGCACAAGGAAATCACCGGCATCCTGAGTTCGGAGGAGGTCAAGGCTTCGCTGTTGCAGCGTGGCGCGGTGGCGTCGCCGACGACGCCGGAAGAACTGCAGGCCTATGTCAAAAGCGAACTGGCTAAATGGACGCCGATCATCCAGGCTGCCGGCATCAAGGCGGACTGAAACACGCCGCCCGGCAGAAATGTATAAGTATTTGATTAAATTGGAGAAATATTAATGGCGCGGAAGAAAAAACCGGTCGAGCCGAAACTCATCAAGACTGCCAGCATCAATCCGGACAAGGGCGTGTCGTCAGCGCCTGATGTGCTGTTTGATCCGGCGGATCCGGGCCACCGCTGGGAGCGTCCGCTGCAGGCGCCGGGCCGCATGCAGGTCGACTTCGAAGAGCGCGTCAATTTCCAGCGCCTGCATGAATACCGCCTCGCACGTACGCGCAATGCGCTGAAAAAATCCAAGCTCGGTGCGCTGCTGGTGTTCGACCAGATCAACATGCGCTACATCTCGAGCACGGTGATCGGCGAATGGGCGCGTGACAAACTGACGCGCTGGTGCCTGCTCACCGGCAACGGCGAACCCTGGGTGTGGGACTTCGGCTCTGCCGTACGCCACCACAAGCTGTATGCGCCGTGGCTGCCGAAGAACCACAACATTCCGGGCCTCGCCGGCTTGCGCGGTGCGGTGTCGCCGAAGGTCGGTCTGTTCGAGGCGGCGGCCAAAGAGATTTACGACATCCTCAAACAAGAGGGTGTCGCCGACATGCCGATCGGCATTGACGTTGTTGAACCGCCGTTCCTGTTTGCGCTGCAGAAGCTGGGCCTGAAGGTGATGGACGGCCAGCAGGTGATGCTCGATGCGCGCGAGATCAAGAGTTACGACGAAATCACGCTGCTCAACACCGCGGCGGCGATGGGCGATGGCGTGTATCAGGATATTTTCGAGGCGCTGAAGCCGGGCATCCGCGAAAACGAAATCGTCGCGATGGCTGCCAAGCGCTTTTACGAAATGGGGTCGGACTGCGTCGAGGCGGTGAATGCGATTGCCGGCGAACGCTGCAGCCCGCATCCGCACAATTTCACCGACCGGCTGATCCGTCCTGGCGACCAGGCCTACTTCGATCTGATCCATTCCTATATGGGTTACAAGACCTGTTACTACCGCACCTTCACCGTGGGCAGTGCTACGCCGGCGCAACATGATGCCTACAAGCGGGCGCGGCGCTGGATGGATGATGCGATCGGCATGCTGAAGCCGGGGGTTTCCACAGATGTCGTGGCGAGGGCGTTCCCGAAGTGCACCGAAATCGGTTTCGAAAGCGAGATGGCGGCTTTCGGTCTGAACTTCTGCCACGGCCTCGGCCTCGGCCTGCACGAGCGACCGCTGATTTCGCGACTGAACTCGTTCAAGGATCCGTACGAACTGAAGGCCGGCATGGTGTTCGCAGTCGAAACCTTCTGTCCTGCCAAGGACGGCGTATCGGCGGCGCGTATCGAGGAAGAAGTGGTGCTGACGCCGGACGGCGCGAAAGTGATCACGCTGTTCCCGGCGCAGGAATTGCCGATTGCGAATAAATACTGAAAATACTGATTTATCGCCGGTTAAATTTGATTTTAGGATGAAATGTGGATAACAAAGTGAAAAGCAAGAAACCTGCTGCAGCGGAAGACGATATCGGCCGCGATATCCGGCTCGAACTGTTCCGCATGCAACTGGAACTGCGGCTATGCGAAAAACGCGCCTACGACCTGTTCTTGCAGAACCTGATCAAGGGCACCAGCCATCTGTCCCTGGGCCAGGAAGCCATCGCCGCCGCATTCGGTGTGGCGATGCGTCCGGATGACTACACCTTCTGCACTTACCGCGGCCATGCCCATACCCTCGCGCGCGGCGCATCGATGACCGGTATGCTCGGTGAACTGATGGGGCGCGAATGCGGTCTCCTGGGCGGCAAGGGCGGCTCGATGCATCTGACGGATGTCAGCAAAGGTGTGATGGGTTCCTACGCGATCATCGGCGCGCATCTGCCGGTGGCGGCGGGCGCGGCCTGGAGCGCGCAGTACCGCGGCACCGAACAGGTGGCCGTGTGTTTCTTCGGTGATGGCACCACCAATATCGGTGCTTTCCATGAAGCGCTGAATTTCTCCGTGGTGTGGAAGCTGCCGGTGATTTTTGTCTGCGAAAACAACCTCTACATGGAATACACGCCGATCAGCGCAGTGACCGCGGTCGAGCATCCGGCGGCGGATCGTGCTGGGGCCTATAACCTCGAAAAAATTGTTGTCGATGGCAATGACGCGGATGTGATGTACCGCACCGCCACCAAATACATCGAGCGTGCACGCAAGGGCGGTGGTCCGGCGCTGATCGAGGCGATGACCTATCGCCACTCCGGTCATTCGCGCGCCGATCCGGCGAAATACCGGCCGGAAGGCGAACTGGAAAAATGGCTGGAGCGCGATCCGATCAAGATTTATCGCGAACGTCTGCTTGGCCTGGGCATCGTCGAGGCCACGCTGACCGATATCGAGGGAGAAGTGATGCAGCAGGTGAATGAGGCGACCGAAGCCGCCAAGGCCTCGGCGCCGCCGTCGCTGGACGGTATTTTTCAACATGTGTGGGCTGACGGGGGTGCCGCATGGCGGAACTGACTTACCGCGACGCGGTGGCTGCGGGTATTGCGCAGGAAATGGCGCGCGACGAACGCGTGGTGTTTCTTGGCGAAGACGTGGCGCATGCCGGCGGCGTATTCAAGGCAACGGTCGGTTTGCTCGACAAATTCGGCGAAAAGCGCGTGCGCGACTGCCCGATTTCGGAGCAGGCCATTCTGGGGGCTGCGATGGGGGCCGCGATGACGGGGCTGCGGCCGATTGCCGAAATCATGTTTTCGGATTTCCTCGCGGTGTGCTGGGACATCGTTGCCAACGAGATTGCGAAATCGCGTTACATGACCAACGGCCAGGTGCAGATGCCGCTGGTGATCCGCACCGCCAACGGCGCGGGTTCACGCTTCGGCGCGCAGCACTCACAGTCGGTGGAGAACTGGGCGATGATGATTCCCGGTATCAAGGTCGTCGCGCCGGCGTTCCCCGCTGACGTCAAGGGCCTGATCGCCGCCGCCGTGCGTTGCGACGACCCGGTGCTGGTGTTCGAGCAGAAGTCGCTGTATCCGATGAAGGGCGAAGTGCCCGACGGCGAATATGTCGACGAACTGGGCAAGGCGCGCGTGCTGCGCCGGGGCAAGGACTGCACGATTGTCGCGCTCGCCCTGATGGTGCATCGCGCGCTCGCCGCTGCGGAAATTCTCGAAAAGGAGCACGGCATTTCGTGCACCGTGGTCGACGTGCGTTCGCTGGTGCCGCTGGACATGACGACCATCCTCGCCGAAGTGGCGCTGACCGGCCGGCTGGTGACCGTCGAAGAAAACCCGCGTCTGTGCGGTTGGGGCGCGGAAATCGCGTCGATCATTGCCGACGAGTGTTTCTGGGAACTCGACGGCCCGATCGTCCGCATCACCACGCCGCATATTCCGCTGCCTTCGGCCGATCAACTGGAAGACAACACCATCCCGTCGGTGGAGCGCATCGTGCGCGAGATCGTGGAGAAGATTGATTAAAGTCAAAAACTTAGCCACAGAGAGCACAGAGGACACAGAGAAGACCCAACAGCGGCTTCGGTGTGGTTGAGATGGTTTTGCAGTTCTCTGTGCTCTCTGTGAACTCTGTGGCTAAAAGTTTTAAGGGTTAAGGATCAAACGATGAACATCATCATGCCGCAGCTCGGCGAGACCGTTGCCGAGGGCGTTGTAACCAAGTGGTACAAAAAAGTCGGCGATGCCATCAAGGCCGACGAGACGCTGTTCGACGTGGAGACCGACAAGGTCAGCACCGAGATTCCGTCGCCGGTGGCGGGGATTGTTGCCGAGATCGTGGTGGCCGAGGGCGTGACTGCCAAAGTGGGCGCGACGCTGGCGATCATTCGCGAAAGCGGCGCGGCGCAGCCGGCTGCTGCCCCTGCAGTTCCTTCACCTTCGGTTACGCCGTCGGTTTCAGCCGCGCACACGCCTCTGCGTGCGCCGTCGTCAGCCTCGCGGGTGAATGCCGCCGACCGGCTGTCGCCGGTGGTGCGTCGTCTGGTGGCTGAACACAGCCTGAATCCTGCTGATATCACCGGCACCGGCCGCGATGGCCGCATCACCCGTGAAGACGTCAAAGACTACATCGCGCGCCGCGGTTCGCGTCCTGCGTCTGCGCCGGTTGCTGCCGCAGGGCCGGCACCGTTGCAGGCCGGACAGACGGTGGCTTTCAACGGCATCCGCAAGCGCGTTGCCGAGAACACCGCGAAGTCCTGGCAGACCGCACCGCATGTGCTGCAGGTGGCCGAAGCCGATTTTCTGCGTGTCGATCAGGCGCGCAAGCTGCATGGCGCAGCCTGGAAAGCGCGTGAAGGTTTTTCGCTGACCTATCTGCCGTTCATCGTGCGTGCGGTGTCGATTGCGCTGGGCAAATTTCCCAAGCTCAATGCCAGTCTGCAGGGCGATGGCCTGCTGCTGCATCGCCGGATCAACATCGGCATTGCGGTTGATCTGAACTTCGACGGTCTGGTCGTTCCTGTGCTGAAGGATGTGCCGGCCAAATCGCTACCGCAAATTGCTCGTGAAATCAATGACTTGGCGCAGCGCGCCCGCGCCGGCAAGCTGCGTCCGGACGAAATGACCGAAGGCACTTACACGATTACCAACAACGGCGCCTTCGGCACGGTGATCACCGCGCCGATCATCAATCAGCCGCAGGTGGCGATCCTGTCGGCCGACGGCATTCGCAAGAAGCCGGTGGTGATCGAGAGCGACAGCGGTGATTCGATCGCGATCCGTCCGGTCGGTGTGCTGGCACAGAGTTTTGATCATCGCGCGGTTGATGGTTCCTATTCAGCGGCTTTCCTCGCCGAAGTCAAAAATGCGATCGAGACGCGTAACTGGGAGCAGGCGCTGGAGTCCTGAACGGTCTGTAGGTCATCTGTCAAAAAAAAGGGGGGGATGATGAGCAAGCGCGGGATATGGATTGCATTGCTGCCGGTAATGGCAGGGCTTCTGGCGGCGGTTCCGGTGCAGGCGAAAGAGTGTTTTTCACCGGATGCTCGGGCGCGCGAGCGCGCATTCTCGCGTGCGGTCATTACCGAGGGCGGGAAAACCGTCTGGCTCGCGGGACAGACGGCTTCCAATGCACAGGCGGATTTCGAGGGGCAGGTGCGCGAGGTATTTGCCAGCCTCGAAAAGACGATCAAAGCCGTCGGTGGCGCAGGTCTTTCCGATATGGTGACCATGACGGTATTCATCAATGACAATGCCATGGGCGACCGTTTCGTGAAACTCCGTCAGGAGGTTTTCAAGGAATGTTTTCCCGCGAGTGCGCTGATTACCGTGACCGGCTTTGCCCGTCCGGGGCTGCTGGTCGAAGTGCAGGGTGTTGCTGTTGTCGGCAGTCGTTGACCTGAGGGAGCGAATATGAAAAATATTAACGGAAGCGTTGTTCTCGCTTTGCTGCTGTCCCTGGCGGCGCATTCATCGTTTGCACAAAGCTGGGGACCGCTCAATCTGGAAGAGCTCAAGGCCGAAACGCAGCGCCGCGCCGACCGCAATGCGCCGCCCATCGGCGGCGTCAAGCCGGAGGATGCCCGCGAGGCGATGGCGCAACTGAAGACACTGGAGCCTGACGACTGGGCGGCGGCCTGGGGCGGCATCGGCGACCGCTATTTTGCGCGGGCGAAGGAGATCGAAAAGACCGATCCGAAAGAGGCGCGTGAGTTGTACTACAAGGCCTGGGACAACTTCAATGTCGGGCGCTGGCCGACCGAAAGGAACTCGCCCGGCAAGATGAAGGTTTACCTGAAGGCGCTGGATGCCTTCCGCAATTACGGCCGCCTGCTGGATCCGCCGTTGGAAACCGTGCGTATTCCCTTTGAAGGCAAGGAAATCGTCGCCTATCTGCGTTTGCCTGCCGGGGTGCGCCCGGCACCGCTGGTGTTCGGCATCAATGGCCTGGATTCGCGCAAGGAAGACGTCATCGCGCGGGTCGACAGCTATCTGCGCGCCGGTATCGGCGTTTTTGCGATCGACATGCCGGGTACCGGAGAAGCGCCGCTGCTGATTGATGTCGGTTCCGAACGGATGTTCTCGCGGGCACTGGATTATCTGCAGACGCGTCAGGACATTGATGCCAAACGGATCGTCGTTCAGGGCCGCAGCTGGAGCGGTTACTGGGCAGCGTTGATGGCCTACACAGAAAAAGACCGCATCCGCGGCGCGGTGGTGCAGGGCGTCGGCGTGCATGACTATTACAGCGCCGAGTGGCAGAAAAAGGCTTTCTCCAGCCGCGAGTACCTGTTCGACATGTTCCCCGCGCGTGCTGCGGTCTACGGCACGAAAACCATGGAGGAATTCCTGGCTTTCGGTCCTCGGCTGTCCCTGCAGGCACGGGGTTTCCTTGATAAGCCTTCAGCCCCGATGCTGCTGGTCAATGGCGAACGTGATACCCAGCAACCGATCAGCGACCTCTACCTGATGATGAAACATGGTGATCCGAAGGACACCTGGGTTAACCCCGCGGGCGGGCACATGGGCCGTTCGGCGAACTGGTCTTCCGGTGCCATTGCGGATCGTGTGGTGCGTCCGTGGATTTTCCGTACGCTGGGTGTTGCGGCAGCACCCGAGAAAAAATGATTTCTGGCAAGTGTTTATTTAATAAGGATTGAAAATGGCAAACATGAAACAACACAAACTCGGCTGGATCGGTATCGGCCGCATGGGTTACGCAATGGCGGAGCGTCTGGCCAAGGCCGGCTGCGACATTACCGTGTGGAACCGCACCAAGTCGAAAGCGGAACCGCTGGCCAAGTCCGGTGCCAAAGTCGCCGACAACCTGACCGATCTCGCCGGCTGCGACATCGTGTTCACGATGGTGTCGACGGGCAAGGACGTCAAGGAAGTGCTGTTCGGACCGAACGGCGTGATGTCCAAGGGCGGCAAGCCGAAGATCATCGTCGACAGCACATCGATTTCGCTGGAAGAATCCGCAGAAATCCGCGCCAAGCTCGGCGAGAAGGGCATCAAGATGCTGGCCTCGCCGGTGTCCGGCAACGCCAAGGTCATCAAGGCCGGCAAGCTGACCGTGGTGGCGTCGGGCCCGCAGGATGCCTTCGATGCAGTCAGCCCTTACCTTGAGGCCATTGGCCGCGGCGTGTCCTATGTCGGTGAAGGTGAGCTGTCGCGCATTGCCAAGATCTGCCATAACGTGATGCTCGGCGTGGTGATCCAGAACCTGTGCGAAATCACCGTGTTGGCCGAAAAGGCCGGCATGCAGCGCCACGCCTTCCTCGACTTTCTCAACAAGAGCGTGATGGGCTCGATGTTCACCGCCTACAAGACCCCGGCGCTGTCCAATCTCGACTTCCATGTCACCTTCACCCCGGAACTGCTGCGCAAGGACATTGACCTCGGTCTGGCCGCCGGCCGCACCTACGGCGTGCCGATGCCGACGACCAGCGTCACCCGTGATCTGGTGCAAACCCTCATCGGGAACGGCTATGATCAGGACTTCTCGCAGTTGCTGTTGCTGCAGGCCAAGGCTTCCGGCGTCGAACTCAAATCCGAGAATGTGGATATCGGCGACGGGCTCTGATCGTTGATTGAACCAGGAGGAGGAAAACCATGAAAATAATTGCGAAACTGATGCTGGTGGCGCTGGTGTTCTGCGGCGCTTCGGTGGTTGCCGCGGATTACCCGACCAAGCCGGTGCGCTTCATCGTCGCCTTCCCGCCTGGCAGTGCGACCGATATCGTCGGCCGCCTGTATACGCAGAAGTGGACCGAGATGTGGGGGCAGCAGGTGATCGCCGACAACCGGCCGGGAGCGGGCGGCTCCATCGCCGGCGCGATCGCAGCGAAAGCCACGCCCGACGGTTACACCCTGCTGATGCACTCCTCCGGGCACACGGTCAATCCGTCGCTGTATGCCAAGCTGCCGTTCGATACGCTGAAGGATTATGTCGACATCGGCCCGCTGGCGCAGCAGCCCAATGTCATGGTGACCCATCCCAGCACGTCGTTTAACACGGTACAGGATGTGCTGAAGGCGGCGATGGCGAAACCCGGCGCGCTGAATTTTGCTTCCGCCGGCGTCGGCAGCGGCACGCATCTCAACCTTGAGAAGCTGAAACTGATGGCCAAAATCAACATGAACCATGTGCCGTACAAAGGTTCCGCCGAAGCGCTGGCAGATGTGCTCGGTAACCGTGTTGATTTCTATTTCGCACCGGTCTCAACCACGCTGGCCCATTTGCAGGCGGGCAGGGTGCGCGGCATCGCGGTGAGCACGATCAAGCGCAGCAGCATTCTGCCGAACGTGCCGACAATCGCGGAATCGGGCGTGCCCGGTTTTGATTTTTCGCTGTGGTTCGGCATCTGGGCACCCACCGGCGTGCCGCAGCCGATCATCAGCAAGATCGCCACCTCGATCAAGTCTGCGGGCAATGATCCTGCAATCAAGTCCAGGCTGGCTGCGCTGGGCAATGAGCCGATGGAAATGGACCCCGCGCAGTTCGCCAAGTTCGTGCGCAGCGAAATCGAGGTCGGCGCGAAAGTGCTGCAAGCGGCGGGTATCAAGCCGCAGTAACAGCACCGTGTCTGCCAGGATGTAACCGATGGGCGGTGCATCATGCGCCGCCCGTTTTTTTTGAAATTATTTTTTGGGGGTCATGAAGGTTATGAACCCCGGGGGGAGTTTGCATGCATTACCGAAAGTCCGAAGCCAAGGAAGCATCGTGCGCCGAGTTTCGCGGCGTATGGGCGGCCATACCGACACCATTCACGCCGGATGACCGGCTGGACGAGGATGGTCTAAGACGCAACATGCGTCATTACACCGACGTGCTGCGGGTCGACGGCATTTTCTGCACCGGCACCATGGGGGAATTCTGGGCGCTGACCAAGGAAGAGCGCAAGCGCGCCGTCGAAATCGTCGTCGAGGAAGCTCACGGCAAGTGCAAAGTCATTGCCCATACCGGCCATCATTCGCCGAATGAGACTGCGGATCTCACCCGCCATGCGCAGGACGTCGGCGCCGATTTTGCGATTGTCATCAATCCCTACTACCCCTGGGCCAGCGAGGACACGCTGTATGAGTGGTTTTCCACGGTTGCGGCACGAGTGGACATCGGCATCTGGATGTTTGACACGCCGTTTTCGGGTGTGGCGTTTACGCCGCAGCTGACCGCGCGCATCGCGAAGATCGAGAACATCTGCGGCATCAAGTGTTCGCGGCCGCTGGACCATTACGCCACGGCGCAGAAGCTGTGCGGCGACAAGATCGTGTTTTCGCATCCCTCGGAAACGGAGTTCCTGAGTCTGGTGCGCAATCACGGCATGAAAGTGCACATGTCGTCGGCTGCGCCATTTCTGATGCAGGTGGCGGGATGGACGCCGATGCGCGACTACGGCGAACTGGCGCTGGCCGGCAAGTTTGCCGAGGCGCAGACGCTGCGCGACAGCATCCAGCCGCTGCGTGACGTGCACGAGAAATGGATGCGCGAACCCTGGTACAAGCACAAGATCATACCTATCCACCTGCTCAAGGCCTGGGCCGATCTGATCGGTATGGCCGGTGGTCACGTGCGCGCGCCGCTGCCGCAGGTGACGGAGGCGCAGCGCGCGGAATTACGCGCCGACCTCGAACGCTGCGGGCTGCTGGCCCGTTATGCCGCTGCGGCACCCGCGCCGACGGCCTGAACCGATAAAAGTCGATGCAAAAAAAGGAGCAACCATGTTGACCAGGCGTTTGACGATGGTGGCAGTGCTGGCGCTGTGCGGCATACCGGCTGCATTGGCGCAGTCTTACCCGAGCAAACCGATCCGTTTCATCGTGCCGTGGTCCGCCGGCAGCGGCACCGATATGATGGCGCGCGCATTTGCGCAACGTCTGGGTGAGGCCGTCGGCCAGCAGGTGGTGGTCGATAACCGCGGCGGCGCCGGTGCGTTGATCGGCACCGAGGCGGCAGCGAAGTCGCCCGCCGACGGTTATGTGATCTATGTTGGCGGCTCGGTGTCGATGGTGGTCAGTCCGGCGATGTACGCCAAGGCCGGTTATGACGCAGTCCGCGACTTTGTCCCGGTGTCGCTGGTATCGCAGTTCTACAATGTTGCCTCGGTGCATCCATCGCTGCCGGTGAAAAACGTGAAGGAACTGACTGCCCTGGCCAAGGCCAGACCGGGCGACCTGTTGATGGGTTCTGCCGGCAACGGATCGACCAGCCATCTGGCCGGCGCACTGTTTAACAGCATGAGCAACACCCGCATGCTGCATGTGCCGTACAAGAGCGGTGGTCAACTGGTTATCGCGGTGGTGTCGGGCGAAGCGCATCTGTCGTTCTCGCCGGTGTCCACGGCCATCGGCCAGGCAGCAGCCGGCAAACTGCGCATGCTCGGTGTGTCCAGCCCCAAACGGCTGCCCAACCTGCCCGATCTGCCGGCCATTGCTGAGACACTTCCGGGTTACGAATTCGGCGGCTGGCAAGGCATCTTCGTGCCCGCGGGAACGCCGCCGGACACCGTGCGCCGACTCAACGCGGCGACGCTGAAGGCGGCCAACACGCCCGAGTTCAAGGACTACCTTTCGCGCGAGGGTTCGGTGCTCGTCGGCAGCACGCCGGAGGAGTTTGCGAAGTTCCTGCGTGCTGAAATCGAAAAGCTGGTGCCGCTGATCAAGGCCAGCGGCGCGAAGGCTGAGTAGTCCTCACTGAAGCCGGCCGTCCGCGGCCATCAACAAGGAACAGCAGAATGGCAGACCGCAATACCCAAGTGGCGCTGGACCGTTTTACCTGGCGCATGTTGTCCCAGCAGGTTTCGCAGTGGGAGTTCGATGGACTGAAGCAGCGGATCGAGCGCTGGGACCAGTGGTGCGAGGAATGGAGCAAGGCGGCGAGTCACCACGCCGCGATCGGCGACAAGGCCGTGAAGGAAGGCCATTCCCTGACCGCGGGCGACGCATACATCCGCGCGGCCCTTTATTACCACTGGGCGAATTTCCTGTTTGTCCACGACCAGAAGCAGTTTGTCGGCGCCATGAAGGCGATGGATGAATGCTGGGAAAAGGCCGCGCCGCTGGTGGATCCGCCGATGGAACTGCTGGAGATTCCGTTCGAGAACCTGCGCATGCCGGGATGGCTGCGCAAGCCCAAAGGCGTGGCAAAGCCGCCGGTTGTGGTGCTGGTGCCCGGAGGCGATTCGACCAAGGAAGAGCTCTATGACTTTGGTGAACACATGCTCAGACGAGGTCTGGCTGTGCTCGCATTCGACGGACCGGGGCAGGGCATGCTCAGCACGCAGAGCAAGATTCGCCCGGACTACGAAGTGCCGATCAAGGCGGTGACCGATATGGTCGCCGGGCGCAAGGATCTTGATATCACGCGCATGGCCATCGGCGGGATTTCCTACGGCGGTATTTTTGCCTGTCGCGCGGCGGCCTTTGACAGCCGTTACAAGGCGGTGGTGTCGGTCAGCAGTTGGTATACGCCGGCCGGCCGTTTCAAACACATGGATCCGCTGTCGCAGGTTGGGCTGATGCAGTACATGGGCGAGAACGCTGAGGAGGTGCAGAACAGCATCACCATGGCCGAAGTTGCTGCAAAGCTGACGATGCCGCTGCTGCAGGTCTACGGCGGGCTCGACAAGGCCTCGCCGCCGGAACAAGCCTACCGTGTGGAGAAGGAAGTGAAGGGGGCGACGACGACGGTGGTGTACGACGACGGGGTCCATGTCTGCAACAACCTGCACCATATCGTGCGCCCGTTGATTGCCGACTGGTTGGCTGATCGGCTGAAATAGGAGTCGCAGATGGCGGTGATGCTGGGAAGCGGCGCGCTCGAAGGGGTGCTCGGCATGAGCGATGCGATTGACCTGCTTGAGGTGATGTCGCTGCACGAGGCGGCGGGCAAAACGTTTGTATCGCCGCGGCTGAACACCGTCTTCGAGGGCGGCTGGATGCGCATGATGTTTGCCACCGACTATGCCGCGGGTTATGCAGCGACCAAGGTGTTTCATCTGCGCGAAGGTCATGGCGTGCGTTACGTCGTCTCGCTGTACCGTCTGTCCGACGGGGAACTGCTGGCGGTGCTCGATGGCCGGCTGATCACTGATCTGCGCACGGGCGCTGCCAGCGGCGTGCTGGCGCGGCAGGTGGCGATTGCGGGGCCGGTGTCAGTGGGCCTGATCGGCTCCGGCCACCAGGCGCGCATGCAACTAGACAGTCTGGCCAGTGTCTATCCGGTGGCTGCGGCCAGCGTCTATAGCCGCTCGGCCGACAACCGTGAGCGTTTCGCACGTGAAACTTCGGCCCGCCTCGGTATCCCGGTCAATCCCGTATCCAGCGCCGAAGCGGCCTG
>CAIZLW010000113.1 GCA_903933915.1 uncultured beta proteobacterium | reverse complement strand
TCGATTTCGAGGCTGCCGGGATTACGTCAATCAGGAGATTGTTATGGTAAAGAAACTCGTAGTGAAGAAACTCAAAGCCATCGGCGAAAATAGCCAGCTTTCCAGCTGCAGCGGGTTGGTGCCGGTCGGCGCCTGCGCGCCAAAGATCTCGATCATGCCGACCACCGTGCCGAACAAGCCCATCAGCGGGCTGATCGAGGCGATGGTACCGAGTGTCGTGAGATAACGCTGCAGATCGTGCGACACCACGCTGCCGGTTTCCTCGATCGCCTCTTTCATGATCTCGCGCGAACTGCCCACGTTACGCAAACCGGCGGCCAGCACCCGGCCAAGCGGCGATTGCGCCTCAAGACGGGCGATCATCGCATCGCTCGCACCGCCCTGGCGGTACTCGGCAATCGTCCGCTGCAACAGGCCAGCCGGAACCACTTTGGTACGGCGCAGGGCAACCAGTCGTTCAATAATCAAGGCAACGGCAATAATCGATGCGAACAACAAGGGCCAGATGGGCCAACCGGCCGCCTGAATGATTGAGAACACGCTTTCTCCCTAAAAATTTTACCAGCCGAGAACTTTAGCCTGTGCTGACGCCAGCGGCAAGCCCAAAGCGCAGACGCAGGGAACGCTTATCCACAAAATCTGTGGATAACTTTGTGGATTACTGGCAAAAACACCGCTAAGTCTCGCCTATACAAGGGTTTTTTCATGCCGCCAGAAAACAAGGCGCTTACTAAAACAAATAAAAATCAATAACTTAAAAAAGCACCCCCTGACCGCACAAGGCCTGCAGCCGATCCCCGGCCCACCCCGCAGCGTGTGCATCTTTTCACATGCATGTAGAATTGGCGCATGTCAGAAAGCCTCTTCTCCGGCGCAATCCTCGCGCCGCCCACTCCCGTCATCCCCGTTTCAGTGCTCAACCGGCTGGCCCGCGAGCGGCTCGAAGCCTCTTTCCCGCTGTGCTGGGTGGCTGGCGAAGTATCCAACCTCACCTACGCCAGCTCCGGCCACGTTTATTTCTCGCTGAAAGACGCCGCCGCCCAGGTGCGCTGCGTAATGTTCCGCAATCGCGCGCAAATTCTTGGCTGGCGGCTGGAAAACGGGCAGCACATCGAAGCGCGGGTACTGGTCACGCTCTATGAAGCACGCGGCGACTTCCAGCTCAATGTCGACGCCGCGCGCCGGGCCGGTGTCGGCAACCTTTACGAACAGTTTGTGCGACTCAAGGAAAAGCTCGAACGCGAAGGCCTGTTCGACAGCGCAGCCAAGCGGCCGATCCCCGCCTTCCCGCGCCGCATCGGCATCGTCACCTCGCTGCAAGCCGCCGCCCTGCGCGACGTGCTGACCACCCTCAGCCGCCGCGCACCGCAGGTCGCCCTCATCCTCTACCCGACACCGGTACAGGGCGACGGCGCGGCCGCGCAGATCGCCGGCGCCATCCGCACGGCCGGCGAGCGCAAGGAGTGCGACCTGCTGATTGTCTGCCGTGGCGGTGGCAGCATCGAAGACCTCTGGGCGTTCAACGATGAAGGCGTCGCACGCGCCATTCACGACTGCCCTGTTCCGGTGATCAGTGGCGTTGGCCACGAAACCGATTTCACCATTGCCGATTTTGCCGCCGACCAGCGTGCGCCCACACCCACCGCCGCCGCCGAACTCGCCGCACCGGCACAGGCCGCGCTGCTGGCACGCCTCGCCGATCTGCGCAACACCTTGCGTCGCCAGATCGAACAGGGGCTCAACCAGCGCGGCCAGCAACTCGACTGGCTGGCGCGCCGCCTGCAACATCCGGCGCAAGGACTCGCCCGACAGCGCGACCAGCTCGCCAACCTGCAGCGCCGGCTGGACGCCAGCCTGATACAAGCCAGCACGCGCGGGCGCAGCGCACTGGCCAGCCTGACCCGGCGCCTGCTACTCGCCCGCCCGGATACTGCCCGCCACGCCCGACGCCTCGACGCACTGGCACCCAAACTGCACAGCGAATGGCAGAAAACCCTGCATCAGAAATCAGCCGACCTCACCCGCCTCGCCGCCAGCCTCGCCCACCTTAACCCCGATGCCGTGCTGGCACGCGGCTACAGCATGGTTACCGACAACGAAGGAAAAATCGTGCGTGACAGCCGATCCGTTGAACCTGGCAGCCACATTGCTGTCCATTTGCACCGTGGCCACCTTGATGCAAGCGTAACCCGCATCATCAAGGATGACGGCAGCGCCTGAATTGCCCACCGCGCCGGCGCCGAATAAAATCGGCTCACCGGCCAAACCCCGCTAACCCTAGCATTCCTGGAGATTACAAGATGGAACACCAACTGCCGCAACTGCCCTACGCCACCGACGCCCTCGCCCCGCACATGTCGAAGGAAACCTTCGAATACCACTACGCCAAGCATCACCAGGCCTATGTGACCAACCTGAACAACCTGATCAAAGGCACCGAATTCGAGAACCTCGACCTCGAAGCCATCGTCAAAAAGGCGCCGGCCGGCGGCATCTACAACAACGCGGCCCAGGTCTGGAACCACAGCTTTTTCTGGAACTGCCTGAAGCCCAATGGCGGCGCGGCGCCGACCGGCGCACTGGCCGATGCGATCAACCGGAAATGGGCTTCCTACGACGAATTCAAGAAAGCCTTCCAGACCGCCGCCGTCGGCAACTTCGGTTCCGGCTGGACATGGCTGGTGAAGAAGGCCGATGGCACGGTCGACATCGTCAACATGGGCGCCGCCGGCACCCCGCTGACCACTGGCGACACGGCCCTGTTCTGCGTCGACGTCTGGGAACACGCCTACTACATCGACTACCGCAACATGCGCCCGAAATTCGTTGAAACGGTGCTCGGCAGCCTGGCCAACTGGTCATTTGCAGAGCAGAACTACGCCGCCTGATTGACCTGGCCGTTTGGCGAAAATCAGTCGCGGCGTCGATACAAACTCGCGCCTGAAGCATGAAGCAGGGCGCCCCGGTTTCCGGGGCGCCCTTTGTTTTGAACAGCCGACGGTGATTCTTTTGCTCTTCAGGAAGAGGCTGTCCGCAGTTGAAAAAATCTGCAACGGCCTTTTCAAATGCGCTATGGCTGGTCGTTCAGGTGTTTGCTGATCTGCGCGGCGGCGAGCGAATAGGCCGCCGGCAGGGTTTTGGCCAGTGCGCCGTACCCGGCTGCCTCCCCGGCCTTCGCTGCGGCCTCCAGCAGTTCGCCCAACTCGCCCAGTTGCAGTGCGCCGACGGTGCGGGCAGATGACTTCAGGGGATGTGCCGCATCACCGACGGTCACCGCATCTCCAGTCGCCGACGCTGCAACAATGCGCCTGACTTGCTCACCGGCATTGACCAGGAATTTTTTCAGCAGACGACAGTGCATGGCCGGATTGTCACCGACCATGCGGGTTAAAACCGTGGCGTCCCATATCGCGCAGTGAATCGGCATCGATTCGCCTTCGCCGCCCCTGGGGCTTGCCGCAGCAGGCATCACGCCGTCAGCGGACGCCATGCCCTCAACCGCCGGCGCCGGCAACCACCTGCCCAGCATCTGCCCAAGCTCATTCAGACGTAGCGGCTTGGCGAGATAGTCGTCCATGCCCTGCGCAAAACAGCGCTCTGCCTCGCCCTGCATGACGTTGGCGGTGACGGCGATGATCGGCCGATGCGTGCCTTCCGCACCGGCAAATTCGGCCTCACGGATCGCTGCGGTCAATTCAAAACCATTCATCCTGGGCATGTGGCAATCAGTCAGCAGCAGCGCATAACGACCGCTCTGCCACATCTTCAGCGCCACGACACCATCTTCCGCCGTCTCTACCGCATACCCCAGAATATTCAGCTGCGTCTGCATGACTTCGCGGTTAGTTTCGTTATCTTCGGCCAACAGGATCAGCCGCCGGCTGGCCAGCGCCTGTTCGATGCTTGGCGGCGTCGGCCTCGTTAGCGCGCAATGCTCAGAATGATCGACAAAGTCCGACGCCTTCAAGCGCCCGCTCGCCAGCGCAATGCCCTGGATCAGCTCTTTATAAAGCAGTGGACAAACGAGCAAGCTCTGCTCGGTCGCTGACAGGCGCTTGCTGCGCAAGCCCATCCGAACCACACCGACGCCGACCGGCAAATCAAGCTCATGGGTGGGAGCTGTCTCTGCCAGGCCGAGTAAAACAACCGTGGCGTCCGATGACGGCGACTGCTGTATTTCGTGGCGCGCGGCCGCCAGATCGGCCACCAGCGTCACCTCCGCCCCTGCGGAATGGCAGTAGGCCGGAATGATCTCCCTGTCGTACGGCAGCGTGGTGACCGCCAGCACACGCAAGCCGGCCAGGCTGGGCAAGGCCGCCAGCGCACGGCCCGGCAGGGCGGTCTGCAACGGCAGCTCGACCGTAAATTCCGATCCCTCGCCCTCGGTGCTGCGCACGACGATCCGGCCGTTCATCATCTCGACCAGTCGCTGGCTGATGCTCAAGCCCAGGCCGGTACCGCCAAATCTACGTGCGGTACTCCTGTCGCCTTGCGTAAAAGGCTGGAACAGCGTGTCCTGCACTTCCCTGGACATGCCAATGCCGTTATCTGAAACAGAAAGTCTGAGGCCGCAACGGCTATCGGTAAAAGCATACACATACGGCGTCACACGCAAGATCACCCGGCCCTGGCGGCCCGTCCGGGTACGCGTGAATTTCAGCGCATTGCCCAGCAGGTTGAGCAGTATCTGACGCAGGCGGGTGGGGTCGGAAGCTATCCAGGTCGGCAGTTCGGGCGAAACAAAGACCGAAAGTTCAACCGCCTTGTCATTGGCGGTTGTAAACAGCAGCTGGGTCACGCCTTCGGCGACCTCGCGCAGATGGGTGGGGATCTGCTCGATCGCCAGCTTGCCGGCCTCGATCTTCGAATAATCGAGAATGTCATTGAGGATATTCAGCAAGGCCAACGAGGAGTTGTGGATGACGTCGAGCATCCGGCGCTGATCGGAATCGAGTTTGCTTTCCTTCAGAATGTCGACCATGCCGATCACCCCGTTCATCGGCGTGCGAATCTCGTGGCTCATGTTCGACAGAAACGCCGATTTGGCCTGATTGGCTGCATGCGCCGCATCCAAGGCCCGCTTGCGTTCGGTAATGTCGGTGCGCACGGCAATGTATTCGAGCGGCTTGCCGTCCTCCCCCATGAACGCGACCACCGTGGTATCCACCCAGTAGAGATGCCCATCGCTGGCCCGGTTGCAGACTTCGGCATGCCACACCGCACCGCCGGCAATCGTTTCGTACATCGCCTTGAAAAACCCCTTCGGATGGTGCCCGGAGTTCACCAGAAGGTGATCCTTGCCCATCACCGCATCGCGGGTAAAGCCACTGATCTCAAGGAACTTGTCGTTGCAGTAGGTGATGCGGCCATTGATCTGCGTCATGGTCACAATGGTGTGCTGATCAAGAACAAATTTCTGTTGTTCGAGTTCGCCCAGGGCGCGCCGGGTCGAGGCTACGCTCAATGCCAGATCATTTGTTTTCTCGCGCACCAGATCTTCAAGATGGCTGCGGTAATGCGCCAGCTCCAGTTCGTTGGCCTTGCGTTCGGTGACATCCGAACGGATGGCAATGTACTGCGTCGGCTTGCCCTGGCTATCCATGAAAGGGACGATGGTGGTATCGACCCAGAACAGCTGGCCATCCCTGGCGCGATCGCAGATTTCGCCCTGCCAGACCTTGCCAGCGGTAATGGTTTGATACATCGCCTTGAAAAACCCCCTGGGATGCTCGCCGGAATTGAGCAGCACATGATCCTGCCCCAGCAATTCGTCGCGTGAATAGCCGCTGATTTTGCAAAACCGGTCATTCGCATAGGTAATTTTTCCCTGCAGATCAACGTTCGCAACGATCGCATGCTGATCCAGCGCATATTTCTGCAAGGTCAGCTGTTCAAGGGCCGACCGCATCTTCTCGACCGCCAGACGCGCCGCATATTCGCTGTCCTGCAAGGCGAGCTCGGCACATCTTCGTTGC
>CAIZLW010000112.1 GCA_903933915.1 uncultured beta proteobacterium | reverse complement strand
GATCGTGGTGTCGGCGTGGAGGGGGTCGCGCGGAATACGGCGCAGAAAATAAATCATGGCGCCCTCGGGATTCGTCGCATCCTGGATGCCCGCGGCGAGACTCTCCAGGGTTTTCGGATAACCCGAATCCCCGGTTTCCCGGGTGATGCGGCCCTCTTCAGCGGCCTTTTGATAAGCGTCGAGCGCATTGCGGATTTCGCGCAGGGCCGTACGCAATTCCGCTTCCTTGTGCCGTTGCATCATCAGGTCGGCGTAGGGCATGGCGATGCTGGCAATCAGGGCAATGCAGGCGAGCGAGATCATCAGCTCAATCAGCGTAAAGCCGCGCACCCGGGGCTGCATCACGGCGTTACCGCAGACTGGAAGGCCGGTATCGAAGGCAACACGATGACGCGGCCATCGGCGCCGATCGGTGAAATGGTCAGCGGCTGGAGGACAATCACGCCCGCACCGGGTTTGGCGCGCAGGCGGATGATGGCCAGCGTCCCGTTGCCGTTGACCCCCTTGCCGGAGCTGCGGGCAACGCCGCCGTAAATCCGTCCTGCGGGATCCACGGTCTGGTTGAATGTGGTGGGCTGGTTGTCCTGGCGCATCATCAGGCCTTCTTCGACGCCGAGGATTTCGACCGCAGCCGGATCGAATTGCAGCTGGAAGGCGGCGCTGGATACCGGAGCGGCACTGCGAAGATTCAAGGCGACCGAGATTTCCTGTCCGGCCCGCGCGCTGGCGGCGCCCAGCCAGCTGATGCCGAAGGATCCGTCGGCAGCGGCCGGGATGCCTGCAACAGCGACCGCACCGGCGGCTGTGCCTGCAGGCAGACCCATGCGCTCGGACGGCAGCAGGGGCTGGCCGGAGACTTGCGGTGCCGCAGGGTTCACCGCGGCGGGGGCGTTGTTATTGAAGGGCTGGACGGGCCGCGGCGCGACGGCAGCCGGTTTGGCTTCGGGTTTGGTGTCGGGTGGCAGCGGTTGCGCCATCAGCGGCCGGGTGCGGAAGGCGGACTCGGTGCCGGACCAGGATTCCTGATCGGCCACGTCCGCGCGCTTGACGGTGCGGATCAGCCGCGGCGTGATCGACATCACGATTTCCGTCTTTTCGTCATTGGTGGCCACGGTGCCGAACAGCCGGTCCAGAATCGGAAACTCGCCCACAACCGGCAGCCGGTTGGCGGTGCGGCGGTCATCGTCGCGGATCAGTCCCGACAGCACCTGGGTTTCGCCGTCCTTTAGTTCAAGAACGGTATTGGTGGTGCGAGTGCCGACGCGGTAGGCGACCGCACCGGTCACCGTTTCAACTTTTTCGCCGAGCGTATTGACCTCCAGAGACAGCTTGATCGATACCGTGTCGTCCATGTTGACCGTCGGCTCCACCTCGAGCTTGAGGCCGATGTCGAGGTAGGTGATCTGCTGCGACACCAGTGCGACCGTAGTGCCGCCGGTGGTCGGGGTGGTTGTCGAGCTGATGACCGGTACGCGTTCGCCGATCTGTACCTTGGCTTTCTGGCGGCTCTTGACGCGGATGCGCGGGTTGGACAGCAGATTGGTGCGCCCCTCCAGGACTTTGAGGTTGATGGCGATGTTGGTGTTGAGTCTGTTGACGAGAGTGCCGTCGACGATCGCCAGCGAATCCGGATAACGGGCGCCGATATTGGTGTCCTTGACGCGGCTGATTTCGAGGATTTCAACTTCCAGCATGACTTCCGGTTCCG
>CAIZLW010000111.1 GCA_903933915.1 uncultured beta proteobacterium | reverse complement strand
GCCGTGGAATGTCTGGCCATTATAAGCGGGAAAATCATGAGTTATCCCAAACAACTGTTGTTGCTCAACGGCCCGAATCTGAATCTGCTGGGCACGCGTGAACCCGGCATCTATGGGGCAACCACGTTAGCGGAAATCGAAACCGGGCTGCAGCAGCGGGCGCAGACGGCGGGAGTTGCGCTGGCGACGTTCCAAAGCAATTCCGAATCGGATCTGGTCGAGCGCGTGCAGCAGGCCGGCCGGGAGGACACTGACTTCATCCTGATCAATCCCGCCGCCTTCACCCATACCAGCGTAGCACTGCGTGACGCGTTGGCGGCGGTGGCCATCCCGTTTGTCGAGATCCATTTGTCCAATGTGTTTGCGCGGGAGTCGTTCCGCCGCGAATCCTATTTCTCGGATATCGCGGTCGGCGTGATCAGCGGTCTTGGCCCCGCAGGTTATGAACTGGCGTTTGATTACGCGTTGCGTCACACGAAAAAGAAGGCTTAGTCATGGATTTGAGAAAACTGAAAACATTGATCGACCTGGTGCAGCAGTCCGACATAGCCGAACTGGAAATCACCGAAGGCGAGGAAAGGGTGCGTATCAGCCGCTTTGGCGGTGCCGTCGCACCGGTGATGATGGCGCATGCGCCCCAGCCGATGATGCAGATGCCCATGGCGGAGGCCGGGGAACTGGCGCCGGGCGTTGCCGAAGCTGCTCCGGCAGAGCCCGAAGGTCATACGGTGAAGTCGCCTATGGTCGGCACGTTTTACCGCTCGGCTGCACCAGGATCAAAGGCGTTTGTCGAAGTCGGCACGCCGATCAAGACTGGCGAAACCGTGTGCATCATCGAAGCGATGAAGCTGCTCAATGAAATCGAAGCCGACGCGGATGGCGTGATCAAGGCCATCTTGGTCGAAAACGGCCAGCCGGTCGAGTATGGTCAGCCGCTGTTCATCATCGGCTGAGCTTTCTAACACCTGTCTCAGATCGTGCGGAACGGCTCGCCAGCGGCGGACTTCCGGATGATTGCGGCGCCGGGGAACTCCTGAATCCATGTTCGACAAAATTCTCATAGCCAACCGCGGCGAAATTGCACTGCGTATCCAGCGCGCCTGCCGCGAAATGGGCATCAAGACTGTGGTCGTGCATTCCGAAGCGGATGCCGAGGCCAAATACGTGCGTCTTGCCGACGAGTCGGTATGCATCGGGCCCGCGCAGTCCAGCGGCAGTTACCTCAATGTCCCGGCGATCATCAGTGCCGCCGAGGTGACCGATGCCCAGGCCATCCATCCCGGCTACGGCTTCCTTTCGGAAAACGCCGACTTCGCCGAACGGGTCGAGCAAAGCGGTTTCACCTTCATCGGGCCCAAAGCCGAAACCATCCGCCTGATGGGCGACAAGGTCAGCGCGAAAAACGCCATGAAAAAAGCCGGCGTGCCGGTGGTGCCGGGCATGGATGGCGCATTGCCGGAAGATCCCAAGGAAATCGTCAAGATCGCACGGCAGATCCGTTATCCGGTGATCATCAAGGCGGCGGGCGGTGGCGGCGGCCGCGGCATGCGCGTCGTGCATACCGAAGCGGCGCTGATTCATGCGGTCAACACCACGCGCGCCGAAGCGCAGGCGGCCTTCGGCAATCCATCGGTGTACATGGAGAAATACCTGGAGAAGCCGCGGCACATTGAAATCCAAGTGTTTGCGGACAAACACAAGAATGCGCTGTATCTCGGCGACCGCGACTGTTCAATGCAGCGGCGGCACCAGAAAATCATCGAAGAAGCACCGGCACCGCTGCTGGATGCGCGCGCGCGCGCCAAGGTCGGCGAGCGCTGTGCCGAAGCCTGCCGGAAAATCAGCTATCAGGGCGCCGGCACTTTCGAATTTCTGTATGAGGGCGGCGAGTTTTATTTCATCGAAATGAACACCCGTCTGCAGGTGGAGCATCCGGTCACCGAGTGCGTGACGGGCCTGGATCTCGTGCAGTGGCAGATCCGCATTGCCGCCGGAGAGAAATTGCTGATCCGGCAGAAGGATGTGGTCATCAAGGGGCACGCTATCGAGTGCCGTATCAATGCCGAGGACCCGTACAAATTCACGCCGTCTCCCGGCCGTATCACCTCGCTGCACATGCCCGGCGGGCCCGGCGTGCGTGTGGATTCGCATGCATACAGTGGTTATTTCGTGCCGCCAAATTACGATTCGCTGCTCGGCAAGATCATTACCTACGGCGACACGCGCGAACAGGCGATTGCGAAGATGCATATCGCGCTGTCGGAAACGGTCATCGAGGGTATAAAGACCAATCTGCCGCTGCACCAGGAACTGATGAGCGACACCGCATTTCGTCGCGGCGGCACCAGCATCCACTACCTCGAAGAACGCCTCGCCAAGCTGACCCGCGCGGAATAGCGGCGGGGTCTGACCGGAGTAAGCAATGCCCTGGCTATGCGCCATCATCGAAACCGCAGAAGAGTCGGTCGAAATCCTCAGCGATGCGCTGCTTGAAGTCGGCGCGCTGGCAGTCGACGTACAGGATGCCGCCGCCGGTACCGCTGACGAGCGGCCCATTTTCGCCGAACCCGGCGAGGCGCCGGCTGCGGGCTGGTGCACCAATCGCGTCGGCGCGCTGTTTGCGGTGGATGCCGATCTTTATGTCCTGGTGCCGGAAGCGCTGGCTGCGGCCGGGCTGGCCGCGACCGCCGCGTTCAGCATCGAACGCGTTGAAGATGCCGACTGGGTACGGCTGACCCAGAGCCAGTTCCATCCCATTCAGATCACGCCGCGGCTGTGGGTGGTGCCGAGCTGGCACACCCCGCCCGACCCTGCGGCCATCAATATCGCGCTGGATCCGGGCGTGGCTTTCGGCACCGGTGCGCATCCGACCACACGCCTGTGCCTGCGCTGGCTGGACGAGACCGTCACTCCGAATGCTGATGTGCTGGATTACGGCTGCGGTTCCGGCATTCTGGCCATCGCCGCGATGAAACTGGGTGCGGCGCGCGCTTGTGGCATCGATATTGATCCGCAGGCGGTGCAGGCGGCACAACACAACGCGCAACAGAACGGTGTCGAAATCACGCTGGCCACGGCGGAGCAGGATGTGGCCGGACCGGCGCAGATTGTCGTGGCCAATATTCTGGCTAATCCGCTGACCGTGCTCGCGCCGTTGCTGGCGCGATTGACCCGACCCGGTGGCCAGATTGCCCTCTCGGGCATCCTTGTTGAACAGGCCGATACCGTGCTCGAGGCTTACGCGCCGCAGTTCACGATGACGCGCGCCGCCACAGACGAGGGCTGGGTGCTGCTGACCGGCCGCCGCCGTTAGCCGCGACTTTTACCGGTACTGCGGCTACAGAGGCGTCACGTTCGGTATCATTGGGTGCATGCAAGTAACACCGGCCGGATTTCCACACATCTGATGGTTTCCTCATCCCTGACCACGCCCTGTGCGCATTGTCATACGGTGTTTCGTGTGACAACGGCACAGTTGCAGGCGCACGCAGGCCAGGTGCGTTGCGGCCGCTGCATGCAGGTATTTGACGCGCTGTCCGGGTTGGCCCTGGAGCCCGCGCCGGTCGAGGTTGTTCAAGAGCCGGTCAGCGAGCCAGTCGCCGTGGCTACGGCGACAGCACCTGAACTGCGAGTATCCACCGAGCCTGCCGACACGTTATCCGCACCGCTGCAAGAGCTTTTACCTGATCCGCAGTCCGAGATCGCTGCGCCAGTGAGCGCCGACGAGGTGGTCGCGGTCGCAGAGGCGGGGGCGTTGCCATCCGTCGAGGCCGGTCTTGAGCCGATGCCGTCGGTGGAAGGCATCGACGCTGACAATCCGTTTGCCCGTCCGCACGCAGAATTGCGGCCCGCGATACCACGACGCCGTTTGATGATCGCGGCCGGCATGCTGGCCGTTGTGCTGGCTGCGCAGGCGGTGTTTTTCTACCGCAGTGAAGTCGCGGCACGGTTTCCACTTGCCAAACAGGGGCTGGTCTGGCTTTGCGCACAAGCCGGTTGCGCGGTGAGGTTGCCGCAGCGGCCGCAGTCTATCCTGATTGAAGCTTCGGATTTGCAGGTGATTGATCCTGCGAATCCGAACCGTATTCAGCTGACGGCGACGTTGCGCAATCATGCGGGGTACGATGTGGCTTACCCGGCGCTGGATCTGGTGCTGACCAACGTCAACGACCATACTCTGGCGAGACGGATTTTCCTGCCTGCGGACTATCTGGGGGCTGGACGTGACGTCGACTCCGGCGTTGCTGCAAACGCGGAAATGACGGTGCGGCTTGCGCTGGAAACCGGCAATCTGGGCGCTGCGGGTTTTCGTCTGGCGGTGCTGGCGGCGCCGCTGCATTAGCCCCGCCGATGACGGGTATGGATTTGATACGGACGGAGATGCAATGAGTGCACCGGAGCACCTGAAATACAGTGCCACACATCAGTGGGCGCATCGCGAAAACGACGGCCTGATTTCTGTCGGCATCACGCATCATGCGCAGGAACAGCTCGGCGATGTCGTTTTTGTGGGACATCCCCTGCTCGGGCGAAAACTGCAGCAGGGTGAAGCGTGCGGTGTGGTGGAGTCGGTTAAGGCGGCCTCCGATATTTATTCTCCGATCTCCGGTGAGGTGGTTGCTGTTAACGAGATGCTGTCCGATGCGCCCGAGAAGGTCAATGAAGAGCCCTACTCGTCATGGATGTTCCGGCTCAAGCCGGACAACGCGGCAGAGATGGAAGGACTTCTGGATGCTGCGGCTTATCAGAAAATTGCCGATGCCGAGTCCTGATGCCGTTGTGATGTTGCGCAACGGCGGCAAGTCGAATCGCAACCAATCGGGGTCGTGCGGATCGCGTGTGCAAACAACCCCGGCTGATTCCCCCGACTGGCCATGAACAAAAAAATGGATGCAGCAGGTCCGGCGGAAAGCCCGCACAAAGGCAAGACCGGACTCAAGCGCGTCAGCAGCGCATTTTTTTATTCAATGGCTGGTTTGCGCGCGGCACTCCGGCACGAGGATGCTTTTCGTCAGGAAGTGTTTCTGGCCGTGTTGCTGATCCCCGCAGCATTTTTTACCCCCGCGACCGGCACCGGCAAGGCGTTGTTGATCGCGGCGGTGCTGCTGGTGCTGATCGTGGAACTGCTGAACTCCGCGGTTGAAGCCGCTGTTGATCGCATCTCGCTGGAAAATCATGTCCTGGCGAAACGCGCCAAGGACATCGGCAGCGCCGCGGTACTGCTGGCGCTGATCAACGTGCCGGTGGTGTGGGGGCTGGTGCTGTTCGGCTGAGCCGGGCTGCGGCCCAAAAGTATTACAACAGCGGACTAGCGAAAGCATCACGCCGTCACAGAGAAGCTATAAATATTAATTAATAAAATCAATAACTTAAATTGATTTTGTGCAAGACCTGCGGCGCAGGCCTTGATTCCAGATGACGTCTATTTGTTCAGCGCGTCGCGGATTTCGCGCAGCAGCAGCACATCTTCCGGCGTCGCGGCGGGTGCGGCAGGAGCTTCCGCTTCCTTTTTCTTCATCCGGTTGATGGTGCGGATCAACATGAACACAGCGAAGGCAACGATCATAAAGCTGATGCAGGTGTTGATGAATACGCCGTAGTTGAAGGTGACCGCGCCGGCTTTTTGCGCGGCATCAACACTAAGATAGGGTCCGGGGTTTGCGCCTTCACGCAGCACAACGAACAGGTTGGCAAAGTCGACTTTGCCGAGAAGCATTCCGATCGGCGGCATGATCAGATCCCTGACCAGGGACTCGACGATTTTTCCGAAGGCAGCGCCGATGATGATGCCGACGGCCATGTCGACGACATTGCCGCGCATTGCGAATTCCTTGAATTCCTTGAGCATGGTGGATTTTCCTCGCTGAATATTATTGGGCTGTCTGCCCCGGCAAGACGCGGCCGGTACAGCGGATTATGCTGTAAGAAGGGATGGAACTCCAACACGTCGCCGGATGATGACAAGCCGCGTTGTTATAATCCGGTCTCCAATTCTTCAAGGCAATCGCTGATGTCCACCCTGATTTGCGGTTCGATGGCCTACGACACCATCATGGTGTTTCGCGACCAGTTCAAAAACCACATCCTGCCCGACCAGTTGCACATACTTAATGTCGCTTTTCTTGTACCTGACATGCGGCGCGAATTCGGCGGCTGTGCCGGCAACATCGCCTATACCCTGCAGATGCTGGGCGGGGATGCGCGCATCATGGCCACTGTTGGCGATGATTTTGCGCCGTACGACGAGCGGCTGCAGCGCTTGAGCCTCGCGCAGGATTACATCCGGCTGGTTCCGGGCACGTTCACCGCGCAGGCTTTCATCACCACCGATCTCGACGATAATCAGATCACCGCGTTCCATCCGGGTGCAATGAATTCTGCCCATGAGAACCATGTCGCCGATGCCAAGGGCACCAAACTGGGGATTGTCGCGCCCGACGGGCGTGACGGCATGATCCAGCATGCGCGTGAGTTTCACGAAGCCGGTATTCCGTTCATTTTTGACCCGGGTCAGGGTCTGCCGATGTTCGGCGGACCGGAACTGGAGGAATTCGTGCGGCTTGCCGACTATGTCACGGTGAATGACTACGAGGCGCAAATGCTGCAGGAGCGCACTGGCAAAAAACTCGACGAACTGGCGAAACTCGTCAAGGCCGTCGTGGTCACAATGGGTGCGAAGGGCGCGATTGTGCACGCCGGCGGTAAACAGATCGAGATCCCAAGCGTTAAACCGGAGGCGGTGCTCGATCCTACCGGATGCGGTGATGCGTTCCGCGCGGGTCTGCTCTATGGTCTGGCCGCAGGCGCCGACTGGGAACTGACCGGGCGGCTGGCTTCGTTGATGGGGTCGCTGAAGATTGCCCGGCGGGGCGGGCAGAATCACCGGTTTGACCGCGCTGAGGCGGCGGACCGGTTCCAGCAGGCTTTTGGCATGAAATTGTGGTAACTGGAGAGTTGAACATGGACAAACGGATGCAGATTGCGGCAGCAGTGCTGGCAGCGGCAATGCTTGCCGGTTGTGCCGAAGGCCTCGGCGGCGGTTCCTATACCCGTGACGAGGTGCGACGCGAACAGAATGTGCGCATGGGTATGGTCGAGAGCGTGCGCCAGGTGCAGATTGAAGGCACCCGCTCCATCGTCGGACCGGCCGCCGGCGCGGTGATCGGCGGCATCGCCGGCAGCACGGTCGGCGGTGGTCGCGGATCGGACATTGCCGCCGTGCTGGGCGCGGTTGCCGGCGGCGTTGCCGGTCAGTCGATCGAGCAGGGCGCGACGCGCCGCACCGGCGTCGAGATTACCGTCAAACTCGACAGCGGCGCGCTGGTGGCCATTGTTCAGGAGGCCGACGAGGCCTTTAAGGCCGGCGATCGCGTGCGCATACTTTCCGACGGCCGCACTTCCCGCGTCACCCACTGACGTGCTGCCGTTCGACGGCGCCGATATCGCTGTCACTGATTTTTAACCAGTCCTTAACGGCGCTGTCATTCTTCAGCCTTAGCCTCGAATCCGTCAAACAACGACGGAGACAGGCGCAATGCTTGACCATACCCTTGAAGTTGCAGAAGCGCGTGCAGGCACTGGCGCAGCACTGGCGGTGTCGTTCGCCCGCAGCGCCGTTGAGGTGCTCGAAGCCCAAAGGCTGCGTTACCGGGTGTTTGCCGAGGAAATGGGCGCACGCGTGCCCGGCGCGGCACCGGGCATTGACT
>CAIZLW010000110.1 GCA_903933915.1 uncultured beta proteobacterium | reverse complement strand
GAAGGTGTTTGCGCCGACGGGCAGACCCGACAACAATGCCGCGAGCATGCCGGCATCAGTAACGTTACGCGACAGAACGCCGATGGTGTCGAGGGATTCCGCGAGAAACTTCATGCCCGCGCGATTGATCAGTCCGAAGCCCGGTTTGTAACCAACAACGCCGCAATAGGCCGCGGGCCGAATCACCGACGATGAGGTCTGCGTGCCCAAGGCCAGCGGCACCATGTAGTCCGCAACTGCAGCACCCGAGCCGCTGGATGAACCGCCGGGGGTTTGAGTCAGGCGGTGCGGGTTGCGGGTCTTGTTGGGATGGCGTGTCGCAAATTCAGTGGAGACGGTTTTGCCGAGAATGACGCCGCCGAGTTCGCGGATCTGCGCCACACAGGCGGCATCGGCCACGGGCTGATGGCCCTGGTAGATCGGTGATCCGTAAGCTGTGGGCATGTCACCGGTGTCGATGACGTCCTTGATGCCGACCGGAATGCCGTGCAGCCAGGATCGCGGCGGCTCGCGGTCGAGCGCACGTGCCTGCGCCAGCGCCAGTTCGGGATCGATGAAGGCCCAGGCCTGCACCTCGCCTTCGCGTTGCGCGATGCGTTCGAGGCAGGCCGAGACCAGCGCCTCCGAAGTCAGGGTGCCGGCATGGATGGCGGCGCTGGCTTCGGCGGCGGATAACAACTGGTGTCCGGCTTGCGGTGGGATCAGATCTGAGGCGCCGGGCATGCGGATTGTCCTTCTGGGCTCATTTGCCCGTAATTATTCGCCGGTGATGTTGGCGGCTTTGATGACCTTGGCCCATTTATCCTGCTCGCCGGCCATGAGTTTGGCGAATTCCGCAGTCGACATTTTGTTGATGTCGACGCCTTGTTCATTCAGACGCTTGATGGTGTCCGGGTTATCCAGCGCGCTGCTGACGCCGCCATGCATCGCAGAAATAATCGCCGGCGGTGTCGCCTTGGGCGCGAACACGCCGAACCAGATCTGCGATACATAGCCGGGCACTCCGGATTCACTGATGGTCGGCAGACCGGGCAATGAGGGATGGGGCTTGGGGCCGCCCACGGCAATGGCTCTGAGGCGCTTGGCGCCGACCTGGCCGATGACCGTCGGTATGGAGCCAAGCTGCAACTGCGAGTGGCCGGCTGCCGTGTCGGCAACGGCGGGGCCGCCGCCCTTGAACGGCACGTGCGTGAGGTTGACGCCGGCCATCAGCTTGAACAGCTCGGTGCTCATGTGTGGAAAGCCGCCCACGCCGGAGGAGGAATACATGATCTCGCCGGGCCGCTTTTTGGCCAGCGCGATGAACTCCTTCACCGAGTTCACCGGCAGGTAGGGATGGACGACCAGCGCGCTGTCGGAGAACCCGATCATCGAAACCGAGGCGAAGGAATTGACCAGGTCGATGTTCGAATTCTTGTTGATCAGGAAGCCGTAACCCGTTGACGTCAGCAGAAAGGTGTAGCCGTCCGGCGGCTGCTGCGCGGTGAACTGCATGCCGACAATCGCACCCGCCCCCGCGCGATTCTCGACGATGAACTGCTGGCCGAGGCGCTTGGTCAGGTCGGCGGCCAGGATGCGCGTGACAATGTCGGTGCTGCCGCCGGGCGCCCACGGGATGACAATGCGCACCGGCCGCTCGGGCCATGCTGCACTGGCGCTCATGGTGGTCAACGCAACTGCTGCCGCAACCAGAACTGCAACCGCCAACCTGCCTTTTGCAACTGCTTTCATGGAGCCTCCGTTTTATCCAGTATTGCGTTGGCGCGCCGTTGATTCCGGCGACCGTTTTCAATCGGCTTACACCTTGCTGCTCTTTGCAAGAATCAGACCTGACAAAACCTGCTGCGTGATTACTATATGGTTTTATTGTTTTTATTCGTTAATAACGGGTTTCCCGGGCGGGATCAGGCCGGCAGCACGGGATGTTTTGCCGTCCACGCCGTTGCCGCCTCGTAAGCCGCACCAACTCGATACACGGTTGCCTCATTGTAGGGCGCGCCGACGATTTGTATGCCCAGCGGCAAACCTTCCTGGCTGAAGCCAGCCGGCACTGCAATGGCCGGGCTGCCGGTGACATTAAACGGGGCACGCGCCTGGCGGCTGTAAATGAATTCGCAGGCTTCCTGGTCATCAATGCGGCAGGCCGGGTCATGCGCACTCGCGGTGACGATCACGTCAACATCGTTAAACAGCGCATGGAAGTCGGCGGTGAACTTGCTGCGCATACGCAAGGCGTTGATGTAATCGCTGGCGCTGTACATCGCCCCGTAAAGAAACCGCTGACGGGTAATATCGCCGTAATCCTGCGGCCGTTCGCGCAGCCATTTCTGGTGAATGGCGTAGGACTCGGAGCCCATGATGATGCGGTTGCAGGCCTGGAACTGACTGAGCGCAACGGTTTTGACTTCGGTCACCTGCGCGCCAAGTTCCTGCATTTTCAGTACTGCGGCATCGATAGCAGCGGCCATTTGCGGATCGGCCTTGATGTCGTCGTGATAAAAATGCTTGAGCCAGCCGATGCGCACGCCCTTCAGGCCTTTTCGGGTCAGGGCGGTGTAATCAACGCCGGGTCGCGCCACGCTGCCCGGATCGAGTCCGTCATGCCCCGCTAGTACGTTGAGCACAGTGGCATTGTCATGCACGGTACGGGTGAGCGGTCCGACGTGATCGAGTGAGAACGCCAGCGGAAACACGCCGCGCCGGCTGACCAATCCGTAGGTGGGCTTGATGCCGGTGACGCCGCACATGGTCGAAGGGTTGCGCACCGAGCCGCCGGTGTCGGTGCCGATGGCGAAGGGCACAAAGCCGGCCGCAGTCGCCACACCGGAACCGCTGGAGGAGCCGCCGCAGAAGTAGTCGCGGTTCCACGGATTGCGCGCCGGCGGCCATGGCAGATCAAAACAGGGACCGCCGATGGCGAATTCGTGGGTGGACAGTTTGCCCATGAAGACAGCACCTGCAGCGCGCAGCCTCTGGGTGACGAAGGCGTCGGCCGTCGCGATGTTGTCCTTGAGAATGGCGGAGTGCGCGGTGGTCGGCAACCCGGCGTAATCGATGATGTCCTTCAGGCCATAAGGCACGCCGTGCAGCGGACCGCGCCAGTTACCGGCGCTGATCTCGGCTTCGGCACGGCGGGCATCGCTGAGCGCGATCTCGGGCATAAAACGCAGGAAGGCATTAAGCCGGCCGTCGTGACGCTCGATGCGGGCGATCAGCGCCTGCGTCCATTCCACCGGCGAGAGTTTTTTGTCGCGGAGCAGCGCCGAGGCTTCCGCAATGGTCAGATAGGCGAGATCACTCATAGCGACTGCCCCGTGGCCGGAAGCCGAAGTACCAGCGCCGGCTCATCGGCGGGCGACAGGCCGGAAGTGTCGAGCGCGTCGCGCCGCATGTTGGCGACACGCGCGGCATTGAGCAGCTTGACCATATCCTGGTCGGACAACTTGCGCAGGCCAAGCTGGTCAGCGAGCCGGCGCGCCTCGAGCGCATCTTCTGCGGAAAGTTTCTCCATTAACCTGCCTTAAATGTGTTGCGGGATGGCCTGATAAAAGCTTTCGGGCCGAAGACAATGCCGTGGAAGAGAATACTCCGCTACCCGCCCGGATGCACAAGGGTATCGCGCAATTTGGACTTAAACACCGGGGAACCGACACAGCGCAGCTTTATCAAACAACGACGCGTGGCAAGGCTTCGCTTATCATCTTGGATGCGGGAATCGGTGGCGCGAAAGTCTGCACATCTGCCCGGAAAAAACGTATTTCAAATGATCAATCAGGGAGTATCTGCATGAACGGAAAAATCCGCCGCGTCATCACCGGCCACGATAAAAACGGCAAGGCCATTGTCATTGAAGACGGCCTCGCGCCCGCGGTGCGCAGCAACCCGATGCGTCCGGGACATATTTCAGTGGATATGTGGAAGACCGCGGCGACGCCGCACATCCTGCATGCGAGCGAAGATGATCCGACCGGCGGCCCCAAACAGATTCACCCGTTGCCCGGTGGCACGGTGTTCCGCATCAGCGAAATCGCGCCGGAAACCGAAGCCATCCGCAACATCAGCCCCGAGCAATCGAAAGCGGTGTTCGAGGCGATGGGTAACAAAAACGCCACCACCGCCGGCACCGAAAAAGGCCGTCACCCCTTCATGCACCGCACGCAAACCATTGATTATGCAGTAGTTTTAAAGGGCGAGATCACCATGCTGCTGGATGATCAGGATGTCGTGCTGAAGGAAGGCGATGTCATCATCCAGCGCGGCACCAATCACGCGTGGAGCAATCGTTCGGATAAACCGGCGCTGATGCTGTACGTTTTGATTGACGGGCAGTTTGACGACGAACTCCAAGGGCACTTTGGTTCGGGCGGGCACTGATCGCCCATAAACGGTTTTCGTAGCCCGGATGGAGGCCGCAGGCCGCAATCCGGGGAGAAGCACCGCAATCAATATTTTCAACACCCTCCCCGGATTTTCCCCCAAGAGGACTTCCTTCGGGGCGCATCCGGGCTACAAAAGCAATTGCGGCGCTGATTGATCGGCAGTTTGATGAGGCGTTGAACGGGACTTTGGCTTCGAACGAACACTGATCGCTCATCCCCTGCTTTTCGTAGCCCGGATGGAGGCCGCAGGCCGCAATCCGGGGAGAAGCACCGCAATCAATATTTTCAACATCCTCCCCGGATTTCATCCGGGCTACCAAAGCAATTGCGGCGCTGATTGATCGGCAGTTTGATGAGGCGTTGAACGGGACTTTGGCTTCGAACGAACACCGATCGCTCATCCCCTGCTTTTCGTAGCCCGGATGGAGGCCGCAGGCCGCAATCCGGGGAGAAGCACCGCGATCAATATT
>CAIZLW010000109.1 GCA_903933915.1 uncultured beta proteobacterium | reverse complement strand
CACCGCGCAAATTCGGCCTTCATCACCTTGGCGAATTCCTGCGGTGTGTTGGCTAGCGGTTCGAATCCCAGACCCAGCAGTTGCTCCTTGATCTCTGGCACAAAGACCAGTGCCGCCATTGCGCTGTGCAGTTCATTGACTGCGTTGCGCGGGGTGCCTTTGGGTGCGAACACGCTGATCCAGTTACTGGCGTCGTAACCGGGCAGGGCAGCTTCGGCGATCGTCGGCACATCAGGCAAGGCGGGTGATCGCTTGGAAGACGCCACTGCGAGTGCGCGGACTTTGCCTGCCTTTACTTGCGCAATCGAGGACGGGATGGTCGCAAAGGTCATCTGGATGCGGCCGGCGATGATGTCGGGGATCAGCGCACCGCCGCCCTTGTACGGCACGTGCGTCATGGTGATGCCGCCCATCGATGTAAGCAGCGCACCTGCAAGATGGGCTGCGGTTCCGGTGCCGGATGACCCGTAAGTCAGGTTGGATTTCTGCTTGGCGTAAGCAATTAATTCCTTCACTGAATTGACTGGCAGTGACGGGTGCACGACCAGCAGATTGGGCAGGATTGCGAGTTGCGTCACCGGAATGAAATCACGCTCTGCATCAAACGGCAGGTTTTTCAGCAGGCTTGGGTTGATCGCGAACGCTGCCGTATTGAACAACACGGTGTGTCCATCGGGCGCAGCTTTGGCAACAAGGTCGGTGCCAATGACAGTGCCGCCACCGGGGCGGTTGTCGATCACCACGTTCTGTTTCCATTTTTCGCTCAGTCGCGTTCCGAGCACGCGGGCAATGGTGTCGCCGCCGCCGCCCGGCGCATAGGGCACGATAAAGCGGACCGGGCGCGACGGAAATTGCTCTGCTGAAAACGTTGGTGCTGCGATCGTTGCGGCGATCAATGCCGTTATTAAACGTGCGCTCATGATATGGAATTTTCTACGGGGGATTTGTAGTTTGAGCCTAGTATAGGCGCTCACTAAATCGGATCAACAGGCCCGCAGATGGATAACGCCGAAGCGCCACAGCACATTCCGCCGGAGCAGGTGCAGCGCGATGTTGATCGCGTGTTCAAAGTGTTGCTTGATGGTGGCGTCGCCATTATTCATCTCGATGTCGCTTATGCCGTGCTTGGCCGCACGGCGGAATCGGTGCGCCGCATTTATTCAGCCAAGGGCCGCAGTTTTTCGCGCCCAACGGGGATTGTTGGCTGTCTGGAAATCCATGACGAATTGCATCTGCTTGATCAGCGCAAGAAAGACATTGTCCGTGCAGTCACTATCAAACATGATCTGCCGTTGTCGGTGATCGCGCCGTTCCGCAAGGACCATCCCTTCCTGAAAAACCTGGATCCTTTCGTGCTGAACAATGCCAACAAGGATGGCACGCTGAACTTGCTGATCAATGCCGGCAGTTTGCGCGATCAACTGGCCCGACGTAGTTTCAGCAATATGACGCCGCTGGTTGGTTCGTCAGCAAACGTGTCGCTGACGGGCAGCAAGTTCCGGGCGCAGGATATCGAGCCTGAACTGTTGCAGGCCGCAGACATCGTCATCGATTACGGCATTTCGAAATATCACAACCCGCAGGGCCGTTCGAGCACGATGATTGATTTTCGCGATTTTCGGATCGTGCGGGAGGGCGTGTGTTTTGATGCCATCGAGAAAGTGTTTAACGATGAGTTTGGCGTCGAGTTATTGCCCGCGGTGTACTAGACGGCCGTTCAACATCGAGCTGGCCCAAGGCAAAGTTCTAAATCATAAATAAAAACAAATACTTAATATTGATCTTGCGCCGCACGTCATTTGCCGATTGCCCGGAACATATGGGCGGGTTAGGGTGTTAGCGACTGTGATCTGTTGTTGCAATCCTTCTTTGTATTGAACCTTGAACACTAGGAGACAGATGATGAGCGCAGGCCGCCCTTACAAACACTCCCGCCGTGATTTTCTGCAGACTGCCGCCGCCACGCTGGCCTTGGGTAGCCTGCCCGCTGGAGCCCAATCCGTCACCGCCGGCCCCAAGCTCAAGATCGGCATCATCGGTTCGGGCAATGTCGGCAGCGCGCTGGGCACCACCTGGGCCAAGTCCGGGCATACGGTGATGTTCTCGTCGCTCGATCTCGAAAAAGACAAGTCGCTCGCCGCCAAGGTGGGCAGTGGCGCGCGCGCGGGCACGTCCAAGGAGGCTGCGGCCTTTGGTGATGTGCTGCTGATCGCGGTGCCGTATCACGCGCTGCCGTCGGTGGGTAAAGACCTCGGCGATCTGTTGAAGGGCAAGGTGGTCATCGATACCTGCAATCCGTTTGAGCAGCGCGATGGCGAGCTGGGTGCGAAGGCGCGCGAGGTGGGCGCGGGGCTGATGTCGGCGCAGCTCTTGCCCGGTGCGCGCATCGTGCGCGGCTTTAATGCGATTGGCGCGGCGCGCATGGGCGCGGCCTGGCAGGAGCCGGGCAAGGTCGGCATGCCGATCGCGGGGGATGATGCGCAGGCGATTGCCATTGCCTCCAATCTGGTCCGCGATATTGGGTATGAGCCGGTGTTGATCGGCGGGTTGGCGATGGGGCGGCATTTGCAGCCGCGTGAGCCGTTGGCGGGTGAGCGGTCGGCGGATGAGATTCGGAAGATTGCGGCGGGGTTGAAGTAGGAGATTTTGTAGCCCGGATGAAGCGTAGCGGAATCCGGGGAGGGCGGTGGCACGGGCCAACGGTGGCCCCGGATTCCGGCCTTCGGCCTTCATCCGGGCTACGGGGTTACGGGGCTACGGGGTTTTTGTTCTACATAAAAAGGTGGAGGAATAATGCGTTTTCAATTCTCAGCTTCAGCTTCAGTTTCAGTATTAACTGGCCTCGCAGCGCTGATGGCGTTGCCGGCTGCAGCCCAGACTTATCCGTCAAAACCGATTCGCATCCTGATCGCCCAGGCGCCGGGCAGCGCGACGGATAACGTCAGCCGCGTGTTGACCAGCAAGCTCACCGGGCAGATGGGCCAGCAGTTCATCATCGAGGCGCGGCCGGGTGCGGGCGGTGCGGTCGGCACCGAAGCGGCGGCGCGTTCGCCGGCTGATGGCTACACGCTGTTCATGGCCAACAACTCCACGCACGGCTCCAACCCGGCGGTCTATAAAAAGCTGCCCTATGATGCGATCAAGGATTTCTCACCGATCATCCTGATTGCCTCCACACCCTATGTGCTGACAGCGCACCCGTCGCTGCCGGTGAAGAACGTGAAGGAGCTGGTTGCCCTCGCCAAAAAACGCCCGGGTGATCTCAACTACGGTTCCGCCGGCAACGGCAGCACCCACCACCTGAGCGGTGAGCTGCTGAACATGATGGCGGGCATCAAGCTGATTCATGTGCCGTACAAGGGCACCACGCCCGCGCTGACCGGGCTGCTGAGCGGTGAGGTGTCGGTGATGTTCTTTACCGTGGTCGGCATCGAGCCGCACGCCAAATCCGGCAAGGCGCGGGTGCTTGCGGTCACCACGCCGAAACGCGCACCGCTGATGCCGGAACTGCCGACGATGGTCGAGGCCGGTTATCCGGGTTTTGAGGTGACGTCGTGGTTCGGCCTGCTCGCGCCGGCCAACACGCCCCCGGCCATCATCAGCCGCGTCAACGCCGAGAGCATCAAGGCCTTGGCGCTACCCGATGTGTCAGGCGCGCTGAAGAAGATGGGCTTTGATGCGGTGGGCGGCACGCCGGAGCAGTTCGCCGCGCATATCAAGAGCGAGGTCGAGCGCTTCACCAAGCTGGTCAAGGCGACGGGGATTACGGTCGATTGATTGCCAGGTTACGGGTCTTGTAGCCCGGATGCGCCCCGAAGGAAGTCCCCTTGGGGGGAAGCGCAGCGTAATCCGGGGAGGGCGGTGACAAGGGCCAACGGTGGTCCCGGATTGCGGCCTTCGGCCTTCATCCGGGCTACGAGCTGAATACCCAATTTGGGGTTGTTCATACCCAAAATGGGTTTCTGGTAGCGGATAAACTAAGTTATTGATTTTATTAAATAAAAATAATATTCCTCGGTAAGGTTGCCGAAGGCGTCGCGGCAGACGGTTAAGATAACCGCGTAACATTGCAGATCATTGTATTTAATGGTATTTTCGCTTTTCGCGAATCGCGAATAACGAAACGCTGCAAGGATCAGCCATGCGCCGCCCAGTCAATCGACAGCCTGCTTTGAAGCCGCAGGATTTGTATCTGCTGCTGGCATTGCTTGCGCGCGGGAATGAGCTGGTGACGTATCCGGAGCTGGCGGCGTTTGCCGGGGTGTCGGTCTCCGAAGTCCATGGCGCATTGCGCCGCGCCGAGATCGCGCGTCTGCTGTCCTTCGTCGATGGCAGGCCCGGGCTGATCAAGCCGGCGTTCAGGGAGTTTCTGTTTCATGGCGCGCGCTATGCATTCCCGGCCGCGCGTGGCGGCATGGTTGGCGGCGTGCCTACGGCGTATGCGGTCGCGCCGCTGAACGCGCTGATCGCGCCATCCGCCGATCCGCCGCCGGTGTGGCCGCATGCGGAAGGCAATGCGCGTGGTCTTGCCCTGGTGCCCTTGTATCCGAGCGCCCCTGCTGCGGCATTGCGCAATCCTGTCTTGTACGAAAACCTCGCGCTGTTTGATGCCTTGCGCATGGGCAGCGCGCGTGAGCGCAGTCTGGCTGAAGAATTGTTCGAGAAACGGCTTTGAACCCGCTCGATCCCAATGTTCAGTCGGTGGAGACAGTCGCGCAGGCGCTGGGCGAATTGTGTGATGAGGTCGTGCTGGTTGGCGGGTGTGCCGCCGGGCTGCTGTGCACCTCACCGAGCGCGATGCCGCCACGGGTGACGTTTGATGTGGATGTGGTGGCGGAGGTTGCGGCGCTGGCTGATTATTACGCGCTGGAAAGGCGTTTCGAGCAGCGGGGCTTCAAGCGTGATGTGTCGCAGGATGCGCCGATATGCCGCTGGCGATTGCGTGATCTGTGCGTTGACCTGATGCCGAGCGATGAAAAAATTCTCGGGTTCTCGAATCGCTGGTATCCGCACGCCATCGCGGGGGCGTTGCGTGTCGCGTTGCCCGGCGGCCGGCTGATACGCTTGATATCACCACCGGCATTTCTGGCAACAAAGCTTGAAGCGTTTGCAACGCGTGGTAGGGGCGATCTGTTATCGAGCCATGATTTCGAGGACATCATCAACGTGCTGGACGGACGGCCCGGCATCGAGGCCGAGGTGGCAGCTGCCGATGCTGATTTGGTGCAATACCTGTCCGAACGTTTTGGAGAGCTTGTGCGGCATGCGGATTTCGCCAATACACTGCCGGGACTGGTGAGTTATGACGAGATTCACGGGGATCGGGTTCGCCGTGTTCGTGCGCGCATTGAGGCGATTGCGGCATTGGCTGGACAGTCGTGAATGTCGTGCACAGTGAATTAATCAATATTTATTAGTGGAGAGTCGTCGTGTTGAACATCGGAATCCTGCTCGGGGACGACATCGGGCTTGAAGTGGTGCCTGAAGCCGTCAAGGTGATGAAGGCCGCGGCCGCACAATGCGGCCTCTCTATTACATGGAGTGAACACCCGATCGGGCGGCTGGGCCATGAGCGTCACGGCCACACCATGCCAGAGGAGACGGTGCGTGCGCTGCAGGGCGCTGATGGATTTCTCTGCGGCCCCATCGGTCACGGCGCGTATCCGCGCAATGATCCGACCTGGATCATGCCGCCGCTGCGCAAACGCCTCGATCTGTTTGCCAGCATCAAGCCGGTGAAGTCCTATCCGAACATCGCGTCGGTGCATAAGGATGTGGACATCGTGTTCCTGCGCGAAGTCACCGAGGGCCTGCAGTCGAGCGACACCGTGGTCGCCGGCAACGGCGAGTTCATGCCCAATGACGAGATCGCCATCGGCACGCGCGTGGTCACACGCACGGGCGCGAACCGCGTCGCGCGCGAGGCCTTCGAGATCGCGCGCACGCGCCCGCGTAAAAAAGTCACCGCCTTGCACAAGGAGCCGGTGTATCGCCTGGTGTGCGGGATGTTTGCGCGGGAATGCCGCAAGGTCGCGCAGGAATATCCGGATGTGGCTTTCGAGGAAGTGCTGATCGACGGCTTCACCATGAAGGTGGTGATGAAGCCGCAGGGTTATGACGTGGTGGTCACCACCAATCAGTTCGGCGACATCGTTACCGATCTCGGTGCGGGGTTGGTCGGCGGCCTCGGTCTTGCGCCCGGCCTGTGCGTCGGCACGCGGCAGGCGATGGCGCAGGCCACCCACGGCTCCGCGCCGGATATCGCCGGCAAGAACATCGCCAACCCTTATGCGCTGATCATGTCAGGGCAGATGCTGCTGGAGTGGCTGGGGCGTAATCGTCATGAGCCGAAAGCGACGGCGGCTGCCGCGTTGATGGCGGCGGCGATGGAGAAGGTGATTGCGGAGAAGCGTGATCTGACGCCGGATCTCGGTGGGCAGGCGAGCACCAGCGGGATGGGGGATGCGGTGGTGGGGGCGTTGTAGCTTTTAGTTCCCTCTCCCCAACCCTCTACCGTCAAGCGGCACCGAGGTCCCCGCAAGCGGGGCGAGGGAGTTGAAACAGGTGGTGGTTTAACGCTGTCCTTCTAGTAAGCCGTCAACCCGCCATCCAGCACCAGCGTCTGCCCGGTCATGAACTTGGCTTCGGGGCTGGCGAGGTAAACCGCAGCCGCGGCGATTTCATCCATGGTGCCGAAGCGGCCCAGCGGCACGCGGCCGAGCATCATTTCGCGGAACTTCGGATCTTTCAGCGTCAGCGCGCGCGACGGCGTTTCAATGGTGCCCGGTGCAATCGCGTTGAGCGTGATGTCGTGCGGCGCCCATTCGATGGCGAGCATGCGTGTCATGTGGATGATGCCGGCCTTGGCGATGCCGTAGGTGGATCGGTTGGCCAGCGCCACCATGCCGTGGGTGGAGGCCATGCTGATGATGCTGCCGGACGTGCCGCGTTGGATCATGCCCTGGCCGACTTTCTGCGTCAGGAAAAACGTGCCTTTCAGATTGGGATTCATGATCGAGTCCCATTCTTCCGGTGTGAGATCCAACGCAGCTTTGTGCAGCGGTGCCGCGGCGCTGTTGACCAGCACGTCGATGTGGCCGAAGGCGTTGAAGACCTGTGCGGCGGCGGACTCAATACTTTTAATGTCGGTCAGTTCCAGCGGTACGGCGAGCGCGCGGCCACCGGCTTTTTTAATTTCGGCGAGTGTGCCGGCGAGACCGTCGACCAGTTGCGGCCGTTCGGTGATGGCGACGTCATAGCCTTTTTGTGCGAGGGCGATGGCAATCGCTGCGCCGAGTCCGGCGGTGCCGCCGGTGACGAGGGCGGTGCGGCGGGTGGTGTTTGTTGTGGTGTTCATCGGAGTTTGCTCGTTGAAACGTTATTCGTTAGCTGGGCGATTTCAAACTCCCTCTACCGTCAAGCGGCACCGAGGTCCCCGCAAGCGGGGCGAGGGGATGGAATTGGGGAAGGATACGAAGTGTTGTTTACTCCGCCTTGATATCCGCCAGCTTCACCACCGCGCCCCATTTCTGCAGTTCGGATTTCATATAGGCCGTGAAATCCTCGGGGGACAGGGGCATCGGCACCGTGCCTTGCGATAGCATCGCGTCAATCACGTCTTTCTGTGCCAGCGTGGCGGTAATTTCTTTGTTCAGCCGCGCGACGATGTCTTTGGGCAGGTTTGCAGGCCCGACCATGCCGCCCCAGGCATAACCCTCGTAGCCCGGCAGTCCGGATTCAGCGAGGGTCGGGAATTCCGGCAGCGCGGTGAGGCGTTCCTTGTTGCCGATGCCCAGCGCGCGCACGCGGCCGCTTTTCACATGCGGCAGGATCGAGGGGATGCTGCTCCAGGTGAGTTGCGCTTCGCCTGAGAGCACGGCGACGACGGCGGGTGCGGTGCCCTTGTAGGGGATGTGCACGGTCTTCACCTTGGCCATGTAATCAAACAGCTCGGCGGTGAGGTGGCCGGAGTTGCCGGCACCCGGTGAGGAGTAGGTGATCTGGCCCGGGCGTGCTTTGGCGAGCGCGATCAGCTCTTTGATGTTTTTCACCGGCAGCGAGGGGTGGGCAACGAGCAGCAGCGGGAAGTTGACCAGGCCCGAAATCGCGGTGAAGTCGCGCAGCGGGTCGTAGGCGAGCTTGCGGTAGATGTGCGGATTGACGGCGAGTGGACCGGCGGAAGCCGCGGCGATGGTGTAGCCGTCGGGCGGGGCGTTCTTCAGCAGTTCAAGGCCGACGATGCCGTTGGCGCCGGCGCGGTTTTCAATAACCACCTGCTGGCCCATGCGCTCGGCCATGCCCTTGCCGACTAGGCGGCCGATGATGTCGACACCGCCGCCCGGCGGGAAGGGCACGATCATGCGCACCGGTTTGGTCGGATAAGCCTGTGCGATGGCGTTGACCGGTGCGATTGCAATGACGCCGGCCGCGAGCAGGCAGGCCGTGGTGATGGCTTTGGTGTTCATGGTGACTCCTCCGCTTGCAGACTGATTATTAGATTTTTGGGTACTGCAGACTGCAGGCAAGTTAGAGCATGCCTCCGGCAGTGTCAACGCACCGCGGCTGGTTTTGTAGCCCGGATGCGCCCCGAAGGAAGTCCCCTTGGGGGGGGCCGGGGAGAAGCGCCGCGGTGGATGTTCTCAACGCCCCCCCCGGATTCCGGCCTGCGGCCTCCATCCGGGCTACGAGGGATTTTGTAGCCCGGATGAAATCCGGGGAGAAGCACCGCGGTGGATTTTTTCAACGGTGGCCCCGGATTCCGGCTTGCAGCCTCTCCCCCAAGAGGACTTCCTTCGGGGCGCCACCCAAGGTGACTTCCTTCAGGGCGCATCCGGGCTACGGAGCTGCGGTTTTTATTAGTATTTCCGCACCAAGCCCACCACCACGCCATAAATCTCGGCATCTTCCTTCGGGCGAATGACGGGATAGGCTTTGTTTTCCGGTTTGAGGACGAGGCGGCCTTTTTCGCGGGCGAGGCGTTTTAACGTGAATTCGTTGTCGACGATGGCGACGACGATGTCGCCGGGTACTGCCGCCACGCGCTTTTCAACCACGACACGATCACCCGGGTGGATGCCGGCGTCGATCATTGAATCGCCTTTGACGGTGATCAGGATGGTGCGCGAGGGTTTGCCGACCAGGTATTCATCAATGCTGATGCCGTCGAGCCGCATGTCGGCGGCAGGGGCGGGCATGCCGGCGCGCACGCTTTCGGCAACCGCACGTTCAAAAAACCGTTTGCCCGGCTTCAGCCGGCGGTCCGGTGCGCTGTCCAGAAAGCCTTCCGCCTTCAACCGCATCGCCATCTCCGCCACCGAGGCT
>CAIZLW010000108.1 GCA_903933915.1 uncultured beta proteobacterium | reverse complement strand
TTTTAATTGTTCTTTTTTTTGATCGATGACTGCGCTCAGATCGCAGGCCAGTGCCGAGATGCGCTTCGCGCGTTCGGCGTAAGCAGGGTCGTGGGCGAGAGCGTGACCATAGTCGGTGATCATCGTGCCGCAGCCGCTGGCGGTGAACACCAGCGCTTCCGCGCCCTGTTCGATATGCGGCCACCACGCATCGATGTTCCGCCGCATCGCTGCGAGCGCCTGTTCCTGCTGATCGAGATGGAAAGTCACCGCGCCGCAGCAGCCAGCGTTCGGTGCGCGCACCAGCGAAATGCCCAGCCGGTCGAGCACGCGCGCGGCGGCGGCATTGGTTGCCGGCGACAGCGCAGGCTGCACGCAGCCTTCGAGCACCAGCATGCGCCGCGTGTGACCGCCGATGGGCCAGGGTCGGGCGCGCACCGGGGTGTCGGGCACGATGTCATCGAGCACTTTCGGCAGCATGTTGCGCGCGATGCGCCCTGCCGCGAGCAGTGGATTGAACAGCGCCGGCCGTGGCAGCACCGCGGCCAGAGCCTGGCGCTGTAACCTCGAAAATCCGCTGCGCGGCACCTGTTTGGCGACGACCTCACGGCCGATGTCGAGCAGGCGGCTGTACTCCACGCCGGAAGGGCAGGTGGTTTCGCAGGAACGGCAAGTCAGGCAGCGATCGAGATGCAACTGTGTTTTTGCGGTCGCCGGCTCGCCTTCGAGCACCTGCTTCATCAGATAAATGCGGCCGCGCGGTCCATCGAGTTCGTCGCCGAGCAGTTGATAGGTCGGGCAGGTTGCGGTGCAGAATCCGCAGTGGACGCATTTGCGCAGGATGGCCTCGGCTTCGCGGCCCTGCGGCGTGTCCTTGATGAAATCGGCGAGATTGGTCTGCATAAATAAACCTTAAAACAAATTTACAGGATGAACAGGATGGGCAGGATAAAAACAATCAAGATAAAACGGCAGTGGTTTATCCTGAAAATCCTGTCTATCCTGTTAAAACCTGTTGTTGATTTTTACAACTCCGGATACATCCGGCCCGGATTGAGGATGCCCGCCGGGTCCATCGCCAGCTTGATGCGTTTGTGCAGCTTGAGCATTGCCGAGGGCAGCGGATGGAAGGCGCCGGTTCGTGCTTCACCGCCCTGCGATTTGCCACCGCGGTAGCGGGTGGCGTGACCGTCGCCGCCGCGCGCAGCCTTGCGGATGCTCATCGCACCGCTAGCTGCATCGTTGCTTGAGCGTAGCCAGCGCAGCGCGCCGCCCCATTCAATCAGTTGCGGTCCGGGCAATGCCAAGCCGGGCGTGGTGGACAGCAGCGACAGCCGCCACAGCGGCGCATCATCGTTAAAAAATGCATGGCGCTGGTCGCGGATGCCTTGCCAGAAAGCAGCGCCGTCAGCGACGGTATCGCCGCCGAGTTTTGCGGCAGCCGAATGTACGGCGGGGGTTGCACCGGCGAGGCGCACGTAGAGACGGCCATCGACATGGCAGGTCGCGGTGATCGGCAGCGGTTTGCCGGCCCATTCATTCATCAGGGTCAGTGCTTCGGCCTGGGTCTGTTCGCGGCACAGCGTGGTTTCGGCGGGCGGCAGGGGCAAGGCCTTCAGTGACACTTCAAGGATCACGCCGAGTGTGCCCAGCGATCCGGTGATCAGTCGCGACACGTCGTAACCGGCAACGTTTTTCATCACCTGCCCGCCGAAACTGAGATCCGTGCCGCGGCCGTCGAGGATACGCACGCCGAGCACGAAGTCGCGTGCCGAACCGGCGTACGGGCGCCGCGGTCCCGACAGTCCGGCGGCAATGCAACCGCCGAGCGTTGCGTTGCCGCCGAAATGCGGCGGCTCGAAACCGAGCATCTGTCCCTGTTCGCGCATTGCCGCTTCGATTTCAGCGAGCGGTGTGCCGGCGCGGGCGGTGATTACCAGTTCGGTCGGTTCGTATTCGATGATGCCGCGGTAAGCGGTGACGTCGAGCGCCTCGCCGGTGGCAGGGTTGCCGTAAAACGCCTTGCTGCCGCTGCCGCAGATGTTCAGCGGCCGTTTGGCATCCGCTGCGGCGCGGATGATGTCCGCGAACTGGGTGACCGGATCGGACATGTCAGAACCGCGGCAATTCGGGGAATTTTTCGGCCCCGGAATGGACATGCATGCGGCCGAACTCCGCGCAGCGATGCAGCGTCGGCACCGCCTTGCCCGGGTTGAGCAGGCCGTGTTCGTCAAAGGCGTGTTTCAGTGCATGAAAGGCTTCGAGTTCGGTGGTGCTGAACTGCACGCACATCGAATCGATTTTTTCGACGCCGACACCGTGTTCGCCGGTGATGGTGCCGCCGACGTCGATGCACAGCTTGAGGATTTCAGCGCCGAAGTCCTCGGCGCGCTGCAACTGGCTGGCATCGTTGGCATCGTACAGAATCAGCGGATGCAGATTGCCGTCGCCGGCATGGAATACGTTGGCGCAGCGCAGCTGGTATTTTTTTTCCATTTCGGTGATGCCGCGCAGCACTTCTGCCAGCCGCTTGCGCGGGATGGTGCCGTCCATGCAGTAATAATCCGGCGACAAGCGGCCTACTGCAGGGAAGGCCGCCTTGCGTCCGGCCCAGAAGCGCAGGCGTTCGGCTTCATCGCGCGATACGCGCACCAGATGCGCGCCGCTGTCGGACATGATTTTTTCAATGCGGCTGATTTCGTCGGCGACTTCTTCGTGGGTGCCGTCCGATTCACAGAGCAGGATGCCAGCGGCATCGGTCGGGTAGCCGGCGTTGACGAAGGGTTCAACGGCGAGGATCGCCGGCTGATCCATCATTTCCATGCCGGCGGGGATGATGCCCGCGGCAATGACATTGGCAACCGCCTGGCCGGCGGTTGCAACATCATCAAACGCGGCGAGCACGACCTGTGCGCATTCCGGGCGTGGCAGCAGCTTGACGGTGATTTCGGTGACCACGCCGAGCAAGCCTTCCGAGCCGGTCATCAGCGCCAGCAGGTCATAACCCGCGGCATCGAGTCCGCCGCCGCCGAGTTCGATGATCTCGCCTTCGATGGTGGCGACCCTGAGCTTGAGAATGTTGTGCACCGTTAGTCCGTATTTCAGGCAGTGCACACCACCGGAATTTTCGGCGACGTTGCCGCCGATTGAGCAGGCGATCTGGCTCGACGGGTCGGGCGCGTAATAAAGCCCCATCGGCGCCGCAGCTTCGGAGATCGAAAGATTGCGCACACCGGGTTGCACGCGCGCAGTGCGCGCGAGCGGATCGACGGCGAGAATTTTCATCAGCTTGGCCAGCGACAGCAGCACGCCGTTGCCCAGCGGCAGCGCGCCGCCGGAAAGTCCGGTGCCGGCGCCGCGCGCAGTGACCGGCACGCGCATCGCGTAACAGGTCTCAAGAATGGCGCAGACCTGCTCTTCGTTTTCAGGGAGTGCCACCACCATCGGCACCTGGCGATAGGCGGAAAGACCATCACATTCGTAGGGCATGACGTCTTCGCGTTCGAACAATACGTGCTGTTCCGGCATGAAGGCGCGCAATGCCGCGCAGACGGCGCGCTGGCGCTCGAAATCGACGGGAATGGCTTGCACCGGAGCGTTCATCGCCTGATTCTATATCAGCCTGTGGATTCGCCGCCGAAGCCCCTCCATTTTGTGCGAAACTCGCATTTGCTTTGGCCGGCGCCGCCTAAGGCGCCAAAATGGCCGAAAAAATCAGCAGAAAATCAGTAATTTTCAAATCCGTTCGAGAGAGACCAGACCATGACTGCAACAACTCAGCGCAAGGGCCCGCTGGCCCGTTTCCGTGTAATCGACCTGACGCGTGTGCGTTCCGGCCCGACGGCAGTGCGTCAGCTCGCCGACTGGGGCGCCGATGTAATCAAGATTGAAACCCCGCCGGGCCTGAATCTGTCCGACGGCTGGGGCGGCAAGCGCACCGGTGCCGACTTTCAGAACCTGCACCGCAACAAGCGCGGCTTGACGCTGAACCTGAAAGACCCGGACGGCCTGAAGATTTTCAAGCAACTGGTCGGAAAATCGGACGTGGTCGCGGAAAACTACCGCCCGGACGTGAAGTTCCGGCTGGGCATCGACTACGAGTCGCTGAAAGCGATCAATAAAAAAATCATCCTCGCCAGCATTTCCGGGTTTGGTCAGACCGGTCCTTACGCCAAGCGTCCCGGTTTCGACCAGGTCACGCAGGGCATGGGCGGGTTGATGGCGATTACCGGCGAACCGGGCCGCGGCCCGATGCGTGCCGGCAGCGCGATTTCCGATTCGGCGGCGGGGCTGTATTGCGCACTGGGCATCATGACCGCGCTGCTTGAGCGCGAAGCTTCGGGCGAGGGTCAATGGGTCGAAGTGTCGCTGCTCAATGCGATGATCGCGATGCTTGATTTTCAGGCGGCACGCTGGACCGTCGACCATGAAGTGCCGGAGCAGGCGGGCAACAACCACCCGACGTCGATCCCGACGGGGGTGTTCCAGACCAGCGACGGTTACATGAACATTGCTGCCGGCGACAACGAAATGTTTGCGCGGCTGTGCAAGGCACTGGGCGCCACGGGACTCAACGAGAAGCCCGAATACAAGGATCGTGCCGCGCGCTCGAAGAGCCGCGATGCGCTGAACCAGGAACTGCAGGCGCTGATGGTCACCAAAGACAAGGCCTACTGGACCGCGCGTTTCGAGGAATGCGGCGTTGCCGGCGGACCGATCTACAAAATGGACGAAGTGTTCGACGATCCGCAGGTGCAATACAACAACATGTCGGTGCCGGTGCATATTCCAGGCGTCGGCGATGTTGGTCTGATCAACCAGCCTTTCCGTCTGTCGCGCACCCCGAATGAAATCCGCACGGTGACCCCGGAGTGTGGCCAGCACACCGACGAGATTCTGCGCGAACTCGGCTACCAGGACGGCGATATCGCCGACCTGCACAAGCGGAATGTTGTTTAATCCCGTCGCTTAAAACCGATGATCCGCGTCGTCAGCGATGACGCGCCCCTGGCGGCGCCGGTATTCACCACGGTGATCCCGGTGCGCTGGGGCGACATGGATGCCGACGGCCATGTCAACAACACCGGGTTCTTCCGTTTCATGGAGGAAACCCGCATGCGCTGGATTTCCGGGATGGGGATTCCGACAGTACCGCCGCATCCGGTGATTGTGCTGCTCAATGCCGGTTGTCATTATTTCCAACCGGTCGGATATCCGGCCACACTGGAGTCCTCGCTGCACATCGGCCGCGTCGGGCGTACCAGCGTGCAGACGCATTACACGCTGCGTGATGTCGAGGCCGGCGCAAGCTGCGCCGAAGGTTATGCCACGCTGGTGTGGTATGACCCGCGGGAAAAGAAAGCCGTGCCCTTGCCGGAATCGCTGCGCCAGGCCTGCGGAGTGACTGCATGAGTGCAACGCTTACTCCGGAACTGCAAAACCTGTTCCGTCGCTTCGGCAAGGCCTTCAATGCCTGTGATATCGATGGCATCCTCGGCTGCGTGACGGCCGATTTTTGCTGGATCATGGCGCGCGGTCCGGAAGCACCGCATGGCCGCATCGTCACCGGTCGCGACGCCTTGCGTACTGCGATACTGGAGCGCGAACAGGAACTGACGGGCATCCGTTTTTCGGAAGCGCAGGTTTTTGCGGCGGGGGATCGCGTCATCGGCACCTTTCGCATGTCCGCCACAAGGCGTGCCGATAATGCGGCCATCGATCTGCGTGGCTGCGACATCTATACCGTCCGCGATGGCCTGATCGCGTCCAAGGACAGCTACTGGAAACAGGTTACGCCGGGAATTTGATGCGGCTGTCGACAATCGGCAATGCGCTCCTGGTTTTTTGCCTGTCCGGCGCTGCCGCCATCCACGCAGCGCAATTGCCGGAAGCACGTGACATGGCGCTGGTCGGTTTTCATGACCTGCAGGGGCGCGGCGCCTATCAGCCTGTCATCCATCAACAGAACGGTCGCTGGGTGGCTTACGTCGGTCATCATCACGGCGGCGCACTGAATCCGCTGACGGGCGCTCGTGAAGACAATGGCACTTCGCTGATTGATGTCACCGATCCCGCGCAGCCGCGTTTGCTGCATCACATTCCCGGTGGTCCGGGTGGTGAAGCGCAGATGGTGCGGGTCTGCAGCGGGAGGGATCTGCCGCGCGCATCGCGCGACCGCACTTACATGCTGCGCACGCTGGGTCATAGCGCGCATGAGTTGTGGGATGTCACATTGCCTGGCCCACCGCAACGTATTGCCGTGGTGGTCGACGGCCTGCGCGGCACCCACAAAAACTGGTGGGAGTGCGATACCGGAATCGCCTATCTGGTTTCAGGTGTTCCGGGTTGGCGGACCTGGCGCATGACCCAGATCTTTGATCTCGGTGATCCCTCCAAACCGGTGCATCTGCGCGATTTCGGATTGCCCGGGCAGGAGCCGGGCGCATCCACCAGTGTACCGACCGGACTGCATGGTCCGATTTCAACCGGCCCCGCAGGCAATCGCGTCTATTTCGGTCACGGCACATCGAGCTCAGGTGTTCTGCAGATTGTTGACCGTGAAAAGCTGTTGAAGGGGCCGAAGACGCCGACCCGCGCGAACCTGCTGCAGCCGCAGACCGGCCGTTTTGATCTGGATCCGGACTATGGGGCGCATACCGCATTTCCGGTAATCGGGATGGAGGTCACTGCACCGGATGGTCGCCGTGCAAAAAAGGATTTTGTCGTGGTCACCAACGAGGCCTTGTCCGACGGTTGCGGCGGCGCGCAGCAGAAAGTGTGGATCATCGATGTCTCCGATGAGGCCCGGCCAAAGGTGGCTTCCACCTGGGCACTGGATCCGAAGACCGGTGATTACTGTAAACGTCCGGGCCGCATCGGCGCGCATTCATCACATGAGAATTTCACGCCAATCTATTACCGCCGCATCATGTTTATCGCGCATTTCAATGCCGGTGTGCGCGCACTGGATATCCGCGATCCATACAAGCCGCGAGAGATTGCTTACTTTGTTCCCGACAGCGGCGGACGTACGGTGACCACCAATAATGTCGAGGTTGATGACCGCGGCTATATCTACATCGTCGATCGCCACGGCCTGGGCATGCATATCCTGCAACTCGCCGGGGCGGCGAGGCTGATCGCAAAGCTTCCGTGAAGCGCTGCCGGTGCGGTCAGCCGTGCTGCAGCGCCCAATTGATGAATTCCTCCGCGGGCAGCGGCCTGCTTATCAGGTAGCCTTGCAGCTCGTCGCAGGAGAGTTCACACAGCATGTCGGCCTGCTCCTGGGTTTCAACCCCTTCTGCGACCACCTTCAGCTCCAGAGAACTGGCCAGGGAAAGGATTGAGTGCAAAACAGCAAGGTGTTGCGCGTCTTTGGTCATTTTGTTCACGAACCCGCGGTCGATTTTCACGGCATGTACGGGCAGGGACGCCAGGTAGGCGAGTGATGAATACCCGGTGCCGAAGTCGTCAATGAACAGTTGCATGCCGGAATTGCTGAAGTGGGTCAGCACCTTCAGGGCTTCCTCCGGATCACGCATCAGCATGCTTTCGGTGATTTCGATCTGCAGCTGCTGCCGTTCCAGGCCCCAGGTGCCGATCAGTCCATCAATGTATTTTGACAGCTCGGCATCGTGCAGATTCTGCGCCGACAGATTGACTGCGACCGGGATCGTGAGGCCGTGTTTCTGACGCCAGGCATGCAGTTGGCCGGCAACCAGCCTCAGCACCTGATAAGTCAGCGGAACGATAAGCCCCGTATGTTCGGCGACTGGAATGAAGTCGCCCGGCGGAATCATGCCGCGCACCGGGTGCTTCCAGCGCACCAGCGCTTCCGCGCCTACCATCCGTCCTGTTAATGAGGCAGTCTTCGGCTGGTAATGGATTACCAGTTCATTGTTGTTGATCGCGTTGCGCAGTTCACCCAGCATCGTCAGCCGCTTCAGCGCGACCTCCTCGGGATTGGCGTCCAGCATGGCGTGCGGCTGGCCGGTTGCCAGCGCGTGCTGTGCGGCGAGTGACGCGCGACCGATGAGCGCATCAGGGTCTGTTGCCTGTCCCGGGAACACGGCAATGCCGATGCAGGCTTCGACTTCCATGGAGCAGGGGCCCATTTTAAACGGTTGGCGGATGACGGTGGCCAGTCGACCGGCGAGGGCGGTAGCGCCATTGATGTCAATCTGTCGCAGGGCAACGGCCAGCGTAAAACGGCCCTCTCGCGCAACCAGTGCCCCGCTGCCCGCGGCTTCCTGCACTGCTTTGGCAATCCTGGTGATGCACTGGTCGATGATGTGGTATCCAAGTATGTCGCCGATTTCCCGCATGCGCGGCAGGTTGATGGCCAGCAGCGCCACCGGGAAGCGGGAGTCGCGCGCAACCTGCAGAGATTCGTCCAGCCAGTGACGCAGCATGATCTGGTTGGGTAGTCCCGTGTCCGGATCATGCCATGCGAGGTGATGCAGCTTGGCTTCTGTGCGCGTGTGTTCGGCGCGGCTGCGTATGGTTTCGATGCCGAATGAAAGATCGTCGGCCAGTTCGTCGAGCAGTGCGAGATCCTTGCCGGTAAACACGTTTTTTTCTGCCGCGTAGATCGTCATGATGCCGATGGTGTTGCCGCCGACGATCAGTGGCAGCGCAATTGCTGATTCGATGCCGTTGTGTTTCATGATGTCCCACCGCGGCTCGTTGCCGGGTTCGGTCAGCACGCGATTGGCAATGACGATTTCCCCGCTGCGGACCGCGCGCCCGCACACACCGCTGCCACGCACGTTGTCATCCCAGCTGACATCCAGCGCCTCGAAGAACTCCCGTTCCAGTCCGGCAAAGGCCATCGGTTTCACGGACTTTTTCTCGTCATCCTGTCGGTAGCCGACCCATGCTGCACGGAAACCCCCGGTTTCCACGGCGACCTTGCACATCTCATCCAGCAGTGCATTTTCATCGACAGCATGCAGCAACGTGCGGTTGCTGCCGCTCAGCGTCTTGAGGATGCGGTTGGTGCGCACCAGTTTGCTGGAGATCTCCATGATCTTGTTTTCGCGTGACTCGATTGCTTCGGCCATCTGGTCAAAAGTATCGGCAAGCGCGGCGATTTCGACGGGCGCCTGCTTCAGGCCGGTACGCGCGGAAAGCTCACCGCCAGCAAACCGCCGTGCTGCAGTCGCTATGGCCTGTATGGTGTTGATGACCAGAGTACTGCTGAAGATCCAGGTGATCGAAAAAATTATCAGGGTCGCAACGCCGATCCACAGCAAATACTGGATGAACTTGCGTTCGATCTCCGCCACAACCGGGGTGCGCGACAGTTCAGTCCAGACAAAAACCGGATAATGCGTCTCGTTGGTAATCGGGGCGACAGCGTAGACTTGACCTGTCTTGATCCATGAAGCGGGCATGGGGCGTGCATCTTCGTTGCGCGGGCGTGCTAAAAACTGCCGGATTGCTTCTTTCAGCTTGGTATCGGAAAGCCGGGTGCCCGGAGGTTCACCGGTTGGGTAGTTGGCGAGTACGGTACCTTCAAAGTCGACGACTTTTATCGAAGATTCTGCGGGTAAATCCGCATTCAGCAGTGCTTCCTTCAGCCAGGCCAGATCGATGGCCGTGAAGATCACGCCCCGCACTGATCCGTCGATACTGAGTAACGGAAAGCTGACAGTGATGGATGGCCGACCGGTTACGCGCTCGAGCAGGTAATTGCCAATTGAAAATTGCTGTGAATCGATGGCACGTTGGAAGTAAGCGTGATCTGCAATGTTGACCGGTTTGTCCAGAGGGGCGGCGCTGCAATAAATGTCGCCTTTCGGCGTGGCAATGCCGATGTTGCTGTAGCGGGGCATGGTCTTGTGCGCATTGGCAAGAAACTGATTGCAGGATTGCTGTTGTGCAGGATCGGAAACTACCGGAACACTGGCGAGGACCAGTAACAGCTCCCGTGCTTCGTGAAATATCCGCTCCTGTCCGCGCGCCAGCGCCTGGCTTAATTGCCGTGCATCGCGCAATGCCTCCTCGCCGGCACGATCATGCAGTTCAAAAGCGGTGAGGCCGAGGAGGATATAGACGGGGATGATTGCGGTTGCGACTAAACACAGCAGCACGAAGCGCAGACTGGATCGACGCATTAGGGACATGACACTGGTCCCGCCCCCCCGCATGGGAATCGAATCGCCATATGCGGATCAGAGTGTTCTTCATTTAAACGACCGTCAAGCCGGTTGTGAGAAGTTATTTCATAATAGCGAGAGACTGGAATATAAAATCATGGGGATTCTGTTTCTTCGCTTTTTTCGTAAATTACATCTTTAAATTATAAAAATATTTCAGCGTCTCAGAAAAATATAGGAATTTGAGCAAACAATCCTGGAATTCATCACATCTCCGCTGGATGCGATTCTTGCCGCAGAGATTGGATAGCAGGAAGACATGCGGCATCCGCTGACGGCCAAGGGGCTGCTGCTTCTCAATCTGGCAGCTGCGGCGACCGTGCGTCGTCGCCTGAGCCGGTTGGTGCGTCTTGGTGTGTTGCAAAAGAGCCGCATCCAACGCGACGGGCGCATTCATCAGATGAAGCTGGACCGGGGCGTCCGCTTGAACTAGGCCAGATATTTCAAGCTGCTGGCCCGGATTTGAAATGGCGCATGAGGCGCGCCGTTTCCGATCAGGATTTTCTGCGCGCGGCTACACGTTCAGTGCCGACAGGTCGAGCTTCTTGTTTTTCACCGGCGGACACCAGAAGTAGGCGCCCGTCAGCGGGCGGGTGAAGGTAAACAGCGCGTCCATGGTGCCGTCCTCAACGCCGAGCATGCGCCGGAACTGCGCTTCGAAGGCATCGAAGGAACAGCCGAACGCGGTGAACAGCAGTCCGCAGTCCCGGCCTTCTGCCCACGGCATTGAGCGACGCACCACAAACGCTTCGGGATCAAAACTTTCCTGTGCAGTGCGTTTGACGTGTGCGGATTCCGGTGAGTGTTCCAGTTCCTCGTTGTCCGAACGGCGGCGACCGATGCAGTGATCCTGCTCTTCGGTCGACATTGCATCGTAGCGGGACAGATCGTGTTGCCACTGCTGCACGGCAACGAAACTCGATCCGGCGATTCCCTCGCGTTCGCTGACGGCAGCCGCGATGGCCGCCTTGCCCTTCGGATTTTCCGTGCCGTCTTCGTAACCGGTGAGGTCGCGGCCGCCGCCATGGATGAAGCCATCCAGCACGCGGTCGGCGCGGAATGCGCTGCCGAGCAGGGCGTCGAGCGCACGATGACGGTTGTAGAGTTCACCACGATCCGTGCCGCGCAGCCACAACCACAAGGCGGCGGGTGTTGATGGCACGTCCAGTCCGAAGCCGCTGAATTCCGGAAACACACGCAGCTCGTCGATACCGCATTCCAGCAACGACACCAGCGACAGCCCCAGGCCGACTACAGTCTGGTCGCCGTCGGCTGCGTCGCGCAGCGCACGCAGGCTCTTGCGCGGATCGGCGCCGGGAATCAGGTGGTAGCTGGCATAACGTGCGAGTGGTGTGAGCGGGGCAAGGATGCCGGGTTGGGGGCTGGCCATGCAGACCTCGTGTTTTAAGGGTATTGGCTGCGGATTATCCCATCGAAGCGTGATGCCGGTGAATTGCCGCTGCCCGATGGTGATTCAGTTGCGCGGCCGCCAGTCATCGGCCATCTTGTAGGTCTCGCGGATTTCCTTTGACGACAGGCGGCTTTCGAGCTGCTTGCGGTAACCCTTGGGATCGTCGGTCACGGTCTTGCAGGTCGGGCTTTCCGGACATTGCACCGCGGATTTCTGTGCCACCAGCATCCACTTCAGGCCCTCGCGGCTGTCTGCTGCAGAAATTTTCGACTCTGCACTCAGCACGGCAAGGTTGTACATCGACGGCAGAAACGCGCGCTCGGCCGCCTGCAGGAAGTAATGGGTGGCTTCCGCGTAATCCTGATTGACGCCGTTGCGGCCCTGTTCGTACGACACGCCGACGTTGTGGCAGGCGGGCAGGCTGCGCAGCGTGCAGCCTTTCTTGAACCAAGTGATGGGGCTGCCGTAGCGGGGGCCCGGGATCCGGCTTCGTACCAGCAGGTTGCCAATCTGCAGTGCGGCGTCGCCGTCGCCCTGATCCACCTTGCGCCGCAGTTCGGTGGCATATTTTTCATCCTGTTGCGGGTCGGGGGTTGCCGCGCCTGCATAAAGCGGTATCGCGAGCTGCACGGCGACAGTGAATATTGCGGACAATATTTTCATGGCCTGATCTTAACCGAGCGAGGATTATTGCGCGTGGCCGTAACATGCCGCTTTGACCGCCGCCGCCGCTTCGCGCAGAATCGCAGCCACCATAATAACCAGCGGCCAGACCATGGCCCGCACCGGCAGGAGCCTCCGTGTCACGCATCATTCATCGCAGTCTCGCCCATGAATATCCTCAGGCAGTGGCCGGCGACGGCCCCTATCTGATTGACCGTGACGGCAAACGGTATATCGACGCCTCCAGCGGTGCGGCGGTGTCCTGCCTCGGACACAGCGACCGCGAAGTGGTGGCTGCGATCAAGGCCCAGCTTGACAAGCTGCCGTACGCCCACACTTCGTTCTTTACTACCGAACCTGCCGAGGCGCTGGCCGAAGACCTCGTCAAACATGCGCCGGCCGGGTTGAATCATGTGTATTTCTGCTCCGGCGGTTCCGAAGCGGTGGAGGCGGCGATCAAATTCGCGCGGCAGTATGCCGTTGAATGCGGGCAGGGCAGTCGTGAATTCCTGATCGCCCGCCGCCAGAGTTACCACGGCAGCACACTCGGGGCGCTGGCCGCCGGCGGTCGTGAATCCAACCGCCGCGGTTTTGAGCCGCTGCTGGCGCCGGTTCGTCATGTATCGCCGTGTTACGAGTACCGCGATCGCAAGACGGATGAAACGCAGGAAGGTTATGCGCAACGACTGGCGGCGGAACTGGAAACCGAAATTCTAAAACTCGGCCCGCAGCGCGTCTTTGCCTTCATTGTCGAGACGGTATCTGGCGCCACGCTGGGCGCCACCACACCGGTGCCGGAGTACCTGCGCCTGGTGCGCGACATCTGCGACCGGCATGGCATCCTGCTGATTCTTGATGAAGTGATGTGCGGCATGGGCCGCACGGGCACCTTGTGGGCCTGCGAGCAGGAAGGGGTGATTCCCGATATCGCCTGCATCGCCAAGGGGCTGGGCGCCGGCTATCAGCCCATCGGTGCGACGCTGTGTTCCGACAAAGTCATCGATGCCGTACGTTCGGGAAGCGGCGCCTTTGCGCATTCACACACTTATATCGGCCATCCCACGGCCTGTGCCGGCGCACTGGCGGTTCAGCGCGCATTGCGCGAACGCGGCCTGCTGGCGCAGGTGCGGGCGCGCGGCGCGTATTTTGAGAACCAGCTGCGCACAACTTTTGCCGAACACCCGCATGTCGGCGACATCCGCGGGCGCGGATTGTTCTGGGGTGTTGAGCTGGTGGCCGATCGCGCCGGCAAAACGCCGTTTGATCCCGCGCTGAAGCTGCACGCGCGAATCAAGTCGGCGGGTATGCAGGAAGGTCTGCTCTGTTATCCGATGGGCGGCGCGGCCGACGGCAAACGCGGCGACCACGTGCTGCTGGCGCCGCCGTTCATCGTCAGCGAATCACAGCTCGATGAGATTGTCGCCAAACTGGCTGCGGCGATCGATACCGCAATCGCCGGCCATTAGCTAAACGGCCCGTCAGGGCGAGTTCGACGATTTTTCCGACGGGAAGCGCGCCGAGCCGTAACGCACCACCATTGTCGCCAGCGCCAGTGCCGTAAGCGCATTGGCATGTGGTTGGTTTTGAGGTGGATGCCGACCATCGCACCCGGTTCGAGGTAGATGAACAGCAGCAGGATGTCATCAATCGACGCGGCACCCTTGTCCGTCACCATGAAAAAGGCATGTAGCGCAGACCAGGCGATGGTGCCGCCGATCACGAACAGCGCAAGGTTATGGAAGCTGTTGATCAGCAGATTGCCGACCGTGGGGGCCGCGGCACCGTATTCACCGCATACGCCATGACGCGGATTTCCATTCATCAGGTGGCGACGCGCAACAAGGTCGAGCACCGCCTCGGGCGGCTACAGAGCACACCGCTGGCGGATCACCGGGTGACGTTCGGCGGCATCAATGCCACAACGGAACTCATCAAAACGGTGGTGGTGCCGTTTTATGGTGGGGACAGCGTGATTGCGGTATTGCCGGAAGGGGGTGGAGGGATTTTTCGGGATTGAGGATGCAGATGCCGTTGTGATCGCGATGGGGCGGTCGGCGGGGAGTGGTTTGGTGCGGGACGCAGTATCTGGAGCGGCGGCGGGTTTTGATGCGGCGGGGGTAGGGCAGTTGCTCTGCACTGCACCGGCCCTTACGGGTAACTCACCTTCTTGTCGGAAACAGTGATCGCTTTTCGCTGCTCCAGCAACTCGATGATTTTGTCGAGCTCGTCCTCGGTAAGCAGTTTCTTGAACAGCGCATTGATTGTGCTGCGAAGCTTGTCGATTTTTCCGGGTTTTGCAGATCTCCGTTTTTTGAGATTCTCGATCACTGCGTCGGCTTTTTCCTTCAGTGATCCGCCGTTTTCTGCGGAAGCGCCTTCTTTTTTTGTCTTGGCGGTAAAAATGTCCGCAATGGCATCCACGCGCTGACAGGTGATCTTTTGCGAGCGCAGGTGCAGGATCAAGGGGTCGAAGCCGGTGTCCTTCGAGATCACGATGAACGATGCGTCACTGTTCTTGGCGGCCAGCTGGCCAAGGTGGTAGGCAATATGGAAGTCGAGTGCATTTTTGCCGCTGCTTTCGATCTGCACATACTCTGCGTCTGGTCCGAATGTCTGCAGGGCGCGTGCGGTATCCAGGGAGATCTTGTTCTGTTTGGCGCCGACGAAGACCCTGATCTTGTAGGAGCCGCCTTGCAGTAACCCCATGTTTTTGGGTTGCACGTTTTCGAAATCGACCAGGATAAAAGTGGGTTTCATTGGTAATCACTCAGACTGGAATCAGCGTAATGCCCAGCGCAATCGAAGACAGCACGATCGCAATTACGCTTAGCACTGTGGGGCGCCGGTACCGGGCCTCGGCGATGGCCGCTGCCTTTTCGAGTGCGTTTACCGTGACCTGCAACTGCTCCGCCAGTTCACGGATGTGTTTTGCATTCTGTGACGCGGCAGCCTGCAGTTCCGCGATCTGCTCTTGCTGCAATGAGGTCGGGTTTTCCGCGGCGTCAGCACGTTTTTTGGTAAATGCAGGAACAGCGACGGAGATGATGGTGCCGACGTGCGGCAATACGGCTTTTAATGCGGGGATTAGCCATGCGGGCATGGGGCGCTCCTGTTTTTGTTGCGCGCTACGCTTGTTGATGCTCAGTAGCGCAGCGTAAACGTGGCACCGACGATGGGCGCGGTTTCGAAATCGACGCGGCGCAGCGTGTTGCCAGTGGCATCTTCCACACGCAACTGGCCGTTGGTGATCACGCCGGCATAAAGATTGAGCGCGGCCTGCTTGCCGAAATTGCGCGAAGCGCGCAGGAAAACCGGCATGCCGCGTTCTTCCCCGATACCATTGGCCACCGCGTTGGCCGTGCCTAGGCGAAAGCGGGTGCTGCGCCAGGCCGCACCGAAGCCGACGTTCCAGTCGCTGTCGAGGCGGTAGTCGATCTCCAGTCCTGCCGGGCCGGTGGGCCCTGCGGGCAGCGGATTCACCAGCTTCCAGCGCTCCGCGAACTTCCAGTCCACCAGCAGCATCGGGAACACGCTGGTTTTTTCGAGGCGGTCGAAGGCACCGACACCGAAGCCGATGCGATTGCCGTTGGCGTAGCGCTTGCTAGCCGTGAACAGGCTACCCCATGACAGCGACTCTCCGGAGTCCGCGCCGCGTTCACCGAACCAGTCCACCGAAGGCGCGATGCCGATGCTCCAGCCTTCGCTCAGCGTCATGCTCAGCGGAACCGAGACCCCGTAACGCTCGACGCTGCCCCATGGCGCGCGGCCGCCGAATGTCGCAGGGTTGGAAAAGGAGTAATCGCTGTAGTCATAGTTCAGCGTTACACCGGCACGCCGGCCGTTGCCGAAGTCGCCGGAAACGCCGCCGCGCAGCAGCAGATTATCTGCGCTGTAGTCGCCGCCGCCATTGAGGTCGGCTTTGCCCTGGAAAATCGGGGTGATCGACACAAATGCCGTCCACTGCGGTGTCTGGGCATGTACGAGGCCGCTGCAGGCGAGGGCCATGGCTATCGTGCCGTTTCGAATCAGGGCGGTGCGAGGCATTGAGAAACTCCGGAAGCTTGATGCAGGTTTTATTCACGGCAGGGTTGCGCGTGTAGAGCGCATCGTCCTGGTTGGAGGCTGCGAGCGACGGAAGGTTCCGTGACGCGCCACTCAGTTAAATTGCCAATCGTGAGTCAGGCGTGGGCAGGCCGGCAGCTGCCGCCCAAGGTGATTTCCTTCGGTGCGCGCTAATCGGCGGCTCGTAATGGGATGAAACCCGTAGCCCGTAAGGCGCGTAGCGGATGACAGGGAGGTGGTCCCGTATTCCACTTCGTTTCATACGGGCTACGCTTGCTAGGAATGACCTCTCGGGAATTGAGGACAGTTTAATTCGAGGGGTGGTGAAAATCATTGAAGCCTAAAAAGTCGGTAAAACCTTCAAGAGGTAGCTGATTCTCTACTTCGCCACCTCATGATTCGCCATCCGCTCCAGCGCCTTGACCATCGCCGAGTGGTCTGACTTCGCGCCGCCATTGGCCGAGCAGGAATTAAACAGTTCCTGTGCCATCGCCGTATTCGGCAGCGACACGCCCATCGCCTTCGCGCCTTGCAGCGCGAGGTTCAGATCCTTCTGGTGCAGTTCGATGCGGAAGCCGGGATCGAAGGTGCGTTTGATCATGCGTTCGCCATGCACTTCCAGAATGCGCGAGGCGGCGAAGCCGCCCATCAGCGCCTGTCTTACTTTGGCGGGGTCGGCGCCGGCTTTGGATGCAAACACCAGCGCTTCGCTGACGGCTTCGATGTTCAGGGCGACGATGATCTGGTTGCACACCTTGCAGGTCTGGCCGTCGCCGTTGCCGCCGACCAGGGTGATGTTTTTGCCCATCAGTTCGAACAGCGGCTTCACTTTGTCGAAGGCGGCTTGCGGGGCGCCGACCATGATGGTCAGCGCCGCGTTTTTGGCGCCGACTTCACCGCCGGACACCGGGGCGTCGACGTAGTCGCATCCTAATTTATTGATTTTATTGGCAAATTGTTTGGTCTCTATGGGCGAGATCGAGCTCATGTCGACCACCGTCTTGCCTTTGCTGAGGCCTTCGGCGATGCCGTTGGCGCCGAACAGCACTTTATCGACGTCGGGCGTGTCGGGAACCATGGTGATGATGATGTCGGCCTGCTGCGCGACTTCCTTGGCGCTGGCGCAGGCTTTGCCGCCCGCGTCTGTTAATTCCTTCGGCACGCCGCTGCGGGAGGTCAGGAGCAGCGTGTGGCCGCCCTTGATCAGGTTGAGGGCCATGGGTTTGCCCATGATGCCGAGTCCGACGAAGCCGACGTTGCTCATAGCGGTGTCCTTTGCTGCGGTGTTGAAAGGTAGAGGGGTGGCGGCCGCAATCAGCGGCCGCCGGATTAAGCAATTATAAGTGCGTCAGGTTTGCGCGGGCTGCGGCCGCGCGTCGTTTTTGGGTTCATGGCGCCGGACATACATCTGGTTGATCAGTACGACCGCGAGCAGCACCAGGCCGGCAATGTCGGTGAGGATGCCCGGTTTGATCAGCAGCAGCGCTGCGCAGAGCAGCAGCACGCGTTCCCAGGCATGGGCAATCCGGTAGAAATATCCGAACAAGCCCCCGGCCAGACAGATGGTGCCTATGGTTGCGGTGATGAAGGAATGCAGGATGTCATGCCAGGCGCCGATCATCAGCAGCGACGGTTCGAACACGAACATGAAGGGCACGATGAAACCTGCGGCGCCGATGCGTACTGCCGCCCAGCCGGACTCCCACAGGTCGGCCTTGGCCAGACTCGCGGCGGCGAATACGGCCAATGCCACCGGCGGCGTGATCGCCGACAGGATGGCGAAGTAGAAGGCGAACATGTGCGCGGACGGCAGCGGCGCGCCAAGCTTCACCAGCGCCGGCACCAGCAGTGACACCATGACGATGTAGGCGGGCGTGGTCGGCATGCCCATGCCGAGCACGATGCCGGCGATGGCGGTGAGGATCAGCGCCAGCGGCAGCATGTTCTGGGCGAGGCCGACGACGATCTGGGTAAAGACGATGCCGAGGCCGGTGATGGTGACGCAGCCGATGACGATGCCGGCGCAGGCGCAGGCCATGGCCACCGCCAGCGTGTTCTTGGCGCCTTCTTCCAGTGCGTCGAGCACATTGCGCCAGCTGATGCCTTCGCGCGTGGCCTTGCGCATCAGTGCAATCGGCAGGCACATCAGCGCGCCGGCCAGTGCGCACAGCGGCGCCGAGTAGCCCATGGTCAGGCCGATGAAAATGGTGATAATGGGAATGAACAGGTGGCCGCGTTCGAGCATGACGTGGCCGAGCACCGGCAGTTCGTTTTTGGGTACGCCGTGCAGGCCGTAGCGCTTGGCTTCGAAATGCACCGCGAAAAACACTGCGAGGTAATAGAGTATGGCGGGGATCACCGCCCACAACGCGACCGTGGCATAGGGCACGGCGAGGAATTCCGCCATCACGAACGCCGCGGCGCCCATCACTGGCGGCATGATCTGTCCACCGGTGGAGGCGGTGGCCTCAACCGCAGCGGCAAAGGGCGGCCGGAAGCCGGTGCGTTTCATCAGCGGGATGGTCATCGGGCCGTCGACCATGACGTTGGCAACGGCGGAGCCGGAGACTGTGCCGAACAGGCTGGAACTGACCACCGCGACTTTGCCAGGGCCGCCGGCGGTGTGGCCGGTGATCGACAGTGCGAAATCCATGAACAACTGGCCGGTGCCGCTTTTTTCCATGAACGCGCCGAAAAGCACGAACAGCATCACGTACGAGGCCGACACACCCAGCGTCGAACCGAAAATGCCTTCGGTGGACAGATAGAGCTGTTCCATCAATACCGGCGTTGCGACATTGGTAAAACCCAATGCGTAGACGAGAAAGGCCAGCGCGGTCAGCGGCAAGGCCCAGCCGAGCACGCGGCGCGTGGCTTCGAGGATGATCAGCACGGCGACGACGGTGTAGAACTTGTCCATCTGCGTCAGGTCGTCGATGTAGATGATGCGATTGGTGATGGCCTGGTAGTTCAGGAAGATGTGGAAAATGAACGCCCATGCTGCGAGCAGCATCACCGCGTCGAGGACGCGCCACTGCCAGCCGCCGCCGGGTTTGAGCGGGTAGAGCAGGAACACCAGCGTCAGTGCAAACAGCAGATGGGTGCCGCGGAAGATCATTGCTTCGGGCGGGCCGAAGCCGGCGACGTACATGTGGTACAGCGACATCGCGATGGCGATGATCGCGACCACTGCTTTCAGCATCGCGCTTTGCGGTGCAGTGGCTTCTTTTTCGTCGGACTTGACTTTGATTGTCAGTTCTTTTTCTGCGGAAGTCATCGAGTTCCCCGGCTGGATGTGGAACGGGGCGGCTTGCGCCGCCCCGTGGAGACTGCAAAGCGCTGGGTCTTACAGTGCTCCGGCTTCCTTGTAGAACTTCGCCGCGCCCGGATGGAAGGGCACGCCGATGTCGGCGGCCATTTCCTTGGGCGTGAGTCCGGCCATCGCCTTGTTCACCGAGGCCATGTCGTTGACGTTGGCGGCCACGGTCTTGGTCATGGTGTACACCGTCTGCTCGGGCAGGTCGCAGGAGACGACGAGGTGTGCCGAATAGCCGATCTGCGCCACGTCCTTGTCCTGTTTCGGATAAGTGCCGGCCTTGACGATCAGGCGCTGGTAGCCGGGGTTGGCCTTGCGCAATGCGGCCATGGTCTTGTCATCCACCGGCACCAGGTTGATGTCGCGCGCGCTGGCGAGGTCCATCACCGACGAGGCGGGGATGGTGGTGCCGAGTGTGAATACCTGGGCATGGCCGTCCTTCATCATCGACACCGCGTCGGTGTACGACTGGAAGTTGATTTTCGACAGTGACTGGTAGTTGAGTCCGTTGAGCTTGAGCGTGATGTCGGTCAGCAGTTCGCCGGTGTTGCCCTTGGGCTGGGTGACCACTGATTTGCCCTTGAAGTCGGCGAAAGTGTTGACCTTGGCGTCGGCCAGCGCGACCACCTGGAAGTACTGCGGATAGAGGTTGGCCATCTGGCAAACCTTGGTGATCTTTTTCGGATACGGCGCGACGCCGGCGAGGCCGTCGACGGTGCTGCTGGAGTTGCCGAAGCCGATCTGCGCCTTGCCTTCATCGACGCCGCGGACGTTGGCGATGCCGGCGCCCGGTGTCGCGGTGATATTCAGGCCGGGGATGGCTTTTTCCCACATGCTTTTGAGTTGCCCGCCCAGCGGCACCCAGACGCCGCCCTGTGGGCCGGTCATCAGTGTCATCTGCTGCGCTGAGGAAACTCCGGGGAAGGCTGCGGCAATGGCGAGGCCGAGCGCGGACGCAATGCGTGATGCTTTCATGACTCCTCCTACTGGTTGTGTTCCAGGGCGGGCCCGTTTGGTTTTTATTGGGCCCAGTCGTTACTGACGATCTGCTCGATGATTGTGTGGGGTAGCCCCCGGCGCGTCAAGCCGCCGATATCAAGTCGCCGATAGATACGGGCTGGCCCAGCCGAGGCCGGCCTCGGTGGTGGTCGCGGGTTTGTATTCGCAGCCGATCCAGCCGGCGTAACCGAGGCGGTCGAGCAGGCGGAACAGGAAGGGGTAGTTGATCTCGCCGGTGCCGGGTTCGTGGCGTCCGGGGTTGTCGGCCAACTGCAGGTGCGGGATCAGCGCGAGGTTGTTCTCGATGCCGCGGGCGAGGTCGCCTTCCATGATCTGCATGTGATAGATGTCGTACTGCAGGAACAGGTTGTCGGAGCCGACGGCCTTGATGATGTCGACGGCCTGCTGCGAATAATTGAGAAAAAAGCCGGGGATGTCGCGGGTGTTGATCGGTTCGATCAGCAATTTGATGCCGGCGTCCTTGAACAGCGGTGCCGCGAACTGCAGGTTGCGGATGAAGGTTTCGCGTGCCTCGATCGGATCGACATGCGGCGGGCGGATGCCGGCGAGGCAGTTGACCTGTTTGCAGCCCAGTGCGGTGGCGTAGTCGATGGCCAGGGCTGCGCCTTCCCTGAATTCGGCGACGCGTTGCGGGTGGCAGCCGATACCGCGTTCGCCCGCGGCCCAGTTGCCGGCGGGCATGTTGTGCAGCACCTGCGTCAGTTGGTGTTTGTGCAGCGCGTCGGCGAGGGCCTGTTTGTCGTATTCGTACGGGAACAGGTATTCGACGCCGCGGAAACCGGCCTTCGCCGCCGCGGCGAAACGCTCCAGGAACGGCACTTCGTTGAACAGCATGGTCAGGTTGGCGCAGAACTTGGGCATGGCTGGACCGGATGGATAGTGTGGACGCGGACCGCTGACAGCGGGGATGGGCCATTATAATCATGGGCATGGCCGGTTCAGAAAAACTTCCGATGGCGATATTGCTGGCCGCCGGCGCGGGTTCGCGCTTCGGCGGCGGCAAGCTGCTGCATCCGCTCGACGACGGCGTTGCGATTGCCGCGCATGCCGCGCGCAACCTGATCGCCGCCGGACTGGAGGTGACCGCGGTGATCCGGCCCGGCGATTTTCCGTTGCGCGAACTGCTGGAGCAGGAAGGCTGCAGCGTCACCGTCTGCAGCGATGCGGCGCTGGGCATGGGCGTCAGTCTCTCCCATGGCGTGCGCATGACGCATGACGCGGCGGGGTGGATTGTTGCTCTGGCCGACATGCCGCGTATCCGTCCCGATACCATTGCCCGCGTGGCGCGGGTGCTGATGGCGGGCGCCGACATCGTGGCGCCGGCGTATCAGGGCGACCGCGGCCATCCGGTCGCGTTCGGCCGCCGGTTTCTGCACGAGCTGCAGTTGCTGGGCGGCGACAGCGGCGCGCGCGCCATCGTGCAGCGCAACCAGGCGCTGGTGAAGCTGGTCGATGGCGATGACCCCGGTGTGTTGCTCGATATCGACCGCCGCGATGACCTCGCGCGCTCGGCTTGATCTGAAGCGCGTCTTTCGACAAGCCTGTCCTGAGCTTGCCGAAGGACGTGGGACCAACGAATTTATATAAGTATTTGTTTTTAAAGGAAAATTATGTCACGTTTTACCGGTACCGAAAACTACGTCGCCACCGACGACCTGATGATGGCGGTCAACGCCGCGCTGGCGCTGGAGCGCCCGTTGCTGATCAAGGGCGAACCCGGCACCGGCAAGACCATGCTCGCGCTGGAAGTGGCGAAAGCCTTAAAGCGCCCGTTGTATGAATGGCATGTCAAGTCGACGACCAAGGCGCAGAACGGCCTGTATGAATACGACGCCGTATCGCGGCTGCGCGATTCGCAGCTCGGCGACCCCAAGGTCAAGGACATCGGCAACTACATCGTGCAGGGCATGTTGTGGAAAGCGTTTACAGCCGACGAGCCGGCAGTGCTGCTGATCGACGAGGTGGACAAGGCCGACATCGAATTTCCGAACGATCTGCTGCGCGAACTCGATCGCATGGAGTTCTATGTCTACGAGACGCAACAGTTGATCAAGGCCAAACACCGCCCGCTGGTGATCATCACCAGCAACAACGAAAAGGAACTGCCCGATGCGTTCCTGCGCCGCTGCTTCTTTCACTACATTCGCTTCCCCGATGCCAACACCATGGCGCAAATTGTCGAGGTGCACTTCCCCGGCATCAAGAAGCAACTGCTGTCGCAGGCGCTCAACGCCTTTTTCGAAATCCGCGATGTGCCGGGCCTGAAGAAAAAGCCGACGACTTCCGAATTGCTCGACTGGCTGAAATTGCTGATGGCGGAAGACATTCCGCCGGAAGCGCTGCACAGCCAGGACACGCACAAGATCGTGCCGCCGCTGCATGGCGCGCTGATCAAGAACGAGCAGGACGTGCATCTGTTCGAGCGGCTGGTGTTCATGTCGCGGCGCCAGAAATAGGCCTGCTCGATGCTGCTGGATCTGCTCAAGGGTTTGTTTCGCCGTCCCGCGGCCGTGCCGTCGCCCGAGGCGGTGGAGGACAACCCGCTGGTCTACTGGTTTGCCAAACGCCGCGGCCGGCGGCTGGTGAAGCTGCTGCATTACCTTGAGGTCTATCACCGCCATTTTTCCCGTTACCGCGGCCGCTCGCCGGTGGTGCTGGAGATCGGCGTGTTTGATGGCGGCTCACTCGACATGTGGCGCGACTATTTTGGGCCGGGCACGCGTATCTATGGTGTCGATGTCGATGCGCGCTGCAGTGCTTTTGCCGCGCCCGACACCACGATCATCATCGGCGACCAGGGTGACCGCGATTTTCTCAAGCGGCTGCGCCAGGAAATCGGGCAGGTCGATATCCTGATCGACGACGGCGGCCACCACATGCACCAGCAGATCGCGACCTTCGAGGAGCTGTATTCGATGGTCGCCGACGACGGGATTTATCTGTGCGAAGACATGCACACCTCGTATTGGGCGGAGTTCGACGGCGCTTACCGCAAGCCCGGAACGTTCGTCGAATACAGCAAGGCGCTGATCGATCAGTTGAACGCCTGGCATGCCAAAGGTCCGGCAGAATTTGCAGTGGATGATTTCACGCGCTCGGCGTATGCGATGCATTACTACGACAGCATGCTGGTGATCGACAAAAAGTCGATGTCGCCGCCTACTGTGGTTTCGACGAAGGCCTGAGCCATGTGCTTGTTGCGGAGACAGCATTGCTAATCGAATTTTTCCTCAAGCTGCGCCAGGGCGGCATTCCGGCGTCGATCAAGGAATTCCTGATGCTGATTCAGGCATTGGAGAAACAGGTCGCCTTCGGCAGCGTCGAGGAGTTCTATCACCTGGCGCGCACTTGCCTGGTCAAGGATGAAAAATTCTTCGACCGTTACGACCTGGTGTTCGCAGCCTACTTCAAGGGCGTGGTCGGCATTGATGCCGCAGCGGCGGTGATTCCCGAGGACTGGCTGCGCAAGCTGGTTGAAAAGAATCTTACTGATGAGGAAAAGAAGCTGATCGAGTCGCTGGGCGGCTGGGAGCAGCTGATGGAGACGCTGAAAAAACGTCTCGAAGAACAGAAGGGCCGACATCAGGGCGGCAGCAAGTGGATCGGCACGGGCGGCACCAGCCCGTTTGGCGCCTACGGCTACAACCCGGAAGGTATCCGCATCGGCCAGCACGAATCGCGCAACCGCCGCGCGGTGAAGGTGTGGGACCAGCGCGAGTTCAGGAATCTGGATGACCAGGTCGAACTCGGCACGCGCAACATCAAGGTGGCGTTACGCAAGCTGCGCAAGTTCGCGCGCACCGGTGCACCCGAAGTGCTGGACATGGACGACACCATCCGTTCGACCGCGAAAAACGCCGGCTGGCTAGATCTGAAAATGGTGCCGGAGCGGCACAACGCAGTTAAGGTGCTGCTGTTCTTCGACATCGGCGGCTCAATGGATGACCACATCCGCGTCTGTGAGCAGTTGTTTTCGGCGACGCGCACCGAGTTCAAGCATCTGGAATATTTCTACTTCCACAATTTTTTATACGAGCGGGTATGGAAGGACAATCGTCGCCGCGCCACCGAGCGCATCGCGACCTGGGATGTATTCCATACGTATCCACATGATTACAAAGTGATATTTATTGGTGATGCGACGATGAGCCCGTATGAGATCACCTATCCCGGCGGCAGCGTCGAACACAGCAATGAGGAGCCCGGCGCGCTGTGGCTGCAGCGCGCGCTGGATGTGTATGCGAATGCGATCTGGCTTAATCCGCAACCCGAAGCGGTGTGGAATTACCACGAGTCGATTGGCATCACCCGCGAGCTGATGGGTGGACGCATGTTTCCGCTGACGCTCGACGGCCTCGAGCGCGGCATGCGGCTGCTGAGTCGCGCGAAATGAGTCGCGCGAAATGAGTCGCGCGAAATGAGTCGCGCGAAATGAGTCGCGCAAAATGAGTCGCGCAAAATGAGCCGTGCGTAATGAACAGCAGCCGCTTGCTGCGGCTGCTGTTCATTACTTCAGTAAATTACTTCATGTAGCGTGATTCGAAACGCGCGCGGACCTTGCCGTCCTGGTCGCGCAGTTCGAGGGTTTCTCCGGCGACGCGTTGTTCGGCGGTCGCGTTAAGCGCGGCGTGGAAGCGGGTTTCCACATCGCTTCCGTCGGACAGGCAGGCCATCCGGGTCGTCGCCAGTGCCTTGAAGCGCAGTTTGCTGCCCTCCAGTTCATATCCGCCGCGGAAAGTATTGCAACCCGAATATCCGTTGGCGAAGCTGTTTTCGGCGCGCAGCACGAGATGGGGCTCGCGGGCGCCGGCTTTGACTTCGACCGGTTTGCTTTCGAGTTCAACGGCTTTCCAGTAGGTCTCGATGAGTCGCGCCTGCGAACCCTGCGTCTGCGCGCAACTGGCGATCAGCGCGCCTGCCGCGATTGCAAGCAGCAACCGACTCATCGCCGGGTCATCCGCGATTGATGTGGTAATGCGCTTCCGGTACCGGATAGGCGGCTGCGCCGAAGGTGTCGGTGATCGCCTTGTTGGTGTCGAAGTAGACCTGCCAGTAGTGACTGGTGTGGGTGTACGGACGCACCGCCAGCACCGGGCCCAGCGGCGTGAAGTCGATGACTTCGACATCGGGCGCGGGGGTGGTGATCACGTTGGGGATGCGCGCCAGCGATTCCTTCAGCCGCTTGATGGCATCGTGCACGTTGACGCCGTGCGCGAGTTGCGCGGAGCGGTCGACGCGGCGGTACGGGTTGGTTGAATAGTTCTGGATATTGTCGGAGAAGATCTTGTTGTTGCCGACGATGTTGTGCACGTTGTCCGGGCTGTTGATGGTGGTGCCGAAAAGGCCGATTTCCATCACCGTGCCTTCAACGCCGCCGGCCTTGATGTAGTCACCGACCTTGAACGGCCGCAGCGTGATCAGGAACGCGCCGGCGGCAAAGTTCGACAGCAGTCCGCCCCAGGCGGCGCCGATGGCGATGCCCATCGCGGCAACCAGTGCGGCGAACGACGTGGTTTCGACGCCGAAGTAACCGAGGATGGCGACGACGAGGACGATGTTCAGCGCGACGCTGACGATGTTGCCGATGTAGCGCAGCAGCGTCGGGTCAACCTTTTGTTTGGTCAGCGCGACGGACACCAGCCGTACGGCAACGCCAATCAGCCAGCGGCCGATGATCCAGACGGCGATCGCGCCGAGGATCTTCAGTCCGAGTGCGGTCAGCGTGGTGGTGATGGTGTCCATGATGTTCTGTATGTTCATTGCGGTCTCCCTGGATACGGCATTGGAAAGTGCGGTGAAAAAGTCTCAAACGGCCGCATGTTAACCCGAGTTGTGTTTTCGTGCAGGCCGTAATCATGCCGCGCAGAACACTGCGGGCGAGCCCTTGCGGCGACCCGGTACTTGCGGTGCCGGTTATCGCGGCAGCTTGCGGCGGTCGCCGGACGGCGGTGGCGCGACTTTCATGATTTCATCGATGGTGGTCAGGCCGGCGGCAATTTTCTGCGCGCCGCTGATGCGCAGCGGTTTCATGCCGTCCTTGAACGCCGCTTCGCGCATGACTTCGAGGTCTGCGGATACGACCAGATTCTCACGCAGCGCCGGGCTCATCACCATCATTTCATAAATGCCGATGCGGCCCAGGTAGCCGGTCATCCGGCATTCGAGGCAGCCCTTGTTGATATAGGTCTTGCCTTTCGGGTTGGCGGCTTTCCACGGCGCGACGAGTGCATTCCATACATCATCGTCGTAGTCGTGCTTTTCCTTGCAGTGCGGGCATAACGTGCGCACCAGGCGCTGCGCCATCACGCCGAGCAGCGTCGACTGCAGCAGGTACGGCGGCACGCCGAGGTCAAGCAGGCGGGTGACCGCGGACGGCGCATCATTGGTATGCAGCGTCGACAGCACCAGGTGGCCGGTCAGCGCCGCCTGGATGGCCATTTCGGCGGTCTCCAGATCGCGGATCTCGCCGACCATGACGATGTCCGGATCCTGGCGCATCAGCGTGCGGATGCCGGCAGCAAAGTCGACGCCGATCGCCGATTGCACCTGCATCTGGTTGAAGCTGGGCTCGACCATCTCGATCGGGTCTTCGATGGTGCAGACATTGACGTCGGGCGCGGCGAGCTTTTTCAGCGTCGAGTACAGCGTCGTTGTTTTGCCCGAGCCAGTGGGGCCGGTGACGAGGATGATGCCGTGCGGGGCGCCGGAGATCTGTGCCCATTTTTTTTCTTCTTCCTCGGAAAAGCCGAGTTCGCGGTAATCCTTGACCAGGTTTTCCGGGCTGAAGATCCGCATCACCAGCTTTTCGCCGAATGCGGTGGGCATGGTCGACAGCCGCAGTTCGACTTCGTCGCCGTCGGGCGTGATGGTTTTAAGGCGGCCGTCCTGCGGGCGGCGTTTTTCGACGACGTCCATGCGGCCGAGAATCTTGATGCGCGAGGTCATCGCCGCCATCACCGGCGTCGGGATCTGGTAGACCAGGTGCAGGGCGCCGTCGATGCGGAAGCGCACGTTGCCGACTTCGCGGCGCGGTTCGATATGGATGTCACTGGCGCGCTGTTCAAAGGCGTAGTTGAACAGCCAGTCGCAGATATGGACGATGTGCTGGTCGTTGGCGTCGAGCTGGCCGCTGCGCCCCAGTTGCACCAGTTGCTCGAAGTTGGCGATATCCGAGACCGAACTGCCCTTGTCCTTGTCGGTGGCGCCTTTGACCGAGCGGGCGAGGTTGTAGAACTCGACGATGTAGCCCTGGATGTCGACCGGATTGGCGACCACCCGCTTGATGTCCAGCCGCAGCACCTGTTTCAGCGAAGCTTCCCAGCTGCGCACCCCGGGATCGGCGGTGGCGATGGTCGCCTCGCGCGTGTTGACGGCGATCGGCAGGATTTTGTAGCGCGCGGCGTAGGCATTCGACATCACCTTGGTCACCGCAGTGAAGTCGATCTTGAACGGATCAATATGCAGATAGGGCAGCGTCGACTTGTCGGCAAGCCATTGCGTCAGTGTTTCCAGACCCAGCAGCTTGCGCGGATTGCGCGGGTCTTTCCATTTCTGGTCGGCGATGACGACCAGGGGATGTGCATCGGACTTGCTGAAGCGGCGGTTGGCGACCAGCTTTTCGGCTTCTTCCCGCGGCACCATGTTGTCGGCGATCAGGTCGGCGACGGCCTGGGCCAGCGTTAACGGACGGTCGCCTTGATCTGGCGGGGAGGGTGGCAGAGGTTGAACGGTAGCCATGACTCAGGAATATACCAATATTCAATGATTTACGGATGATTTTGCGAGTGCGGGCCGGGTCGTGGGCGGTTTTGATGTCACAGGATTTGTTTGCACCATTAATGTGCTTAATTCATCGCTACGCACTATTAAAGTGCAAACAACGGTGGGTGGCCTGAATAATGTTCAATAAAAACAAAGGATTAAAATGTAGAACAGTAATTGCTTAACTTGGCCGGTCATTTTCAGGGGGAGAACAATAATGGAAGCCGTCAAAGTCAGTACCGACACGCTGTTTATTCTGCTGGGCGCAATCATGGTGCTGGCCATGCATTCGGGGTTTGCGTTTCTGGAATTGGGCACGGTGCGGCGCAAGAATCAGGTCAATGCGCTGGTCAAAATTCTCAGCGATTTTGCGGTCTCGACGATTGTGTATTTTTTCATCGGTTACGGCGTTGCCTACGGCGTGTCGTTCATGGTCGGAGCAGAGCAACTGGCCGAGAAAAGCGGCTTCGAAGTCACCAAGTTCTTTTTTCTGCTGACGTTTGCCGCTGCGGTGCCAGCGATCATTTCCGGCGGCATTGCCGAACGCGCCAAATTCAACCCGCAGCTGATTGCGACGATGGTGATCGTCGGCTTCATCTATCCCTTCTTCGAAGGCATTGCCTGGAACGACCGCTACGGCATTCAGCCGTGGATCGAGGCGACGACCGGCGCCAAATTCCATGATTTCGCAGGTTCGGTGGTGGTGCACGCCGTCGGCGGCTGGCTGGCGCTGGGTGCGGTGATTTTGCTCGGACCGCGCATTGGCCGTTATCCGAAGGAAGGCGGCGTGATGGCGCATCCGCCGTCGAGCATCCCGTTTCTTGCATTGGGCGCGTGGATACTCACCGTGGGCTGGTTCGGCTTCAACGTGATGTCGGCGCAGACCATCGACAAGATTTCAGGCCTGGTCGCGGTCAATTCGCTGATGGCGATGTCCGGCGGTATCGTGGTCGCGCTGGTGGTGGGCCGCAACGATCCGGGCTTTGTGCACAACGGGCCGCTGGCCGGGCTGGTCGCGGTTTGTGCCGGCTCCGACGTCATGCATCCGGCCGGCGCGCTGGCCACCGGCGGCATTGCCGGCGGGCTGTTTGTCTATATGTTCACGCTGACCCAGAACAAGCTGAAGATCGACGACGTGCTCGGTGTGTGGCCGCTGCATGGCCTGTGCGGCGCCTGGGGCGGCATTGCCTGCGGCATCTTCGGTTCAAAGGCGCTGGGCGGCCTTGGCGGCGTCAACATGACGGCGCAGCTGATCGGCACCGGGCTCGGCGTGCTGATTGCGCTGGTCGGCGGTTTTGTCGTCTACGGCGTGCTCAAGGCGACGGTAGGCATACGCCTGGATCGTGAGCAGGAATTCAACGGTTCCGATCTGTCGATCCACAAGATTGGTGCGACTTCGGAGCATGAGGGCTGGTAGCTTCAAACCCAACGCAAAGTGCAGAATCTGGGGAATGGTTTTTGCGATTATCCCGGATGATCGGTAAAAAAAGCGCACATTGGCCCCATTTACCTTGCCAAGTGGGGCATTGCAAAAGGGGATGCTCGGCTATTCCATCTGGATATTCAGCTTTGCGGCTACTTTTGTCCATTTCTCCACGTCGCGGCGGAGTATGGTGTTGAATTGCTCTGGAGTACTTCCAGTAACGTCCGCACCCTGGGTGGCGAGCAACTCTCTTGCCTTGCCGGTACGAATTATTGCAAGCACTTCCCGATTCAGGCGAGACACTGCATCTGCCGGCATGTTCGCCGGCCCTACCAGCCCATACCAAGCATCCGATTCATATCCGGGCAATCCTGATTGTGACACCGTAGGTAATTCAGGGTACAACTGGGAGGGTTTCGGTGTCGTGATGGCAAGCGCGACAAGTCGCTTGTTACTGACGTAGGGCATGGAATTGATCAGATTACTGAACATCATTTGAACGCGCCCCCCGGCGAGGTCCGTGAGCGCAGCTGATCCGCTGCGATAGGGAACATGCAATGCTTTTATGCCGGCCATGTACACGAACAGCTCAAAGGCTAAATGCGTGCCGGATCCTGGCCCCGCAGACGAAAAGGCAAGGTCTCCGGGGCGGCGTTTTGCCAGTGCGATGAGTTCCTTAGCCGAGCGAGCGGGGACGCTTGGGTGGACAATCAAAAGATAGGGCAGTGTCGCAATCGAACAGATGGTCGTGAAATCCTTAACGGGATCGTAACGGAGGCTCTTCTGGATTCCGGCATTGATGGCATGGCTGTTGGTCATCATCAAGAGCGTGTAGCCATCAGGTGGGGCCTTCGCCACAAGCTCGGAACCCAGCATCGTGCCGGCGCCGGGGCGATTATCGACAACCACCGGTTGCCCAAGCGCTGTTGATAATGAAAGGCCCACAATCCGTCCGATAGTGTCGACCCCGCCCCCGGGGGCCGCCGGAATGATCATGCGGATGGGCCGGTTGGGCCAAGTCTGTGCGAGCGCCGACAAGGAAGCTAGGAAAAGAGCGGTGCCAACAAATCTCGCTAGTGCGCGACAGTCAGCAGTAATACCGTATATAGCAATAGCCATAAGTCGGAATCTCGGTTTTTGTGGCGGTTTAAATTTTTCCTTCAGCTTAGATGCGAATATCCTGAAGAAGCGGCTTTGCAAAATTTTCCAGCATATTGTCGGCCCCTTGCATCAGGCAAATCCGGATGCCGTGTTGCTGCATCTTGTGAACACGTTCGAGCATGGTCTGGTGAGTCGTAAACGCATACCCCATATTTGCCGCCACGATGATGTCGCGTGATTTTGCCTTCGCAACGATACTGTCAACCAGCTTCCACACTTCTGGATGATCATATTGAAAGGAGTATCCAATTGCCGCACTCAGGTCTGTCATGGCAAGCATGATTATGCGCAATCCGTCGATTTCGAGAATTTCATCGATTTCGTTAATTGCAGTTCCAGCTTCTATGTGCGGTACGAAAGTAGCCACGTTTTCTAGTTTTTTGTTCATGGCTTTGAAGGAATCTTCCGAGTTTGGATATTCCCCTGTTCCCGAACGATGCCAGTCTTTTGAAACGGCTACACAGGCTGCAGCCTGCTTCGCAGACGCGATAGAAGCACCAACTATCGGAATGCCCAGGCTGAAGGCGCGTTGAACCTCTACAGTCACTTGCAATGAGTCAGTGCCGCCAAGCCAGGGGTTGCTGGGTACGCGAACCCAGGTCGTGAGCCCCACACTTTGCGCAGTGCGGTGGATGTGATCAAGTTCGCGCCAGTCCATGGCCGAAAACATCATATCCGGGCGGACAAAGTCGAATCCGGCGCGCGCTAATGTGTTGACCCAAACCGGCCCACCTTTAATCCAAACACCAACTGCTGTTTGACCTGCATTGAGACGCTCGAAAAGCCTGCTCATAAATGCTCCATTTTTAAAAGAATTACAAAATCAAAAAATCAGACTTCGCGATAAAAGCAGTAGAGGAGATTCACTCTGCGCGAATTTTTGCTTCCTTGATTACCTTGCCCATTCGCGACATTTCTGAACTCACCATCAACGAAAAAGCGGCTGGAGAGCTTCCGCCAGCCTCTATGCCAAATGTTGCAAGCCGTTCTTTCACATCGCTGCTTCGCAATACCGATGCGAGGTCATCATGGAGACGGTTAACAATCGCTGCCGGAGTCTTTGCGGGTGCAAATATGCCTTGCATCGCGTTCGCTTCGTAACCCGGGAATCCTGACTCAGCCATAGTCGGCAATTCAGGGAAAAAAGACGACCGCTTCGTATCGGTAACTGCCAGTGCTCGAAGTTTTGAAGACTTAATGATCGGCGCTGCGGATGCGGTGGCAAAAGTGATGTGCGTCTCGCCGGAGACCACCGCCATAAGGGCGGGAGCTGTTCCACGGTAACTGATGCGGACAATATCAACTTTGGCCATTGACTTCAGAAGTTCGGCAGCCAGATGTTGGGCCGCACCTATGCTTGGCGATGCGTAGTTCAGTTGACCAGGCTTTGCTTTGGCCAGAGCGATCAGATCTTTGACGTTTTTTACGGGAAGCGAGGGGTGAACGACAAGTATGTTTGGTGAAGTGCCGAGAAGCGTTATTGGTAAGAAGTCAGTGGAAATATTGTAGGGAAGATCGTCTTGCAGCAGAGTGCCGATCCAGAAGGTGCCGCCGCTGATGAGCAGCGTGTAGCCATCGGGTGGCGATTTTGCTACGACCTGCGCAGGAAAAGCGGCCGCAGGGCGATTTTCGATAACGATCGATTGTCCAAGCAATTTTGAAAGGGGCGGTCCCACCAGGCGGGCAATGAAATCATTTCCGCCTCCCGCAGCATTGGTAATAATGCGTATGGGTTTGCTGGGGTAAGCCTGTGCATTGGCGAATACAACCTGGAAAAGTGTTGTGCCGACCAAGACGACTAAACATTTAGCGATAACACGACGCATCCAATATCTCCCTGCCCCCGTTAACATTTATCGTCTGATTTTGTGTCGAATCGAGCCATTGGCGGGTTATCCGCCAAGGGTTTGTGTCAGCGGTGTGATCGTCTTCAGGTTCGGCAGATCCTCGACAAGCGAGATCAGTCTGGTGAGACGGTAGGAGTCCATGAAGCCCTCTGTCATGTGCCTCGCGCGTTCCTGTACGGCATGCCAATTAACCGCGGTGTCCTCAGGCTCCCAAGGAGGATTGTCTACAGACCGGGAAAGCGTTTCTCCGTTTTCAAGCTCAATCTCGATTTTGCAGGGCCACTGCTGCGGGTACACGGCGTCAAAGTCAGGATCTACAACCATGCCCACTTTTTGCGCCAATTGCTGAACATCCGCCTGTGCCATGCGATCTGGATGAAACTGCTTTGGGCCAACAGTCAGATCACAAATGGCGGCAGCAACGCTGTATGCCATGCTGGTTGAGCCGCCCGGAACCTTGTTGCCTGGCTGTACTACGTGGCGGCACTGCATATTTGCAATGCGATTGGTAAAGACCGAGACGCGGCGAACCGATTCTGGTGTAAACCCACGTTGCGTGCGCAGGAGAATGGACGACTCCACGGCGCCGTGCGTGCTGCGGCAGCTTGCGTAGGGTTTCATGCCGGTTTCGAGAAGCGAAAATCGCTCCCCCAGACCGGATGTCAATTGGTCTATATCACAGCTGCCAGTCAGTGCGCGGCATAGGCCTGCATCCGCAGAAGCCAGCACTTCTCCTGGGCCACGAAAGCCATCGGCAGCGAGGTAGGCGCCCAATATGCCTCCTGCCGCCGCATGGCCTGAGTGGAAAAATCCCACCATCGACCCATCGGTATGATGAAGGGAGAGGCCCGCAGCCTGATCGCCACCTAGCCCCAAGGCAGACAATGTTGTCTTCGCGTCTAGCCCTAGAATCTTGGCGACGGCAGCGGCCGCCCCAATGGGGCCGCAGGTACCAGTCGGATGCCAGCCCCTGAGCCTTTGCTCGGCAGCACCTGCCGCTCTGCTTACCCTGACTGCAATCTCATAGCCTGCTGTAATTGCCTCTATCAGCAATTGACCGCTTACAGCCCGCCCATCACGCTCCCGTTCTTCGGCAACGGCAAGGATGGCAGGAATGACAAATGAGCCTGGGTGCAGCTTTCCGCCCAGGTGAGTGTCGTCCATTTTCGGCGAGCGGGCCGCGATCGCATTTGCCAACGCGGCCCAGGGGGAGGGCAATATTTCTGAAGTCCCCCAGACTACGCTGCCGTGTTGCACCGGGCCAAATCGCCGCAGCGTTTTCCTGCTCGACTGAGCGGCCGCGCTTTGGTGGCCCGCGATGCCGCAACTGAGAGTGTCCAATAACGCAATTCTGGCCCGGTCTCCGACAGGAGCGGGGAGAGTTGCGTATTCGAGGTTCACGACGAACTCTGCGAGTGTCGCGGTGGGTTTGGCGATTGGTTTCTCGTATTGGTCCATATTTTTCACCTCTGCGAGTAGTTTCAGCCATGAAGTCAATCCGGCGGCTGATGAGATACAGTGCGCAAATAATAATTATTCATTTTACATTTGTCAAATGAAAATTCAGCACCTTGCCATCAGGTTGCGGGAGGGCGTTGTTATTGCTGGGATTCCGGGGAATAGCCAAACGGCAGTTGCACGTACAATCTTGCCGGGTATAGTGCACGCGTCTTTAACATTAGTGATAAAAATATGATCAGAAAGAATATGGTTGATGCGAGCATCGAGCGCATATTGCGTGCTGCTGCACGAGAATTTGTGGAAAAGGGCTTCAATGGCGTAACGATGGCCCAGATTGCAAAGCGGGCACGGCTGAGCCGGCAGCTCGTGCATCATTACTTTCCCTCCAAGGCAGGCCTTTTGAAGGCAGTCAACGAAAAACTTTACCGTCCGAATACTCCGTGGGAAGTAGAGATACCGACCGACCTGGAGGAGCTAATCGCTGATCGCTTCGAGAGGCGCGCCTTGAACCCCAACTACATGAGAGTGCTCGCTTGGGAGGCGGCCAGCGTGCGCAACGGTCCTGTACCGGGGGAGCAGGAGCGCCTGGAGCGTATTGCCGCTTATGGTTCAAAGATAAAAATGTTGCAGGAGGATGGCTTGCTGTCTGCCGATATGGATCACCGCATGATTCACCTGACCATAATCGCTGTCGCGACTTATCCTTTGGTCTTTAATCAAGTGACTCGCCTGGTAACTGGGAAGCCTGGATCTGATCCGAAGTTTCAGAAGGAGTGGGCAAAACACGTTCGCAAACTTGCCAGAATATGGCTATTACGATCATCGTGAATCTCTGCCAAATAACCCGTATGTTTTTAGATTCCGACCAGCGTGTTTACCCAACTGATCAGTTCTGCGCTTGCCAGCGGCTTCATTTATGTAGCGCTTAAAACCGCGATCGACATCTAGTCTGGTAGTTGCGTTTTGATGATGTCGTTACGGATCTCGGCGTTCGCGGGTTGAGGCGATGGTGTAGTTCAAAACGTCGCAGTACCTCGCATCGCATAATTCCCCGCGGCGTTCGCAGTCCAAAGTTCCACGGATTTACCATCGCTTGAAGGCTGGCCATTCACGCTGAATTTTTCCTGATGAAACACCGGGTGCGTGGCGCGGTAATCGAGCGTGCGTACTGGCCGCGGGTCATGGCGCCGGCACAGGTCCAGCAGCAGCGTCGTCTGCAGCGGTCCATGCACGATCAGGCCCGGATAGCCCTCGACATCGCGGCAGTAGTCGATGTCGTAGTGAATGCGGTGGGCGTTGAAAATCAGCGCTGAATAACGGAACAATACGCCCTGGTTGGTTTCGACTTCACGCCGCCACATGGCGGTCGATGGCGCCGGTTTGCCGACGGGCGGGGTTTCACTTTTTTTTGCGGCATCGCGGTAGACGATGTCGTGTTCTTCGACGATGGCGATTGTGCCGTTTGCGCTCACGGTATGGCGCACGGTGACAAACACCAGATTGCCGCTGTTGCCGGATTTGGCCTCGACCGAGAGGATTTCAGAGTCGCGGCGTATCGCATCCCCGACGCGTACCGGTGCGCGGAAATCGATGCGTCCGCCGGCCCACATGCGCCGTGGCAGTGAAACCGGCGGCAGGAAGCCGCCGCGTTTGGGATGACCGTCGTGACCGAGTTCGCTGTTGGGTGCGGTCTCGAGAAAATACAGCCAGTGACCGCTCAGCGGAATGGCGTCGCCGGTTTGCGGCGGCGGGTCCTTGCGGTCCAGCGTTGCGGCCAGCGCCGCGACCGGGAATGCCGTGGCGATATCGTTGTGACTTTCCTGTTTGCCAATCCAGGTGCGCAGATGGGCGATGTCGATGGTCTGGTTGGTCATGGTGTTCAGTTCAGTGCCAGCACTCGGGCGAGGTCGCGCGCGCTGTGGCGGTCCATGCCGAGCACGGCGTCGCGGATGCGCGTGGCCTGCGGTTTTGAAATCACCAGCGATGCGTTGTCGTAGAACTTTTCGGTGATGTCTTCGGCTGACAGCGCGCGTTCACCGGCGCCGCGGTTGATTTTTTCCATGTGCACCAGTTCGCGGCCGTCTTTGGTGGTGACTACAACGCCGCCGGAGAAATATTTGGGGAACGCTGAGTCCGGATCGGCCTCATGGTGCACTTTTTGCGCCAGTGCAAGGATTTCCGCGTCATTGAGGGCTTCGGTTTCGAGTTCGGCGAAACCGAACTTGCCGCGGACGAAGCAGGCGGCGAGCACGAACTGCACGCTGAATTTTGCCATGTAGTCCGACACCGGGCGGCGGCGCATTTCCGGCGGCTCGGCGATGTAGTGAAAGGTCTCCGGATGCAGCAGCGCGCGCACCTTGACGATGTCTTCGGGTTTGAGATTGTGCTTGCGGCGGATCGCTAGCGCGGAATCGGCACAGGCATGGAGTAAATGGCAGATCGGGAACGGTTTGATCGCGACTTCCTTGAGCAGCCATTCCTCGCCGAGCCGGCGCGTCATCGCGCCCATGTCGACTTCGTTGAAGCGCGTGCCGGTGTGCGAACGGAAAATGCCGTCTTCGCCTTCGTAGATTTTGCGGGTGCCGACAAAGCCGCCGCTGGCCAAACCCGCAGCGGTAATGCCGCCGACGCCGGCCCAGGCCGGGTGCAGGCGTTTGTTCCAGGCGCCGTCGGCGCGGTGTTCGGAAATTGCCGAGGCGGTGCTGCCGGCGAATCCCTGCGCATACTGCAGGCGCTGCGGGCTCAAGTTGAATAGTTTGCCGGCGGCGACGGCGCAGCCGAAATGGCCGGCAATGCCGGTGGTATGGAAGCCCTGGGTATGCATGGTGCCCGCGGCGGCGACGCCCAGGCGCGTTGCGATTTCAACGCCGAGGATGTACGCCATCAGCAGATCGGCGCCGGAGGCGTCGCGTTTTTCGGCGACGCCCAGTGAGCAGGGAAACGCACTGGCGGTCGGATGCACAATGGCGCCGGGGTGGGTGTCATCGTAATCGAGGCCGTGGGCGAGGATGCCGTTCATCAGCACCGCATCGCGCATCGGCAGTTTGACGTTCATGCCGATGACGCTGTTGTTGCCGCCTTCGGCGAGATTCATGATGCCCGCCAGCGCATGCTGGGCAAAATCGAAACGGGTTGCGGCCAGTGCAGTGCCGGCGACATCGAGCACATGCAGCTTGGCGCATTCGCGCACATCGGCCGGGATGGCGTCCGCCGTCAGGTTGGCGGCGAATTCGGCAATCTGCTGCGAAATGGATAGTGTGGTTGCGGCGGCTGCGGCGGGCGCGGGCTGTGTCGACATGGCGGTGATTCCAGCGTGAATGGCGAGCGACGACTTTAGCAGCTTCCTGTACGCGGGTCGGCTGCGGTTTCGCAATCTGGGCGTGATCGCAATTAGTGCATGATTCTGTTGTGAGGTGTAATGATCGGCCAGGCGCGTCTCACCTATAATGGCGCGGCTTGAACGCACGGTGCCGTCCGGCGTCTAATGATAAATTTAACTTTATGTTTTTATTGAAAAAAAGGGGGGGGATATGGAATGGCTGTCAGATCCTAATGCATGGGTGGCGCTGGCGACACTGACGGCACTGGAGATCGTGCTCGGCGTCGACAACATCATTTTTATTTCCATCCTCTGCGGCCGCCTGCCGGAGCATCAGCGAGCGAAGGCGCGCAACATCGGCCTGATGTTTGCGATGCTGACGCGCATCGGTCTGCTGTTCACGCTGACATGGCTGATGACGCTGACCGCGCCGTTGTTTGCGCTGTTTGCGCACGAATTGTCCGGCCGCGACCTGATCCTGATCGGCGGCGGGCTGTTCTTGCTGTGGAAAAGTGTGCATGAGATCCACAATTCACTGGAGGGCCCGGTGGACGGTCACGGTACTGCCACCGCAGCGGTGACAGCGACGTTCGGCGCGGTGATTGCGCAGATCGCGGTGATCGACATCGTGTTTTCACTGGATTCGGTGATTACGGCAGTGGGCATGGTCGATGAACTGTCGATCATGGTGGTTGCCATTGTCATTGCGGTGGGCGTGATGCTGTTCGCCGCCGGGCCGATTGGCACTTTTGTCGACCGTCATCCGACGATCAAGATGCTGGCGCTGTCGTTCCTGATCCTGGTCGGTGTTGCGCTGATCGGCGAGGGTTGGGAGATGCACATTCCCAAAGGCTACATCTACTTCGCGATGGCGTTTGCGGTGGGTGTCGAAATGCTCAATCTGCGGATGCGCGCGAAACGGGCGCCGCCGGTGGAGTTGCACAAGCAACTGCCCTGAGCGGGCGCTGGCGGCGTCAGTCCGCGGTCAGTGCCTGCAGCGCCTGTGCGCTGCCGAACATGAGCCGCGCGCTGTGGCCGACATCCGGCACTTCGACCAGTTTCCAGTTGAAGGCCCAGCCGCGCTGCTGCGCCAGCTGCTGTGCCGCGCGCCATGCATTGCGGCCGCGCTCCAGCCGGTAGTAACCCTGGCGTTCGGCACCTTCCTGCACGTTGAGGTCGGCGCTGCGCTCGATGTCGGCGGTGCCCAGCAGTACGGTTACCGGTTGCGCCAGATAGCGGCGCAGTATTGTGTCATCGAATAGCTGGGGCGGCAGGCCGCCGAAGCCGTACGGGAAACGTTCATCGGGGGACGGCCATAAATAAGTCGATGGATTGGCGATAACGATATGTTTCGCGGCATGCGGCACGAACGCCGCAAAACGCGACAGGGTCTGGCCGCCGGCGGAATGGCCGATCAGCGAGTAGCCGAGGTCGGGGCGGCCTTCGGCGGCGCGCACGCTGTCGATGATGTCGAGGAAGGTCCGGCCCATCCGGCGCGCTTCGGGCTCGACCGTGAAGTCGCCTTCAACACGCTGGTCGCGGACGATGCCACCGGTCTGGTAACGCCAAGTCGGAAAGCGTTCGCGGTCGAACAAGGGTGCGATGACCAGCATGCCGAGCTGATCGGCGATCGGAATTGCGTAATTTCGGTAACCTGGTGCATTGGTGCCGAGGCCGTGCAGCACCAGCAGCACCGGGCCGCCCTTGTACTGTGCCGGCTTGTAGGCGAACAGCTCGATGCTTTCGCCGTCGATGCTGACGCTGCGCCGGCTACTGCCGACGGTATAGGGTTCGGCGCCAAGGGCATTGGCCAGGCAGAGCAGCGCGAGCAGCGCTGCCAGGTGCAGGCGATTGGTCATGACCCGTTCAGAACGGCGCTGAACCGGTCAGCGTTGTGCGTTCCATGCGCCGGCGGTGCGGCAGGGCGTAGTTGAACACCGAGCGATGCTGGGTGGAGCAGTTGTCCCAGATCAGGAAATCGCCGGCGCGCCACTGGTGGCTGTAGACGAATTCCGGGCGCGATACATGTTCGGACAGCAGGTTCAGCACGCTGTCGGATTCTTGCTGCGGCAGGTCAGCGATGCGCGCGGTGTAGTCCTCGTTGATGAACAGGCATGGTTTTTTGGTGTATGGGTGAGTGCGCATGATCGGGTGTTCGACATCCGGCGTGCGCGCCTTTTGTGCCTCGGTCAGCGGCGGTCGCGGCCCGCTGTTGCGGTCGCGGTAATAACCCTTGGCGTACGAGGTCACCGCGCGGCGTCCGGCAACGATGCTCTTGATGCTTTCGGAGGGCGTATTCCACGCCGCGGTGGTGCTGGCGAACAGGGTGTCGCCTAGGGGTTTGCCGCTGTCGTCGTGCGGCACTTCCAGTGCGTAAAACAGCGAGCCGCGGCTGGGCACTGCCATATAGGCAAGGTCGGAATGCCAGAACAGGCCGGCATCCTGGGTGCCGATGGGTTTGCCGTTTTCGATGACGTTGGAAACCACGAAGATTTCCGGATAACCTGGCTTGTAGCAGTCCTTGCGTAAATGCAGTTCCATTTCGCCGAACCGCTGGCTGAAGATGATGTGCTGCTCCGGGGTGAGTTTCTGGTCGCGGAAAAAAACCACTTCGTGTTCGTGCAGCGCGTCCTCGATGGCACGAAAGGTCTGCTCGTCCAGCGGCTGTGCGAGATCAATGCCGCGGATCTCAGCCCCCACTGCTGCGCCGCTGGGACGGATGTTCAGCATAGTGTGTCTCCTTCGAAGATTGCCTTTTTGGGGTGTGTCAGCCGAACGCGGGTATTCCTGTCAGCGCGCGGCCAAGGATTAGCGCGTGGATGTCGTGAGTACCTTCGTAAGTATTGACCGCCTCAAGATTCATTACATGGCGGATCACGTGGAACTCGTCGGAAATGCCGTTGCCGCCATGCATGTCGCGGGCGATCCGGGCAATCTCCAGCGCCTTGCCGCAGGAGTTGCGCTTGAGCAGGGAAATCATTTCCGGTGCGACGCGGTTTTCGTCGATCAGCCGGCCCAGGCGCAGCACGGCGTGCAGGCCCAGCGTGATTTCGGTCTGCATGTTGACCAGCTTCAGTTGCACCAGCTGGTTGGCGGCGAGCGGACGGCCGAATTGTTTGCGGTCCAGCGTGTATTTGCGGGCGGCATCCCAGCAAAATTCCGCCGCGCCCAGCGCGCCCCAGGCGATGCCGTAGCGCGCCTTGTTGAGGCAGGAGAACGGTCCTTTCAGACCCGACACGTCGGGCAATACGTTTTCTTCGGGCACGAACACGTTGTCCATCACCACTTCGCCGGTGACTGAAGAGCGCAGACTGAACTTGCCTTCGATTTTCGGTGTCGTCAGCCCCTTCATGCCTTTTTCGAGGATGAAGCCGCGGATCACGCCGCCGTCGTCCTTGGCCCAGACCAGCAGCACGTCGGCGAGCGGGGCGTTGGTGATCCACATTTTTGCGCCGCTGACGAGATAGCCGCCGTCGGTCTTGCGGCCGCGCGTCGCCATGCCTGCCGGATCGGAGCCGGCATTGGGTTCGGTCAGACCGAAACAACCCATCCATTCGCCGGTGGCCAGTTTCGGTAAATATTTGTTTTTCTGTGCTTCACTGCCAAAGGCGAAGATCGGATACATCACCAGGCTGGACTGCACCGACATCGCCGAACGGTAGCCGCTGTCGACGCGCTCGACTTCGCGCGAGATCAGGCCATAGCAGACATGGTTGACGCCGGCGCAGCCATAACCTTCGATGGTCGGTCCGAGGAAGCCCAGTTCGCCCATCTCGTTCATGATTTCGCGGTGGAATTTCTCGTGACGGTTGGCTTCGAGTACCCGCGGCATCAGTTTTTCCTGGCAGTAGGCACGGGCCGCGTCGCGCACCATACGTTCTTCGTCGGTCAGCAGTTCGTCGAGCAGCAACGGGTCATCCCATTGGAATGTGGCTTTGGTCGATGACTTCGCGGCGCTCATGGGGGTCTCCGGATACAATGCAGGTTGTGAAGGTTTTTTCGATTCTAGATCATTTTGACTGACCAAGACCTCTCCCGCCTGCGCATTGACCGGGATGCACCTCGTGCAACCCGACGGCGCCGTTTCCGCTGGTGGTGGCTGTTGCCTGCCGTGCTGGCCATTGGCGCCGGCTATTTGCTGTATGCGCGCAATGCGCCGCTGGCCGTCGAAACGGCCACGGTTTCGCAGGCGTATCCCTCGCAGGCGCACACGCTGCTCAATGCCACCGGCTACGTCGTGGCCCAGCGCAAGGCGGCCGTTGCTTCAAAGGCAACCGGCCGGCTGGAGTGGCTCAACGTGCGCGAAGGCAGTCAGGTCAAGGCGGGTGAAATTCTCGCGCGCCTCGAGAGCAATGATGTCACCGCGCAGATGCAGCAGGCCGCGGCCAGCGTGCGGGTGGCCCGGGCCAATCTCGAGCAGGGCGACGCCGAATTGAAGGAGGCGGTGCGGGCGATGGGGCGGTCGAGTGATCTGCTGGAGAAAAAATTCGTATCGGCTGCGGCACACGACACCGTGGTCGCCCGCCAGGAGAAGGCGCAGGCGGCGCTGAGCAGTTACAAGGCATCCATCGCGGTTGCGGAGGCCAATCTGCGCGTCGCCCAGGTGGCCGTCGAGCAGACGCTGATCCGCGCGCCGTTTGACGGCGTGGTGCTGACCAAAAATGCCAACGTCGGCGATGTCATCACGCCGTTCTCGTCGGCACTGGGTTCGCAGGCGGCGGTGGTGACGATGGCCGACATGTCGACGCTGGAAGTCGAAGCCGATGTGTCGGAAGCGAATCTGGCCAAGGTCAAAGTTGGCCAGCCCTGTGAAATCCAGCTCGATGCCTTGCCCGATCAGCGCTTTCGCGGCGTCGTGCAGCGCACGGTGCCCACCGTGGACCGTGCCAAGGCGACGGTGATGGTCAAGGTGCGCTTTGTCGATGTCGATGCGCGGGTGTTGCCCGAAATGAGTGCGAAGGTGGCGTTCCTGGAGAAGGAACTGCCGCAGGAGGAGCGTAATGCGCGCAACGTGGTGCAGCCGTCTGCGGTGGTGGAACGCGACGGCGGCAGCACGGTGTTCGTGATTCGCGAAGGCAAGGCGGCGCAGGTCGGCGTGAAAACCGGCATGAAGATCGGCGACCTTGTTGAGGTCACCGGCAAGGTGGCCGCCGGCGACAAGCTGGTGTTAAGGCCGCCGGCGGGGTTGCGGGATGGTTCGGCAATCAAAATTGCTACCAAATGATTCGTTGCTTCTGGTCTGATCAATTCGCCGGGGGCGGCCCGGCGGCCGGTTACTTTCTTTTGTGCGGCCAAAAGAAAGTAACCAAAGAAAATGCCGCCCCGGTTCACCGGCCCTGCGGGCTTCCCTGTGCTGCTCGTCGTACCGGGCGGCTGCCGCCCAAGGCGACTTCCTTCGGGGCGCGCAACTCGCCCTCGCAAACGACGCGAGGGCTCAGACAGTGCTCGCCGACGACCCCCGGTCCGACTGCGCTGCTCGGCGGTTCACAAGGGGATCAACCCGTCGGCATGTTGGTTTTTTATTGCTGAACGCCATGTCGCAGTCTGCACCTGCGGTCGCGATCCGCCATCTCACCAAGTCCTACCGCCGCGGCGGGCAGGTGGTGTCGGTGCTGGAGAACATCAGCTTTGATATTGCCGCAGGCGATTTCGTCGCGCTGATGGGGCCGTCGGGTTCCGGCAAAAGCACTTTGCTCAACCTGATCGCCGGCATCGACCGGCCCGACAGCGGCGAATTGCGTGTGGCTGATGTCGACATCATGGCGCTCGACGAGGCGGGGCTGGCTGACTGGCGCGCGCGTAACGTCGGATTTATTTTCCAGTTCTATAACCTGATGCCGGTGCTGACCGCGCTGGAAAACGTCGAGCTGCCGCTGCTGCTGACCGGTTTGCCGTCGCGCGACCGGCGCGAACGCGTGGAGGTTGCGCTGGGCATGGTCGGGCTGGCTGACCGCATGACGCATTACCCGTCGGAGCTGTCGGGCGGGCAGCAGCAGCGCGTGGCCATCGCGCGCGCGATCATTACTGACCCGACCATTCTCGTTGCGGATGAACCGACCGGCGATCTCGACCGCGTTTCGGCTGACGACATTCTGGCGTTGATGGAGCGGCTGAATGACGAACTGGGCAAGACCATCATCATGGTCACCCACGATCCGCATGCGGCAGAGCGCGCGCATCACATCCGTCATCTGGAAAAAGGCGTGTTGACCGATTGATTGTAAGTAACTGTTTTTATTGATAAAAAATAACGACATCTCGACGCCATGTATCTGCTGAAGCTGATCTTGCGCAACGCCTTGCGCCACAGGCTGCGCACATTGCTGACGGTCCTGGGGCTGCTGGTGGCGATTTTGTCTTTCGGATTGCTGCAAACCGTAGTCGACGCCTGGTACACCGGCGCCAATTCCGCGGCGCCGGACCGGCTGGTGACACGCAGCGCGGTGTCGCTGGTGGTGCCGCTGCCGGTGCATTACCGCGACAAGATCCGCGCCATTGATGGTGTGCGTTCAGTGGCGTCGGCGAACTGGTTTGCCGGCGTGTATCAGGAACCGAAGAATTTTTTCCCGCAATTCGCCATTGATCCGGTGACGTACCTCGCGATGTATCCGGAATACCGTATCCATCCCGACCAGTTGCGCGATTTCATGCGCGACCGCAAGGGCGCTGTCGTCGGCCGCAAGCTGGCGGATACCTATGGTTTCAAACTGGGTGACGTGGTACCGCTCAAGGGCACGATTTTCGCCGGCAACTGGGAATTTGTGGTGCGGGCGATCTACGAGGGTGCCACGCCGAAGACCGACACTTCGCAGTTTTTCTTTCACTGGGAATATCTGAACGAAACCGTGCGTACCCGTGCGCCGCAGCGCGCCAACCAGGTCGGCGTGTTCGTGGTGCAGGTCCGCGATGTGTCACGCGCAGCCGAAATCAGCGCGGCCATTGACGCGCAGTTCCGCAATTCGCCGGCGGAAACGCTGACTGAAACCGAGAAGGCATTCCAGATCGGTTTCATCAAGCAGACCGAGGCCATCGTCATCGCCATCCGCATCGTGTCGTTTGTCGTCATCTTCATCATCCTCGCGGTGATGGCCAATACCATGGCAATGACGGCGCGCGAGCGTATCGCCGAACACGCGACGCTGAAGGCATTGGGTTTCGGCCCGGGTTTTCTAGGTGGCCTGATTTATGGCGAATCGCTGGCGATTGCGTTTGCCGGATCGGCGCTGGGCGTGCTGCTGACGTTTCCGGTGGCGCAGTGGTTTGGTGCCAAGATGGGCACGCTGTTTCCGGTGTTTGAAGTCAGTGGCGAAACGGTATGGCTGCAGTTCGCCTGCGCGCTGGTGGTGGGTGTGGCGGCAGCCGTGGTGCCGGCGTATCGCGCCGCGCAGGTGCGCATCGTTGAAGGCCTGAGGGCGGTGGGCTGATGGCGCTGCCGTTTTCCTACACGCTGCGCAATTTATGGACGCGCAAGCTGACCACGGCACTGACCGCCGGCGGCATGGCGCTGGTGGTGTTTGTGTTCGCGGCGGTGCAGATGCTCGACACCGGTTTGCGGCAGACGCTGATCGCCACTGGTCAGCCTGACAACGTGCATGTCACGCGCCGCGCCTCCGGCGCTGAAATTTCCAGTGTCGTTGACCGCATGCAGGCTGCGGTGGTTGAAACCCAGCCGGAGATTGCCATCGGCGGCAATGGCCTGCGACTGGTTTCCAAAGAAGTTGTGGTGCTGATCACGCTGCCCAAGCGCGACTCCGGCGTGGCCACCAATGTCACCACGCGCGGTGTCGGCGTTGCGGCGTTCGAATTGCGGCCGCAATTGCGGATTGCCGAAGGCCGCACATTCCGGCCAGGCTCGGCTGAAGTCATTGTCGGGTCAAGCATTGCCCAGCGTTTTGAAGGAGCGGCCATCGGTTCTTTATTGCGTTTCGGCGGCCGGGAATGGCGTGTGGTCGGTGTGTTTGAGGCCAAAGGCTCGGCGTACGATTCTGAAGTCTGGACGGATGCCGACCAGTTGCTGCAGTCGTTCCGGCGCAATGCCTGGTCGGCGGTGGTGGCGCGGCTGGCGGATCTGGCGGCGCTGCCGGCGATGAAAGCGCGGCTGGAGAATGATCCGCGACTGACACTCGACGTCAAAGCCGAGCGCGAGTTTTTCGAGGATCAGTCGAAAGCGCTGTCCAATTTCATCAGCTATCTCGGCCTGACGCTGTCGGTGATTTTTTCGGTGGGGGCGATGATTGGCGCGATGATCACCATGTATGCGGCGGTGGCCAACCGCACCGGGGAGATCGGCACGTTGCGCGCACTCGGATTTCGCCGTACCAGCATCCTCGCCACCTTTCTGCTGGAGGCGGTATTACTCGGCATCGTGGGTGGGATTGCCGGCCTGATGCTGGCGTCGCTGATGCAGTTCATTCACATCTCGACGCTGAACTGGCAATCGTTTTCCGAACTGGCTTTCAGTTTTACGCTGACGCCGCGCATCATCGTCACGTCGATGCTGTTTGCGGTACTGATGGGGGTGGTCGGTGGTTTTCTGCCGGCGGTGCGTGCCGCGCGACTGAGCATCGTCGACGCGTTGCGCGCAGCCTGATACCGCGAAGCCGTCAGCTGCGTGCGGGCGTGCGCTCGATGGTGCCGAGGTGAAAGCGGTATTCGCCGGTCTTGCGGTCGGCGTAGTAGTGGGTCAGCGTGTTGCGCACCGTGGCAAAGGCAAGCGTTTCCCACGGTACGTCGGCTTCGTCGAACAGTTGCACTTCCAGCGATTCCGCGCCGGCACTGAAATCCAGATCAAGCAGGCGGGCGCGGAACAGGATGTAGACCTGGTTGATGTGAGGAATGTTGTACATCGCATACAGCGGGCCGATTTCGACGCGGGCATTGGCCTCTTCCAGCGTTTCGCGTGCCGCGCCCTGTGCCGTGGTTTCGCCGTTTTCCATGAAGCCGGCGGGGACGGTCCACAGGCCGTGGCGCGGTTCAATCGCGCGACGGCACAGCAGGATGCGATGTTCCCATTCAGCGATGCAGCCGACGATCATTTTCGGGTTCTGATAATGGATCGTGCTGCAGGCATCGCAGACATGCCGGGGCAGGCTGTCGCCAGGCGGGATTTTGAGCGCGACGGCGGCGCCGCAGTTGCTGCAGAACTTCATGGGTGAATCCGGGTTTTGAGGCCGTAACTATACGGGAAGATGGTTTTGCCGGTCACGTTTTGTGGCGTTTCGCGGATTCCGGCTGTTCAGCCCGACTTGAACGGATTCCGCGCGGCCAGTGTGCGGCCGTGTTCGTCGAGCAGGGCTGTTTCGCGCTCCAGATATTTGCCGACGGCGGCGGTAAATTCGGGATGCGCCAGCCAGTGCGCCGACTGCGTGGCGACCGGCAGCAGGCCGCGCGCCATCTTGTGTTCGCCCTGCGCGCCGCCCTCGAACACCTGCAGGCCGCGAGCAATGGCGAATTCGATGGCCTGGTAATAGCAGGTTTCAAAATGCAGCATGGGATGATGTTCGATGGCGCCCCAGTGCCGGCCATAGAGCCGGGTTGCGTTACGCACCAGCAGCGAGGCTGCAACCGGACGATTTTCGCTCAGGGCGCGCACCAGCACGAAGCTTTCGGGCATGGCCGCACCGATGCGCCGGAAAAACTCCAGATTCAGATATGGCGACGAATGGTGTTCGCGATAGGTCTGACGGTAGCAGCGATGAAAGAACTGCCAATCGTCATCGCCGATCGCCGTGCCTTCGAGCCAGTCGAAGGTAATGCCGGTGTCGCGCACCTTGCGCCGTTCCTGGCGGATTTTTTTGCGTTTGTCGTGACTGAGTCGTGACAAAAACTGTTCAAAGTCGGTGTAGTGGTCGTTATTCCAGTGAAACTGCAGGCCCTGGCGCAGCATCAGTCCATGACGGGTGAGGTCGCCCAGGTCGGTATCTGACGGAAACAGGATATGCAGCGACGAGATGCCGCTGCGATTGGCCAGTTCCAGCGCGCCGGCAATCAGCCGGTCGCGATGGGCGGATTCGCGGGCGAGAATGCGGCTGCCGACTACCGGCGTGAAAGGGATGGCGCAGAGCAGCTTCGGGTAATAGGTCAGTCCATGGCGCTGATAGGCATCGGCCCAGGCCCAGTCGAACACATATTCGCCGTAGGAATGCTGTTTCAAGTACAGCGGCATGGCACCGAGCAGTGTGTCCCGGTCCTGGAGCAGCAGGTATTGCGGTGTCCAGCCGGTGGCGGCACAGGCGCATCCGGTGTCGTGCAGGGCGTGCAGGAAGGCGTATTGCAGGAACGGGTCGTCACCGGCGAGCCGGTTCCAAGCCTGAGGATCAACCGCATCAAGGGATGTTGCTACTAGCAGATTCACGGCGGTGTCGCGTCAAAAGACATGCGCGTCGATGATATATTAGCGCCATGAAAATAGCGATTGCACAGCTGAATGTCACGGTTGGCGACCTCGACGGCAATGCCACAAAAATCAGCGATGCCGCGCGTCGCGCAAAAGCGTCGGGTGCCAGTCTGTTGTTGACCACCGAACTCGCTTTGTCCGGTTATCCGCCGGAAGATCTGCTGCTGCGGGATGATTTTTTCCACGCTTGCGACAAGGTGTTCCAGCGCCTGGTTGCAGAGCTTGCGGGAATCACCGTGGTGCTGGGCCATCCGCATCAGATCGGCGGCAAGCGTTATAACGCAGCGTCGGTGATTCGTGACGGTAAGGTCATTGCCACCTACCTCAAGCGCACGCTGCCCAACTACACGGTGTTCGATGAGGAGCGGTATTTCGATTCCGGCGATTCCCCTTGCGTGTTCGAGCACGAAGGCGTGCGTGTCGGCATCAATATCTGTGCGGACGTCTGGGAGGAGCCGGCGGCACGAGCGGCTCGCGATGCCGGCGCCCAACTGCTGCTGGTGCTCAATGCTTCGCCTTATCACATCAACAAGCAGTTGACGCGTTATGAGGTGGTGCGCGAACGCATCGGCAAGACTGGTATGGCCGTTATCTATGCCAATCAGGTCGGGGGGCAGGATGAACTGGTGTTCGATGGCGCATCGTTTGCGGTCGATGGCCACGGCGAACTGACGCACCAGTTTCCGGCGTTCAAGGAAGTGGTTGCGCTGATCGAGGTGGCCGGCGGGGTTCCGCTGAAGGGGCAAATCGCTCCGGTGACGACGCTGGAGGAGGATGTGTACTCCGCGTTGACCCTGGGGGTGCGCGACTACCTCGGCAAGAACGGATTTCCCGGCGCATTGCTGGGCCTGTCCGGCGGCATTGATTCGGCGCTGACGCTGGCGGTCGCCGTGGATGCGCTGGGTGCAGACAAGGTGCATGCGGTGATGATGCCGTCGCAGTACACCGCGGACATGAGTTGCGAGGATGCCAAGGCGCAGGCGCAGATCATGGGCACGAAGTATTCGGAAATTGCGATTCGTCCGATGTTTGATGGCTTCCTCACCGCCCTGGCAGACGAGTTTCGCGGGTTGAAGGAGGCTGTCACCGCGGAGAACCTGCAGGCGCGCATCCGTGGCACCCTGCTGATGGCGATGTCGAACAAGACCGGCGCCATCGTGCTGACCACCGGCAACAAGAGCGAAATGGGCACGGGTTACGCCACGCTGTATGGCGACATGGCGGGCGGCTTTGCGGTGCTCAAGGACATCAAGAAAACGCTGGTTTACCGGCTTTGTGAATATCGCAACACGCTGAGCGCGGTGATCCCGCGTCGGGTCATCGATCGCCCCCCGTCGGCCGAATTGCGGCCGGATCAGAAGGATCAGGACAGCCTGCCGCCCTACGATGTTCTGGATGCAATCATGGAAGCCTATGTCGAGCAGTACCGCAGCCCGCAGGAAATCATCGCCATGGGGTTTGCCCGGGCCGATGTCGACAAGGTGGTGCGCCTGCTGCGGATCAGCGAATACAAGCGGCGCCAGGCCCCGGTGGGTATCCGAATCACCAATCGCGGATTCGGCAAGGACTGGCGATATCCGATTACCAACAAGTTCCGGCACTGAGGTCTCCCGGGGAGGATTCCGACGACCGGTTGTTGTGCTATTCTTTTCAGGCGATAAACCCGTATTTCTGCCGGAGTGACCATGAAAAAAATCGAAGCCATTTTCAAGCCGTTCAAGCTCGACGAAGTTCGCGAAGCGTTGTCCGAGATCGGGGTCAGCGGTCTGACAGTGACCGAGGTCAAGGGATTCGGTCGGCAGAAGGGGCACACCGAGCTTTATCGCGGTGCCGAGTATGTCGTCGATTTCCTGCCCAAGGTCAAAGTCGAAGTGGTTGTGGCCGACAAGATGCTGGATGCGGCCATTGATGCGATGGTCAAGGCTGCGCGTACCGGAAAAATCGGCGACGGCAAGATTTTTGTCAGTGATGTGTCGCAGGTCATCCGCATCCGTACCGGCGAGACCGACGAGGCGGCCGTCTAGGTTCGAATCTTTTTCGGTGCTGCTGCGCGATCCGCCCCCCCCTTAAGGGGGACTTACTTCGCAGCGTCCCCAAGGGGACTTACTTCGTGGCGCGTAGCAGCACCAGCACCGCACCGCCGCCGCCTTCGGGTTGCGGTGCCTGGCAGTAGGCCAGCACTTCGTCGCGCTGCGCCAGCCATCCCGACAGTTTTTTCTTCAATACCGGTTCGCGGTTCGGCGAGCTCAGGCCCTTGCCGTGAACGATACGCACGCAGCGCAGGCCGTTGCGGATCGCATGTGCGAGGAAAGCCGCGGTAAGCGCGCGTGCTTCCGTTGCAATGAGTCCGTGCAGGTCGAGATGGTCCTGGACTTTCCAGTGGCCGCGCCTGAGTTTGCGGATGTGCTTCTGTGACAGCCCGTCACGGCGAAACAGCAGTTCTTCCCCGTTTTCGAGCCCCTGTTGCCAGGCCGGGCTGTCGCTGAGCGTGTCCCCCAGGATTTCCTGTTCATCGCCCCCCAAGGGGACTTGCTTCGCAGCGCGCGGGTGTGGCTTGGGTCGTATCAACGATGCGCGGTTGGCGGGTGCCAGCGGCTGGACGTCGGCTAGCGCGGCGCGCAGCAGTTCTTTTTCTTCAGACTCGACGGAGGCGCTGCGCGGCTGGGTCCGTTTCACAGCGCATCTCACTGAGTATCAGGCCTGGGTTCAGACCAGGCCTTTGCTTTCCAGATATTTCTGCGCGTCGAGTGCCGCCATGCAGCCGGTGCCGGCGCTGGTGACTGCCTGACGGTAAACATGATCCTGCACGTCGCCGGCCGCAAATACGCCCGGGATGCTGGTCGCGGTGGCGTTGCCGGCATTGCCGCTGTGAGTGACGATGTAGCCGTTTTTCATCTCCACTTGGCCTTCGAAGATGTCCGTGTTGGGTTTGTGCCCGATGGCAATAAAAACGCCCTGCAACTGTTTGTCGGTGGTGGCGCCGGTTTTGGCGTGTTTGATGCGCATGCCGGTGACGCCGGTGTTGTCGCCCAGCACTTCGTCGAGGACGTGATCCCAGAGCACGGTCGCTTTGCCGGCAGCAACGCGTTCGTTGAGTTTGTCGATCAGGATGGCTTCGGCGCGGAACTTGTCGCGGCGGTGGACGATGGTGACGTGTTTGGCAATGTTGGTCAGGTAGAGGGCTTCCTCAACCGCAGTATTGCCGCCACCGATGACGGCGACATCCTGGTTTTTGTAGAAAAAACCGTCGCAGGTGGCGCAGCCCGATACGCCTTTGCCCATGAATTTTTCTTCGGAAGGCAATCCCAGATACATCGCGGAAGCACCGGTGGCGATGATCAGCGCGTCACAGGTGTAGGTGCCTTGGTCGCCGACCAGCGTGATCGGGGTTTCTTTCAGTTTTACGGTATGGATGTGGTCAAAGATCATCTCGGTGTTGAACCGTTCGGCGTGTTTCTGGAAGCGGGCCATCAGGTCCGGCCCCTGAACGCCGTCGGCGTCGGCTGGCCAGTTATCGACATCGGTGGTGGTCATCAACTGTCCGCCCTGGGCGAGACCGGTGATCAGGACCGGTTTGAGATTGGCGCGGGCGGCGTAAACGGCCGCAGAGTAGCCGGCGGGGCCCGAGCCCAGGATGAGGACGCGACAGTGTTTGGTCGTTGTAGTCATGATTTTTGAGTAATTGTTGCGAACGGATTCAATGAAAACGCGACTTTAGCAGGTTGGGGCCGCTCCCGCGATTAAGCGTTGCCGGCCGGGTCTATAAACGCAAAGCGGCAGGACATGACTATTGCCGCGTAATCTGGCACCATCATCTTTCTACGAGATGGTAATTCGCCATACTGAAAAAGCCGACGGATTTTGACAAATCAAAATGCCACCGCCCATTATTCCCAACCCCCAAATCCTTAAAACTGTTCCGCTGCTTTCGTCTTTTTCGGATCAGCAGATTGCAACGCTGGCATCTTGCGTGCAGCATCGCAGCTATCCACGCGGCTCCCTGATTCTCAGGGCGGGGGAAGAGACGGACGCGCTTTACATCATTCTGTCCGGCCGCGTTAAGGTGCTGATTCCCGATGAGGAGGGGCGGGAAGTCATCCTGACCATGCTCGGCTCGCAGGATTACGTTGGAGAGATGGGGTTGCTGGACGATTTGCCCAGTTCGGCAACCGTCGAAACGCTGGAGCCCTGCGAGATGCTGCGTGTTCCCCGCACAGCGTTTCTGTCCTGCATGGAAAGCCATAGCGAAGTAGCCATGCTGGTACTCAAAAACCTCGTCAAACGGTTGCGCGACGCCGACCGCAAGATCGAGAGTTTGGCTTTGATCGACGTTTATGGTCGCGTGGCCCGGTTGATTATCGATATGGCGGAACTGACCGACGGTTCGTGGGTCGTGCCGCGGGCGCCGGCCAAGCAGGAAATCGCCCGCATGATCGGCGCTTCCCGGGAAATGGTCAGCCGGGTGATCAAGGATCTGCAGGAAAAAAACCTGATCCGGACTGACAAACGCAAGATTATCGTCCTTGACCGCCAGTCGATGGCGCACCGCGGTTCCGTCTGAAGGCCGGCGGGTTGAGTCCCGTTAAAATCGCGGGATTACGCGCATAACGTGATTTTTTTCACATTTGATTCAAACAGTTGTGGCACTGTTCCTGGTGGCGACTGGTCTTTATGGTATAAAAATAAGCTATTCCGGACGATTGCGTTCGGTTATCCGAGTGGTGCCGGGAGTGCGCCAAAGGGAGATAGGGACATGTATACGATCCAGGGGGTTTTAAAGGTTGTTGCGTCGTTTGCGCTGACCTTGGTCGCTGCATCCGCGTTTGCGGCTGGAGCCGGCGTCATCACCCATTTGAGCGGCACGATGTCTGTGCAGCGACTAGACGGTTCTGTGCGTATCCTGTCGCAGAAATCCGAGGTCCAGCCCGGTGACGTCCTGACCACGCAGCGCGACAGCTACGCCCAGATCAATTTCACCGACGGCAGCGCAGCCACCATGCGTCCGAACACGACGATGAAACTGGAATCCTATTCTTTTACCCAGGAAAAACCGCAGGGCGACGCGATGTTCATGCGTCTGCTCAAGGGCGGTTTGCGCACGGTGACCGGCCTGATCGGTAAGCGCGGAGACCAGGATGTTTACAAAATCGGCACTTCGACCGCAACGATCGGCATCCGTGGCTCCACTGGCGAAAGTCACCACTGTGAAAGCAATTGCGGGAATCTTCAGCCCGGTACTTATCACACGACATTTTCTGGCAGCTACATCATGCAGAACCAGGGCGGCGCCCAATTGATCGGCGAAGGCCAGTTTGGCTTTGCCCAGGATCCCAAGAGGCCCCCGGTGCTGCTGCCCGGCGATCCGGGCCTGAATTTGAGCCAGTTGCCTTTCACCCTCGGCGTCGGTGGCGGTGCAATCCGCGGCGGATCAACAAGCCAGGAGTGCATGGTCAAATAATCCGGAGCGCTCACGTGCTTTCTCAAACCCCGCTCCGGCGGGGTTTGTTTTTGATGACGGACGGATTCGCGCCACTCTTCGGGTGCGCAGGGTTTTTCACTTATAATCATCGGGTTAATCCAATTTGATGCCATTGACCACCGAACCTGATGCCGGCCGACAAAACACTTGATACCAAGGTGGCGCGCAATCCCTTGCCGCCCAAGATTGCCGCGTTGGTCAGGGAGTCGTGGTGGCTGGCGTTTCTTGCCGTTGCCCTTTATCTGCTGCTGGTTCTTTTTACGTTCCACAAGAGGGATCCGGGCTGGTCACACAGTGTTGTTCCGGAGCGCATCGAGAATGCCGGCGGCGTTGTCGGTGCCTATCTCGCCGACCTGATGCTGTTCGTATTCGGGGTTTCCGCCTACTGGTGGGTTGTGGTCTGCGGCGCCCTGGTGCTTTGGGGATTCCGGCGCATCGAAACCATACTGGACACCGACCGTCGCTCTTATGCGGTGGCACTGGTTGGATTTGTGGTGTTGCTGGTGTCCAGTTGCGGGCTGGAATCGCTGCGACTTTACAGCCTGAAAGCCGCGCTACCCGGTGCGCCGGGCGGTGCCTTGGGTGCCGTTGTCGGAAACGGACTGGCCAGTCTGGCCGGTTTTACAGGGGCGACGCTGCTGCTGCTGGCGCTGTTCGCAGCGGGCCTCAGCCTGTTCACAGGCACTTCCTGGCTTGCCGTCATTGAGCGCGTCGGCGGCTGGTCCGAACGCTTTTACGATTTTGTGATCGCCAAGCTGCAGGAACGCGAGGATCGCAAGGCTGGTGAGGTGGCTGTTGTCGCGCGCAAGGATGCCGTCGAAGACAACAAGAAAAAAATCGAGGCGCATGAGCCGGTACGTATCGAACCGCCGCGTGTCGAAATTCCGAAATCAGTGCGTGTTCAGAAAGAAAAACAGGTACCGCTGTTCGAGGAACTCCCCGACAGCCTGTTGCCACCGCTCAATCTGCTGGACCCGGCAGACGAAAATGTGGAGACCGTGTCGGCCGATACGCTGGAGTTCACGTCGCGCCTGATCGAAAAAAAGCTGCTCGACTTTGGTGTCGAGGTGAAAGTGCTTGCAGCTTATCCGGGGCCGGTGGTGACCCGTTATGAAATCGAACCTGCGGTCGGTGTCAAAGGCAGCCAGATCATCAATCTGGTTCGTGACTTGGCGCGGGCATTGTCGGTGCTGAGCATTCGTGTCGTTGAGACCATACCCGGCAAGAGCTGCATGGGCCTCGAGATCCCCAATCCCAAGCGGCAGATGGTTCGCCTGTCTGAGATTCTCAGCTCCCAGGTTTATGCCGACATGATTTCGCCGCTGACCATGGCGCTGGGCAAGGACATTGCCGGCAACCCGATTGTCGCGGACCTGGCCCGCATGCCGCACCTGCTGGTTGCCGGCACCACGGGTTCCGGCAAATCGGTGGCGATCAACGCGATGATCCTGTCGTTGCTCTACAAGGCGCCGCCGTCGCAGGTACGATTGATTCTGGTTGATCCGAAGATGCTTGAGCTTTCGGTCTACGAGGGCATACCGCATTTGCTGGCGCCGGTGGTGACTGACATGCGGCATGCGGCGAACGCGCTCAACTGGTGCGTGGGCGAGATGGAGCGCCGCTACAAACTGATGTCGGCGCTGGGCGTGCGCAACATGGCCGGCTTCAATCAGAAGGTGCGCGACGCGATCAAGAAAAAAGCACCGCTAAATAATCCGATTGCCTCGACGCCGGATAACCCGGTGCCGTTGCTGGAGATGTCATTGATCGTGGTGGTCATCGACGAGTTGGCCGACCTGATGATGGTGGTGGGCAAGAAGGTCGAAGAACTGATTGCGCGCCTCGCGCAGAAGGCGCGTGCCGCCGGCATTCACCTGATCCTCGCCACGCAACGGCCTTCGGTGGATGTCATCACCGGCTTGATCAAGGCCAACATCCCGACGCGGATTGCATTCCAGGTTTCGGCAAAGGTCGATTCGCGTACGATTCTTGACCAGGGCGGGGCCGAGGCGTTGCTGGGGCAGGGCGACATGCTGTTCCTGCCGCCGGGTCATGGTTTTCCGCAGCGAATACATGGTGCGTTTGTCGACGATCAGGAGGTGCACAAGGTCGTCGAGCATCTGAAGAGTCTTGCCAAGCCACAGTACATTGATGAGGTGCTGGAGAGTCCCGATGCCGCCACTGACAGTGGTGTTGATGGCGCCGAGGGCGGTGACGTCGAGGCCGATCCGCTTTATGACCAGGCTGTGGCGATCGTGCTCAAGACGCGCCGGCCGTCGATTTCGCTGGTGCAACGACATCTTCGCATCGGTTATAACCGTGCGGCGCGGTTGATTGAGCAGATGGAGCGGGCCGGTCTGGTGTCGACGATGCAGTCCAATGGCAACCGCGAAGTCCTGGCGCCGGCTTCCGCCTCGGATGCGGACTGAGCGCTGATTTCACGCGCAGGGCCAAACTTTTTGCCCCGGGCGTGATCTGACTCTCCATGACTATCCGTATTTTGTTATGTCTGCTGTTTTTGGTGCCGGTCGTCGAAGCGGCTGAAGAGCCGTCGCGCGGCATGGCCTTCGAAGTCTATATCCGGCTGGAGCACGGCATGACCGAGGGCGATCTGCTGTTGCGTGCGGGCAAACCCGACCACCGTTCCAACGACAATATCCGTGAAGGCCTGAAGACGTTTTATTACTATCCGACTTCGGCCAATCCCCACCTGACAACGATTACGCTGCGTTCAGGGCGGATCGTCAATATCGAGCGCATGCGCCGGAGCCAGTGATGCGAATCCTGTTATTTCTGATGTTCCTGATGCCGCTGGCGGTTTCTGCTGCAGCGACCGATGCGTTGAAGGTTTTTCTGACCCAGACGCAGACGGTCAAAGCCCGCTTCGCGCAAATGGTACTCGATAAAAATCTGAAGCCGCTGCAGCAGGCGCAGGGCGTGATGCAGTTTTCGCGGCCTGGAAAGTTCCGTTGGGATTACCTCAAACCCTATGAACAGGTCATTGTCGGCGACGGCACCCGGCTGTGGATCTACGACAAGGATCTCAATCAGGTCACGGTGCGCAAACTGGACGGTGCGCTGGGCGCCAGTCCTGCCGCCCTGCTCTCCGGCAGCAATGACCTGGAGCGGGACTACAAGCTGACCAATCTCGGCATGGACAAGGGGCTGGACTGGCTGGAGGCTATTCCCAAAAACCGTGACACGGTGTTCGAGCGCGTACGCATGGGCTTCGGCAAGTCAGGCCTGGAGGCGATGGAACTTCGTGACCAGTTCGGCCAGGTCACCGTGATTACCTTTGCCGATGTCGAGCGCAATCCGCGACTGGCCGCCGACGTGTTCCGTTTTACGCCGCCCAAGGGCGCCGATGTGATTTCCGAATGAGTCAGGTTGATACCCGGTGAGCGACCTGTTCGCCAAACGCGAGCCTGATGCGCCGCTGGCCGAGCGCCTGCGACCGCGCACGCTGGATGAAGTTGTCGGTCAGCAACACCTGCTGGGGCCCGGCAAGCCGTTGCGGCTGGCGTTCGAAGCCGGTAAACCGCATTCGATGATCCTGTGGGGACCGCCGGGCGTGGGCAAGACTACGCTGGCGCGCTTGATGGCCCAGGCATTTGAAGCCGAATTCATTGCCATCTCCGCAGTGCTTGCGGGGGTCAAGGAAATCCGCGAAGCCGTAGCGCGCGCGGAAATCGTACTGCAGCAGTCCGGCCGGCGCACGATCCTGTTTGTCGATGAGGTGCATCGCTTCAACAAGTCGCAGCAGGATGCCTTTCTGCCGTTTGTCGAGCAGGGGCTGATCACGTTTATCGGCGCGACCACCGAAAACCCCTCGTTCGAAGTGAATGGCGCGCTGTTGTCACGGGCGGCGGTGTACGTGCTGCAACCGCTGACGGCGGCGGATCTCGCTGAACTGGTTACGCGGGGCGCATCCAAGTCATTGTTTTTATTTACTTTATCGGATTCCGCTCGCGACAGTCTGGTGGCCTACGCCGATGGCGATGCGCGCCGCTTGCTCAATATGGTGGAGCAGATCGCCACGGCCGCTGAGCAAACCAAACGCACCGACGTCGATGACGATTTTGTCAAACAGACGCTGACGCAAAGCCTGCGCCGTTTCGACAAGGGCGGCGATGCGTTTTATGACCAGATCTCGGCGCTGCATAAGTCGGTGCGCGGTTCGGCGCCCGATGCCGCGCTGTACTGGCTGACGCGCATGCTCGATGGCGGCGCCGATCCGCTGTACATGGGGCGACGCCTGATCCGTATGGCCGTTGAAGACATCGGCCTCGCAGATCCGCGTGCATTGCGCGTGGCGCTGGACGCCTGCGAGACTTACGAGCGCCTCGGCACGCCGGAAGGCGAACTGGCTCTGGCGCAGGCTGCGCTGTATCTGGCGGTGGCGCCGAAGAGCAATGCGTCTTACGTCGCGTACAACCGTGCGCGTGAACTGGTGCGCAGCGATCAGTCGCGTCCGGTACCGGAACACTTGCGCAATGCGCCGACGAAGCTGATGAAGGATCTGGGTTATGGGCGTGAGTACCGCTACGCCCATGATGAACCCGGCGCCTATGCGGCCGGGGAAACCTATTTGCCGGACGGCATGCCGTCAGCGGATCTTTATCAGCCGACCGATCGCGGGCTGGAAGCTAAAATCGCCGACAAGCTCGCACATTTGCGTGCACTCGACCGCGATAAAAATAAATAAGTATTTGTTTTTAAAGTATTTTATTTAAAGCCGTAGAGGCGGGCAGGATTGTCGTCCCGACATCACGTGGCTACGCCATATGGGGCTTCACTGAAATCCCGCAAAAAAACCTAAAAGCCGTACAAACGTGCGGGATTTTCGACCAGCACCTTGCGGCGCTGTGCCTCATCCGGCACCCACTGCGCGAGCAAATCCGCCAGCACATGATCCTCCGGCATCAATGCCCGTGCGCCCGGATGTGGCCAGTCGGTACCCCAGACGATACGATCCGGCGCGGCTGCAACAAGCGCACGGGCCATCGGCGTGACGTCGGGATACGCCGGCGCATTCTTCGATACAAAATACGGCCCCATGATTTTTGCCCAGCAGTTGTCGCGCCGGACCAGACGGCGCAAAGCCTGGAACGCCGGCGACTCAATGCCGTCAGCCGCCGGGCAACGCGCAAAATGATCGATGACGATATTGATCTGCAATTCGCCCAGCCGTGATTCAGCTTCCGGCATTTTCGGCAGATCGAGATAAAACTGCAGATGCCAGCCCAGCGCTTTCAGGCGCGGTGCGAGTCGTTCGCCATCCGCCAGCGTCAGTCCTTCGGTTTCGGAGGCGAGGTTGATGCGCACGCCGCGAACACCGGCGGCATGCAGATCCTCAAGCTCGCGGTCGGTAATGCCGGCTTCCACCACGGCAATGCCGCGCAGCGCATGCAGCCCTGAACGCAAGGCATCAACCATGCAGCTGTTGTCGGTGCCGTACACGCTCGGCTGCACCAGCACGCCACGGTCGCAGCCGTTGTTTTTAAGCATGGCCACGTAATCGACGGTAACCGCGTCCGGCGGGATGTAGGCGGCGCCGGGCAGGTACGGAAAGCGTTCCTGCGGGCCGAAGACATGGGCATGACAATCGGTCGCGCCTTGCGGAAAACGCGTCTGCGGCGGGCGGGTTTGCGGGATGAAGCCGGGGATGTTCGTTGTGCGTATGTTGGACATGATGTTCTGCGGTCAGAAAGAGGGGCGACTGTAGGAGGGGTGTTGTCGGGCTGTCAAGGACTGGCTGGCCGGGTTGATCTAAACGATAATGATGGCTCTTTTCACGACTTGGACCAATCCCGGTTTCCGATAGGCTTTACGCTGGTTTTACGGAAACGGATTGAAGCAGACATGCTCGACATACAACTATTGAGGGCGGACACCGCGGCGGTTGCAGCGCGGCTGGCTGATCGAGGCTACACGCTCGACGTGGCGCAGTTCACCGCGCTGGAAAATGAACGCAAGGCGATTCAGACCGAAACGCAGGATCTGCAGGCGCGGCGCAATGCGCTGTCGAAGCAGATCGGCCAGCTGAAGGCGAAAAAAGAGGATGCCTCTGCGCTGATGGCTGAAGTCAATGCACAGGCTGAACAACTGAAAGCCCTTGAAGGCAAGCTCGAAGATGTGCAGCAGCGGGTCAGCAACTTCCTGATGCATGTGCCCAATATGCCGCACGACAGCGTGCCGGCAGGACGTGATGCGGATGCCAACGTCGAAGTGCGGCGTGTCGGCGATCCGCGCAAACTTGATTTTGCAGCCAAAGATCATGTCGACATCGGTGAAGGTCTCGGGTTGTTTGACTTCGAGACCGCGACCAAAATTGCCCGTGCGCGTTTTGTCATCATGAAAGGCGGACTGTCGCGGCTGCATCGCGCGCTGGCGCAGTTCATGCTCAATGTGCATACGGAGGAGCATGGCTACACCGAGATTTACGCGCCGTATCTGGTTAATGCCGATTCGATGCGCGGTACCGGCCAGTTTCCGAAATTCGAAGATGACCAGTTTGCCGTGACGGCCGACGGCCTCTACCTGATCCCGACCGCCGAAGTGCCGGTGACCAATATCGTGCGCGGCGAAATCCTCAATCTGGCGCAGCTGCCGCTGAAGTTTGTCTGTCACACACCTTGCTTCCGCCGCGAGGCCGGTTCCTACGGCAAGGACACCCGCGGCATGATCCGCCAGCACCAGTTCGACAAGGTTGAGCTGGTGCAGATCATTCACCCGGAACAGTCATACGCCGGCCTGGAAGCATTGACCGGACATGCCGAAACCATCCTGAAAAAACTCGAACTGCCGTATCGGGTCATGGCCTTGTGCACCGGTGACATGGGATTTTCATCCGCCAAAACCTACGACATCGAAGTCTGGCTGCCAGGGCAGAACGCCTATCGCGAGATTTCGTCGTGCAGCAACTTCGAAAGTTTCCAGGCGCGGCGCATGCAGGCGCGGTTCCGCAATGACAAGAACAAGCCGGAACTGGTGCATACCCTCAACGGCTCCGGTCTTGCCGTCGGCCGCACGCTGGTTGCCGTGCTGGAGAACTACCAGCGGGCTGACGGCGGGGTGGATATTCCTGCAGCCCTGCAGTCCTATATGGGCGGTTTGAAGGCGTTGGAGCCCGTGCGCTAAGGCGCTGACGCTGGTAGAATTCGCCCCCTTGCCACAGGCAATGCAGGTTTCCGGAGAGGTGGCAGAGTGGTTGAATGTACCGGTCTCGAAAACCGGAATACGCGCAAGCGTATCGTGGGTTCGAATCCCACCCTCTCCGCCAGGATATGAAACGGCCCCTAACGGGGTCGTTTTTGTTTGTATCGGACCTGCACGCAGGTATTCCGCAAACCGGACTGTTGGCTGATACGATGGCCCATATCAGTCTTCATCAAGGACGCCGAATCCATGAATCATCTTCCCTATGAAGTCAAAACGGCAACAGGCGAGAAAATTGCCTTTGAATTTCCGTTGCATGCGGAAACCCAGTCGGCGATACGCGTCTCACAATTGCTCGATGCAGTATTGGCAACCCTGGACCGCGAACTTCGGGTTCTTGGCAATACGGCCAATGGCGACGTGATGCAGGCGCTGGCCATGGCGCTGGCTGTCCGCACGGCAATGCTGCATGCTCCATTTGAGGTGGGGCGCCAGCTCGCGGTCGATCTGGCAACAACTGCGCTGGCAGCGGCCGAACATTCCCGGCATGACCCGGGTGTTGTTGGCAACGCTTGAGTAATCACTGCGGCATTCCAGCGGCGCTTGCTTCGGACGGAAAAGTGAACAAGAAAAACGTTATCGTCTCTTTGATCATGGTGCTGACCAATGCACTCACGCTTGCTCTCTTTCGGGCGAGCCCGAGCGGGCAGGAGATGATAGGCTTTGTTTATGTAATGATCGGTATCACCACGTTAATCATTATCTGGCTGCTGATTTTTAACAATGATTAGCCATAGGGCGTGATGATCCTGAGAAGTGTTTGCCAAATGACGGGATTGTTGAATCCCATCGGGTGACAAGGCCGATTCAGCTGAATGCTGGCGTCAGAGATTCTTGACGCGAAGCCCCGCAGCCGTAAAGCCACCGTCCACCGAAATGGTCTGTCCGTTGACATAACTGGCATCGTCGGAAGCCAGAAAAACCGCCACTGCCGCAACTTCATCCGGATCGCCGTAACGACCCAGCGGCACGGCTTGCCGCCATGCTTCCCGACGCTCTTCCGAGTGCTGATTGCGATTGCGCTGGACGTCGATCGGTCCCGGCGCCACGGCGTTTACTGTGATGTTGTATTGAGCCAGGTCGATGGCCATTGCACGGGTCATGGCGATGATCCCGCCTTTTGCGGCGGCATAGGCGGCGCGTCCGCTGCTGCCCAGCAGGCCGGAATGCGATGAAAAGTTGACGATACGTCCGCCGCCCATTTCGATCATGTCGTGTGCGGCGGCCTGCGAGCAGAGGAAGGTGCCGACGACGTTGACCTCCAGCATCTGATGCAGCATCGCCAGCGGCGTTTCCAGAAAGTGTTTCTGCGATCCGAGCCCTGCGTTATTGATCAGGATGTTGGCGGGGCCGAACATTTCCCGCGAGTAATCGATCATCGCCTGCACTTCTTCGGGGATGCGGATATCGACCTTGCAGGCAGCGGCCCGACCGCCGGCTGCGGTGATTTCAGCGCAAACGGCATGCGCGGATTCCTCGTTATTGTCAGCCAGCATCACACTGGCACCGGCTGCAGCGAGGCGATGGGCGATCGCGGCACCAATACCGTTACCGCTGCCGGTCACGATTGCGGTCTTGTCTGAAAATTGAACGGACATTTACAGCTCCAGAAGTTTGCGGTGTCCGCATCGCGGAACATTGCGATGTCTGATGACGAAATCCAAGGCTAACACGTGCGCTGCGACTGGTCGCTGATTGGCTGATCCGTTATCCTGTATTTTTTGCAACACGCAAGGAATTTTCAAATGACAGATTCAGCTTCTCAATACGCCGCGCTGTGGCCGCGCGGCCCGCGTCAGGCCAAGGTCAAGCCGCTGGCCAAGCGCTTGGACACGCTCGAAGGCAAGACGGTAGCGTGGGTCTGGGATTACGTGTTTCGCGGCAACGAGGTGTTCGAGCAACTCGAGGCCAGCATGCGCGAATGTTTCCCCGGCGTGAAATTCCTGCACTGGGATCTGTTCGGCAACACCCACGGCAGCGACGAACGCAATGTGGTTGCCAATCTTCCGCAAAAGCTCAAAGAACTCGGAGCCGACGCCGTCGTCTCCGGGATGGGTTGTTGAGGGAGCTGCACGCCCGCCGTGTTGCGGGCCAGTGTGGCGGCTGAAACGGCGGGTATTCCGTCAGCGACGCTGGTGTGCGAGAGTTTCATGACGCTGGCCAAGGCGGCGTCGCTGGGATTGGGGTATCCCAATATCGCGGTGGCGCCCGTGCGCGGCCATCCCGGCCTGCAAAGCAAGAAAGCGCTGCAGCAGAATGTGCGCGAACTGACGCTGGATGGCGTGCTCAATGCTTTGTTCAAAATGCCTGCCGCGGCGACCGTTGGCGGTGAACCCGGCGCTCGTGATGTCATCTGCAGCGGCACGTTTGAGGAAGTGAACGAGTATTTCCTCAAGCATGAGCTGTCCGACGGTCTGCCCATCGTGCCGCCGACGGTTGAGAAGGTGGAAGCGTTTCTGCGCCACACCGACCGCAAGGCCGATGAGGTGCTGGGCGTGATGCTGCCCGACAACCGTGCGGCGACGGTGTGGAGCGTGGCGGTCAATGGCGTGATGGCGGGATGCCGTCCCGAATACATGCCGGTGCTGGTGGCCGCGGTCGAGGCCATGGCCGATCACGATTACGGTGTTGAACACAGCGGCAATACGCCGGGTGGTGACAACCTGATTATTCTCAACGGACCGGTCATCAAAGCATTGGGATTCAACTATACCCAAGGCGTGATGCGTGACGGCTTTCAGGCCAACACCAGCGTCGGTCGTTTCTGGCGCCTGTATCTGCGTAACGTTGCCGGCTTCCTGCCGCACAAGAATGACAAGGCTACGTTCGGCAATACCTGGCGAGTCGTGGTTGCAGAAAACGAGGATGTGGTTGCAAAAATCGGCTGGACGCCGAATTGTGTCGATTACGGATTCGCTGCGGGCAGCAATGCGCTGTCGGTTGGCCGTTATACCGGCGGAAATCACATCTCCTCGGTATCCGGCGCCACGCCCGAAGAGTTGATGCCGTATATCGCGGATGCCGTCGTGCGTCAGTATTCCTGGCAGATTATGTTTTCGGTGGGACAGGGTTATGACACGCTGCGGCCGCTGCTGCTGCTGTCTCCGATCATTGCCGAGACCATTGCCGCAGGTGGTTGGTCGAAGGAGAAATTCCGCGAAGAATTGTTCAGGCAGGCGCGGATGCCAGCGCACATGTTCGAAAAAATCCTCCGCGACTGGACGCAGAAGCCGACCTGGAATCTGGCCGAGGAACATCAGGCCGGACGGATTCCGCAGATGTTCCACGAATCCGACGATCCGCAGCGCCTGGTGCCGCTGGTGTGGAAGTCGGAGGATTTTCAGGTGGTGGTGACGGGCGATCTGGGACGCAACAGCATCTACGTATTCGCTCATAACGGCGTGCTGGGCTTCCCGGTTTGCAAGGCCATCAAGATGTCGGGTCAATAAGCTGAATGCTTAAAATGAAAACGGGCGCCGCGGCGCCCGTTTTCTTTGGTGCTTTTGCCTTACTCCGCCAGTTCGCGCATCACCTTGATCAGATCCGATTTGCCCTCAAAGCCGATGCCCGGCAGTTCCGGCATGGTGATCTTGCCGTTTTCAACACGCACGCCGTCGGGGAATCCGCCGTAGGGCTGGAACAGGTCGGGGTAACTTTCATTACCGCCCAAGCCCAGTCCGGCGGCGATATTCAGCGACATCTGGTGGCCGCCGTGGGGGATGCAGCGTGACGGCGACCAGCCGGCAATATTGAGTTCACGCAACGTGCGTTCGTATTCGCACAAGCCGTAGGACAGTGCGCAGTCGAACTGCAGCCAGTCGCGGTCCGGGCGCATGCCGCCGTAACGCAGCAGATTGCGCGCGTCCTGGTGGCTGAACAGGTTTTCACCGGTGGCCATCGGCCCCGGGTAGAACTCGGCGAGTGCGGCTTGCAGTGCAAAATCCAGCGGGTCACCGACTTCCTCGTACCAGAACAGCGGATATTCGCGCAGCGCCTTCGCATAGGCGATTCCGGTTTCCAGATCAAAACGCCCGTTGGCGTCGACCGCCAGTTGTGCGCTGGTGCCGATCTCGGTCAGCACGGCTTCGATGCGGCGGCAATCTTCAGCCAGATCAGCGCCGCCGATTTTCATCTTGACGACGTTGTAGCCGCGGTCGAGGTAACTGCGCATCTCTGCACGCAACGCCTGCAGGTCCTTGCCGGGGTAGTAGTAACCGCCGGCGGCGTAGACGAATACTTTCGGATTGGCGGTGACGCCGTGTTTTTCGGCGAGCAGACGAAACAGCGGTTTGCGTGCGATTTTGGCGACGGCATCCCAGATCGCCATGTCCAGCGTGCCGACCGCAACCGAACGTTCGCCGTGGCCGCCGGGTTTTTCGTTGATCATCATCGCGTCCCACGCGCGGTGCGGATCGATATTGCTGCCGCTTTCATCCAGCAGGTTTTTCGGATCGGCTTCCAACAGGCGCGGCGCAAAACGTTCGCGGATCAGCCCGCCCTGACCGTAGCGGCCGTTGGAGTTAAAGCCGTAGCCCACCACCGTGCGACCGTCGACTTTGACGTCGGTGACCACGGCGACCAAGCTGGTGGTCATTTTGCTGAAATCGATATAGGCGTTGCGGATCGGCGAGGCGATCGGTTTGGTGACTTCGCGGACGTCGACAATACGGACCATGTGGAGATATCTCGTTAAAGATTGCGTAGTGGCCTACAGTTTCAGGCCGTGGAGAAAGCTGGCGCGATCGCGGGCGCCGGCCATCAGGAAACTCATGTCGCCGCCGCCGAGAATGAAGCGCATGCCCATGCCGATGTATTTCTCGAGCAGCTTCGGTTCATAGACGCCGCCCATTCCAGGATGGATATTGTTCTTGCGGCAGGCGGCAATCACCTTGCGGTAGGCGTCTTCGACGCGCGGGTCGGTGAACTGTCCGGGGATGCCCATCTCGGCGCACAGATCATTGGTGCCGATCAGTATGGAGTCGACGCCGGGTACGGCGGCAAAGGCATCGGCCTGTGCGATGGCATCGGGGGTTTCGAGCATGATGATGACCATGGTCTGGGCGTTGGCGATCGGGGCTGAATCGGCAACGGGCAGGTTGCGATAGCCGAACTGCGGCAGCACGCCCATCACCGAACGGTGGCCGATGGGCGGATATTTGCAGTAGGCCACGGCGCGCTCGGCCTCCTCGATGGTATCGACATGCGGCACCACGATGCCCTGTGCGCCTGCATCCAGCAGTCGCGAAGCATGGTGGTGCTCCTTGCCGGGGACGCGCACGATCGGCGTAATGCCCACCGGCAGCGCGGCCATCGCGATTTGCGCAGCGGTGTCCACATCCATCGAGTTATGTTCCATGTCGATGAACAGCCAGTCATAGCCGCAGGTTTTTCCGATGGTGGCGATATCCACCGTGCGGGCGAGGCGCAGTCCCATGCCTACGGCGATTTTGCCGGCAGCCAACTGCTGTTTGGTGTGATTGGGATAGGCGCTCATCATCAAGTCTCCGGAGGGTGTAGAGGTGTCACACGAGTTTACACCGGCTCAATCGTGACAGCAGGGGGTGGATTTGGTAGCTTGGCTGCTGGCAGAGCAACCAAATGGAGGGCGACATGACTCATGATCGGACGATGACGCTGTATTTTAATGACGGCAGCAAAATGACTTTCGAGTTTCCGGAGCAGGCCAAAAGCGTCGCGGCGAAGCAGATCAAGCTGTCGGAGTTCATGAACAGCAAGAACGTGGTGGTCGAGTCGGAGGGCCAGCTTATGGTTTTTCCGATGACCAGCATCAAATACATTGCTTTTAATTCCGCAGGACCAAGTTTTTTCAAGGGACCCGCGTTGCCGAGGCAGTCGATCATTCGCGCACGTATCCGCGATTTTTGAGATGCATTTAAGTGTAGCGACATCAAGTCTGCATATGTCTGCATGATTGGCACCGGTGCCGGCTGTCGGAGAGCGTGTGCAAGGTTAATACTGGAGCGGCGGCTGCCTGCAAGGGCTGATACTGCAGTCCATATCGTAACGCCATGCCCCGGCGCGCGAGTCGGCTGCGGTAAGATCGGCGTTCATTCCGTAAACACCGCAGCGCGCGTGGAGTTATGGTAAAAAAACTCGTTTTATGCACCGTCCTGGTATCAGGATTGTTGTCAGGCGCCGCGTTTTCAGTTTTTGCCGCCGACAGTTATCCGCAACGCCCGATCCGGCTGATCATCCCGTATCCGCCCGGTGGCGCGGGGGACATCGTCGGCCGCATGCTTGCTGGTAGCCTGAGCACGGCATTCGGACAGCAGATGGTCAATGACAACCGTGGCGGCGGCGGGCAGGTCATTGCCACGCAAATTGCCGCAGGCGCGGCACCGGATGGCTACACGCTGTTCCTCGCGAGCGCGACGCATTCGATCAACCCGGCGCTGCGTAATAACCTGCCTTACGACACGCTGAAGGATTTTGTGCCGATCACGCTGGTGGCCGAGTCGCCGCTGGTGTTTGTGGCGCATCCTTCACTCAAGGTCGGCAGCATCCGGGAGCTGATTGCCGCGGCCAAGGCACAGCCAGGCCGTATCAATTACGCCTCGTCCGGTCCCGGTTCTGGCGGTCACATGTCGGTGGAGCTGCTGCAGTCGCTGACCGGTATCAACGTTGTACACATTCCGTACAAGGGCGCGGGACCCGCGCTGGTCGACGTGGTGGCTGGGCAGGTGCAGATCATCTGCACCAGTCCCTTGCCTTCGATGCCCCATGTGAAGAGTGGCCGGTTGCGCGCACTGGGCATGACCAGTCTCGCACGGTCACCAGCTTATCCCGACATTCCCGCAGTTTCCGAGACGGTACCGGGTTATCAATCGACGCTGTGGTACGCGTTGCTGGCGCCGGCGCGGACTGCGCCCGCCGTCATCAATCGCGTCCACGCCGAGACCGTGAAGTCGCTGGCTGCGTCGCAAATGCGCGAACAGCTGCTCGCGCTGGGCGCAACCCCGGTCGGCAACTCGCCGCAGGAACTGCAGGCTTTCATCGGCAAGGAAATCCAGATGTGGACCCGGCTGGTGAAGCAGGCCAACATCCGGCTTGATCCCTGAGCATTTTTTATCGGCATTTCAGGATGACATGATGCGAACTCTGACGCTATTTGATCCGACTGCGCCGCACGCTGGCGACACGCAGGCTGCGGCTGCACACTCGACCCTGCGTGGACTGGCTGGCGCGACGGTCGGCTTCATCGACAACGCAAAGCCGAATTTCAATCATCTGGCCGATGACCTGGCCGAACTTCTGCAGTCGCGTTATGGCGTTGCCAAAGTCATAAAACGCCGCAAATCATCGGCCTCGATTCCTGCCGATCCGGCAGTGATTGCAGCGCTGTCGCTTGAATGTGATGTGGTGATTGCGGGATCCGGGGACTGAGGATCCTGCGCGTCGTGGAGTGTCCACGACAGCATCGAAGTGACCAAACACGGCAAGCAGGCCCTGACCGTTTGTTCCGCGGCGTTTCAGACCCTGGGCCGGGCGCAGGCGCGTGCGCTGGGCAACAGCAAGTTGCCGATTGCGGTGATTCCGCATCCGTTCGGCGGACGCAGCCGTGAGGATGTACGCAAGATCGCAGAGCAGTGTGTGGCGGACATCGCGAAACTGCTGGCTGGAGAGCAGCGATGAGCGAACCCATGATTGATCGTGCCGCTTCCTTCGACGTTGCCGACGATCTGGATGCCATCAACCGGCTTTACCGTGAACGTCGCTGGAGCGACGGTTTGCCCATTGTGCCGCCGACGGCGGCGCGGGTCGAACGGATGCTGACGCACAGCCGCCGCGGCCGCCATGAACTCGTGGCACGTGTGGCGCCGGGGTTCGGCGCTGCCACGGTGGAGCGCATCGCCATCAATGCGGTGATGGCCGGTTGTGATCCCGAATATCTGCCGGTGCTGATTGCAGCGACCGAGGCGGTGTCCGATCCCGAATTCAATCTGCAGGGCATCCAGGCGACCACCAACCCGGTTGCGGTGTGGCTGGTGCTCAATGGTCCGGTCGCGCAGCAGCTGCAGGTGAACGCAAGCTTCAACTGCATCGGCCAGGGCCACTGGGCCAACGCCACGCTGGGTCGTGCGCTGCGCCTGATCCTGCAGAACATCGGCGGCGCCTGGCCCGGTGAAATGGACCGCGCAACGCACGGGCAGCCCGGGAAATTCACATTCTGCTGTGCCGAGAATGAACAAAATCATCCCTGGCAGCCACTGCACGTCGAACGCGGCTTTGCGATTGGCGACAGCACGGTGACGGTGGTCGGCGCCGAGGGTACGATGAACATGAATACCCACGCCAAAGGTGCCGTTGAACTGGCGCGGGTCATCGCCGAGACGATGATTCACCCGACCAGTAATGAATATGTGCACGGCGGGGAGCCGTGGTTCATTCTCGGCAGCGAACACGCGGAAATTTTCCGCCGCGAGGGGTGGGATAAAGCCGCCGTTAAACGCGAGTTGTGGGAGCGCTCAAAGATGGCTGTGAAACATCTCAGTGCCAAGGAGATCGACCGCGCCCGCGCTTCGCGGACACCGGAACTGGGCGAGTTGCGCGACGATACGCTGTTGCCGATTTCGCCGCGCCCGGAAGACATTCATTTGATTGTTGCGGGCGGGCCCGGGACGCACTCCGTTTACATCCCTTGTTTCGGCAACAGTCGCGCGGTAATGCGGCGTATCGATTTGTAGATAAAAAAACCATTGCCATTTTTGTACAACATATTTTATATAAGTAATTGTTTTTAAACAAAAAATTGTGAGGCTCTCAGGGTGTAAATTTTTGCTTTTATGCTGCCCAAAGTAAGCCTGATGTAAGTCATGCGAATTAAAGTGTCACCGGGGAGTGACTCGTTGAATGACTGGAGTGTGACGCATGGGCCGAGGACGCATCAAAGCAGAGCCGGTTGACCCCGCTAAATCAATCGCTGCGCGCATTCGTACTGCAATGTCAGCCTGCGGCATGAAATCGGTTGCGGAACTGGGGCGCCGCATCGGCCTGCCGCGTCAGACGGTGCATCGCTGGATCAACGGCGACACCAAGAACATGACCCATGAAAACCTCTACAAGGTTGCCGATGCGCTGCAGGTACGCGCGCGCTGGCTGGCCGTCGGCGACACGGCGCCCGCGCAGATAGATCTCGCAGACGGGGACGTTGTCGGTTTGATCAAGACCTACGAATCGATGCCGACCCCGGCGCGCGAACAATGGCTGGCCATCGGCCGCACGCTGTTGTCGATGCATACCTTAGGCAAGGGCGCTGTGGTTGATCCGTATCCGAATCTTGCCCCGCCGCCGCGTTTCGAAGAGGGCGGCGCATCCTCGGGCAGTTCTTCCTCATCATCCCGATCCAGCTAGGCTGATTCCGCTGTGGCGGATTACCGGTGGCGTATGACCGCCCCGGCTTGGTAATCTCCGGTATTCCATTTAAGGCGCGGTCTGCGTGCACGTGATCCCCCGTGCATGGCAGCCTCGATCCGGAGTGACGAAACGATATTCCCGGTTGTTGCCGGCCCTGGCCGCCTTGCTGCTGATGGCGGTGCCGTATGCCATCGCTGCGACACCGGCGCCAAGGGGTGAATTGGAGCCGGAGATCCGTGCGTTTGTGCAGGATATGACGGACCGGCATGGTTTTGACCGCGCCGCTCTGGAAAAAGCCTTTCGTGAGACCCGGCATCTGGGTTCGATCATTCGTGCGATGGATGCGCCGGCGACCGCGCTGCCCTGGCATGAATTCCGTCTGCGCCACATTACCGATGCCCGCATCAAGGCTGGCCTGCAGTTCTGGACGGAACACCAGACGCTGCTCGAAAAGGCTGCCGCTGAATTTCGCGTGCCGCCCGAACTGATCGTGTCCACCATCGGCGTTGAAACTATCTTCGGCCGGCGCACCGGTACCATCGGCGTGCTGGATGCGCTGGCAACACTCGCGTTCGGTTATCCGCGAAGGGCTGAATTTTTCCGCGGCGAACTGGAGCAATACCTGCTGCTGGCGCGCGAAAACGGTATTGCGCTGAACAGCCTCAAGGGGTCTTTCGCCGGCGCCATCGGCATTCCGCAGTTCATGCCCAGCAGCTATCGCAAATATGCCGTCGATTTTGACGGCGACGGGGTGCGTGACCTGCGCCGCGTTGCCGATGCCATCGGCAGCGTCGCCAATTATTACCGCCAGTTCGGCTGGCGCGAAGGCGAGCCGGTGATCGTGCCGGTGGATGTCGGCGACACGGTGCTGGATGCGATGCTGGCCGCCGGCATTGCGCCGCATCTGGCAGTCGCAGAATTCAGGAAGCGCGGCGTTGTGCCGCTGGAACCTGCGCTCGAAGAGGCGCTGGCGACATTGTTTCTGGTGCAGTCCGAAGCGGGGCCGCGATACTGGCTGGGACTGAACAATTTTTATGTAATTACCCGATACAACCGCAGCATCAACTATGCGATGGCGGTGCATGAGTTGGCGACCTCACTGCGCCGTCAGCGGTCTGCTGCAGGCGCCGCCCCCTGACTGCAGCGATCAGCCGCGAACCTGTTCTGCCGCGGGGTCGCGCGGATAGGCGACCAGATGGTCGAGTTCAAGGCGAATGCCGATTTTTTCGCCGATGGCGTGGTTGTGATGGCTGGGCACCAGTGAATACACCTGTCCGCCGTGCGGCAGCTGCAGGGTGTACAGAAACGCGGCGCCGCGGAAGGCCTTGTGCAGAACCATGGCCTGCATGGCGCTGGAATCGTCATGCAGCACATCATCCGGTCGCAGCAGCACATCCACAGCCGTTCCGGCGGGCCATTGCGGTGCGACATCAGGGACGAACTCGCCGACTTCAAGCCGGATGCGGCCGTCGTCAAGCACATCGCCGGGCAGAAACAGGCCCTGGCCGATGAACTCCGCGGCGTACCGCGTTCGCGGTTCGTGATAGAGCTGGTACGGCGTATCCCATTGCTCGATGCGGCCATTGCGCATGATGCCGATCATGTCGGCGATGTTGAAGGCTTCATTCTGGTCATGCGTGACCAGAATGGCGGTGGTTTTTTCACGTTTGAGAATGTCGCGTACTTCAACGCTCAGCCGTTCACGCATTTCCACATCAAGATTGGAGAAGGGTTCGTCGAGCAGCAGCAGTCGCGGTCGCGGCGCCAATGCCCGGGCCAGTGCGACGCGCTGCTGCTGGCCGCCGGAGAGTTCGTGCGCATATTTGTTGCCCATTTTGCCGAGACCGACCATCTCCAGCAATTCGGCGACACGGGCGGCGCTTTCGTCCGTACTTGCGTGGCGCAGGCCGAAGGCGATATTGCCGGCCACGGTGAGGTGGGGGAACAGGGCGTAGTCCTGGAACACCACGCCAATTCGCCGTCGCTCCGGCGCCGTGGATATGCCGGGAGCACTCATGATCTCGCCGTCCAGAGCGACCGATCCGCCCAGTATCGGTTCAAAGCCGGCAATGCAGCGCAGAACGGTGGTTTTGCCGCAGCCGCTGGCGCCGAGCAGGCAGGCGATCGCCCCGGGTTCGACATGAAAACTCACCCCTTGCAGTACGGGCGTGTTTTCATAGGCGTGGGAGACGTCATTGAAATCAAGACGGGCTGGCATGCCGAAATTATACCGTTTTGCTGCTGATAATGATTCTTGTTAGAATGATTTCTCTTGGTTTTTCCGTAACTTACGTCTACTGCGGCACTGCAGGTGCCGGCATCGAGTGACCACCGCTACCTTACCGCCCACGCTGCAAGACACTGCCCTGGTAACACCCCGGCAACGGCCGCGCTTGTTGACCCTCTTTGCGGTGGGGTTGGCGGCGCTGCTCGCGCTACCGGTGCTGGTGGTGCTGTTCAATCTGACGGCGCCGGCAACCGATACCTGGCATCACCTGGCTTCAACCGTGCTGCCGGATTACATCAGCAATTCGCTGCTGCTGATGTGCGGCGTTGCGCTGGGCGTCATGGTGGGCGGTGTGACGACCGCATGGATTACCACGATGTGCCGCTTTCCCGGACATCGCCTGTTCGAATGGGCATTGCTGTTGCCGATGGCGGTGCCGGCGTACGTGATGGCGTATGCCTACACCGATCTGCTGCAGTTCGCCGGTCCGGTGCAGAGCCTGTTGCGCGAATTGACCGGGTGGGGCGCGCAGGATTACTGGTTTCCTGATGTGCGCTCGCTGGGCGGCGCCATCATCATGCTGTCGCTGGTGCTTTATCCCTATGTCTACCTGCTGGCGCGCGCGGCTTTTCTCGAGCAGTCCGACAGCATGCTCGAAGTGGCGCGCGTTTCCGGCTACGGGCCGTGGGGCACCTTCCGCAAGGTGGCGCTGCCGCTGGCGCGTCCGGGTATCGTCGCAGGCACCGCGCTGGCATTGATGGAGACGCTGGCCGATTACGGCACGGTCGCCTATTTCGGCGTGCAGACCTTCACCACGGGCATTTTCCGCGCCTGGTTTTCGCTGGGCGACCACATGGCTGCCGCGCAGTTGTCGGCAATCCTGCTGAGCTTCGTGTTTCTCGTGTTGCTGATTGAAAAGCTGAGCCGGCGCGGCGCCAGCTTTCACAGCGCCTCCCATCGCAAGCGGCTGCGCAATGTCTACCGGTTGCGCGGCTGGCGCGCCGGCGCAGCGGTCTCGTTCTGCGTGATGCCGCTGGTGTTCGGTTTTCTGTTGCCGGCCGGCATCATGCTTTATATGGCGCTGACTTCGGGGGATGCCCAGTTTGGCACGCGCTACGTCACGCTGACACGGAATACGGTGACGCTGGCCGCGTTGACCGCAATGCTTGCGGTGTTGCTGGCGCTGGTCGTCGGTTATGCCGGCCGCACCTCAAAGACACCGCTGGTGCGCTGGTCCAATCGCATTGCCGGCCTCGGCTATGCAGTGCCCGGCGCAGTGATTGCGGTGGGTGTGCTGATTCCGGTGACGCGTTTCGACCATGTGCTGGCGGGTTGGATCGAAGCGGCAACCGGCGTGGCGCCGGGGCTGATACTCACCGGCGGCATCGCCGCGCTGGTCTATGCCTATCTGGTGCGTTTTTTTGCGGTGTCGCTGCAGGCAGTGGACGCCGGACTGGCTAAGATCACGCCATCGATGGATGATGCGGCGCGATCACTCGGTTACGGACCGGGCGCAACGCTGATTCATGTCCATGCACCGTTGCTGTGGCGCAGCGCGCTGTCGGCAGGGCTGCTGGTGTTTGTGGATGTGATGAAGGAGCTGCCGGCGACTTTTGTGATGCGCCCCTTCAATTTCGACACGCTCGCGGTGCAGGCTTACAACCTGGCCTCTGACGAGCGTCTTGCAGAAGCATCAACGGCAGCGCTGACCATTGTCGTGGTGGGACTGCTGCCGTTGATCATACTGTCGCGGATGATCCTGCGGCCGGCCAGCGGGTCGCAGCGAGATTGACGCTTATTTGTAACCGACGCGGTCGAAAATCTTCTGCGCCAGCGGCTGGTTCTTCCCCAGCGCGCTGATATTCAGCGTATCCATCTTGAAGCTGCCCAGCGAAGCCAGTGCCTTGTTGTTCAGCGGCGCGCCTTTGACCACCGGCCATTCGTTGTTGCCCTCGGCGAAGTAGCCCTGCGCCTGGTCGCTGGAGAGGTATTCGAGATATTTCACTGCAGCTTCGCGGTTTTTTGCGTATTTGACGACGCCCGCACCCGAGACATTCATGTGCGTGCCGAAACTTTTCTGGTTGGGCCAGACCACGCCGATGTTGGCGAGGGCTTTGCGGTCTTCGGGTTTTTCCGAGGCGAGCAGGCGCACGTAGTAATAGCTGTTGCTGATCGCCACGCCGCATTCGCCGGCAGCCACTGCGAGGATCTGGTCGGTGTCGCCGCCTTTGGGTGAGCGCGCGAAATTCGCCACCACAGCCCTGGCCCATTGCTCGGCCTTGGCTTCGCCCCAGTGTTCGATCAGTGCGCTCATCAGTGACAGGTTGTAGACATGGCTGCCTGAACGGGTGCAGACCTTGCCTTTGAGTTTAGGATCGGCGAGGTCTTCGTAGTTCTGCACATCGGCGGCCTTGAGCGCAGTTCTGTTGTAAATGATTACGCGCGCCCGCGCCGAAAAGCCGAACCACTGGTTGTTGGGGGTGCGCATGTGGTCGGGCAGGCGTGCCGTGAGCACTTTCGAATCGATGGACTGGAACAGGCCCATCTGTTCGGCGCGCCACAGCCTCCCGGCATCCACGGTGACCAATACGTCGGCGGGGCTGGAGGTGCCTTCATTTTTCAGGCGTTCGATCAGCGGATCTTCGCCGGCTTCGATGCGGTTCAGCTTGATGCCGGTGGTCTTGGTGAAATTGGCGTAGAGCGCCTCGTCGGTCTGGTAATGGCGCGACGAGTAGAGGTTCAGCAGGTTTTCCTGGGCCAGCGCGGGGAGGCTGAGTGCGCTGAGCACAGCGCAACTGATGATTCCGGCGAAACGCATAAAAATCCTAAAATAAACAGTAATTTATTTAGATATTCGCTGAGGCCGTCGAACGGCTTGGATAAATACTAACAATAACAGTTCTCAATTGCAATTCAAATGAGAATCGTTGTTAATAAAGCCTTAGGCGTAAGGCCAAGGCTATCGCCGGCACAGAGCTGGTGAGTTGATCAGGAGCAAGTGAAGACGGGATTTCCGGGCAATGCCGGGGTGGTGCGGCTGGCTAGATGGCTAGACGGCGGGCGCCGTTGTAACGCGTCTTCCAGTAGCGCTCGCTCATGTCGACGATCTCGACTTTGCCGCCGCGGCTGGGTGCATGCACGAAGCGCGATTCGCCGAGGTAGATGCCGACATGGGAAAACGGCCGGCGCAGGGTGTTGAAGAACACCAGATCGCCGGGCTGCAGCTCCGAGCGTTCGATGCTTTCGCCAACCTGGCTGATTTCCTTGGCATTGCCGGGTAGCGATTTGCCGGTGACCTGGCTGTAGACGTAGCGGATCAGGCCGCTGCAGTCGAAACCGGTATCCGGGGAGGCGCCGCCCCATTTGTAGCGCACACCGATGAAGCTCAATGCGCGCAACACCACTTCCTGAGCCTGGCCGAGCATGCCGCTGTCCGCGGTTACGGGCGGTGCGGTGGCTTCGCTGCTGTCGTTCGCCATGGCGGACAAGGGCAGCAGGGCCAGCAGGATGATCGGGATCCAAGGGCGTCGCATGCGCGCAATGTAATCAACAAGCACATGATTGTAAAGGAGAAATTTTTAACGGCCGAGCGCGGCTGTGCGGCGTACACTGTTCCGGACACAGCGCCGTTATTCGCCCATGGACATCCACTACAGAACATTTCGGCAGGCACTCGCGGCCGCGCTGCTGGGCATCGTGCTGGCCGGCGCAGCGCTGGCGCAGACTACCGTTGAAGTCATTCCGCTCAAATACCGGCAAGCGGATCAGGTGATTCCGGTGCTTCAACCCTTGCTGGGACGAGACGCCAGCATCAGCAATTTCCAGAACCAGCTGGTGATCCGCGCCACCCCCGCCGAATTGGCGCAGGTCAAAAACGTGCTGGCCAGCCTGGATACACCGCCGCGGCGGCTGCTGATCACCGTGCGTCAGGATGCTGATGTCACCGGCACCCGGCGCGAGGCCGAGGTTTCCGGCAGCATCGGCAACGATCAGGCCCGGGTCACGGTGCCGGGCAGCGGTTCGCGCGAGGGCGGCAATGTGGTGCTGCGCGACGGCGATGACCGGCTGCGCGCGCGGGTGGTGGACTCCAGTCAGGCCGGCAGCGAACGCACCGCGCAGACGGTGCAGGTGCTGGAAGGCTACAGCGCGTTCATCCGCGCCGGCGAATCGCGGCCGGTGCGCAACCGCCAGGTGGTGCGTACCATGGTCAACGGCCAGATGGTTGATCGTATCGTTGAAACCACGGATTACCGCGACGCCACCACCGGCTTCAACGTGCGGCCGCGATTGCAGGGCGACCGTGTCACGCTCGACATCGATCCGCAGCGCGAAGCCTTCGACGAGCAGCGTCGCGGCGCGGTCAATGTGCAGCGGGTGGCGACCACGGTGTCGGGCCGTCTCGGTGAATGGATCAGCCTCGGCGGCATCAGCGAAGAACGCAGCGATGACCGCAGCGGCATACTCAATAGCCGCAGCATCCGATCCAGTGATCAGCGTGGCGTGCAGGTGAAGGTTGAAGTATTGCCGTAACGCGTTTCAGAACGACGAACCCGGTTGTTTCAGGAATTCGATCTCTTCCACGGTCGAAATACGGCCGAGGATGCGGTTGCGATGCGGAAAACGGCCGAAACGTGCGATCACCTCGCGGTGACGTACGGCGTAATCGACAAAACCCTTGAAGGTGTCGCGTTCGTTGTCCGGTGCATCCGCCGCGAGCGCGGTGAACAGTTCGACGCTGCGTTCCTGCATGATCGTTGACTCGGCGTGTTCCAGCGGGAGATAGCCAAATACACGCTCGACCGGTCTTAGCTGACGATCCATGCCGGCAGCGATGCCGTCCAGCGCCAGTTGCAGCGCGCGGGGGTCACAGGCAAACGCATGCGGCGTGTCGCGGTGGATGTTGCGCGGGAACTGGTCGAACAGAAGGATCAGCGCCAGCCGCCCGCGCGGTGTGATCACCCAGTCGTCGTGAGCGCCGTCTGCGGCAGCCTGCATCAGTGCGCCGAAACGGATGCGGATATCCGCATCCACTGTGGCATCTTTGCTCCACCACAGTTTGCGTTGTGCCTGTGCCGTGGCCGCGTCGCCGGCCTGTGTGCCGAACCAGTAGGTAAGCACGGATGTGGCGAGTAGTGACAGTGTTGGTGCGGACATGACGCTCAAGTTAACAGGAAGCCGCGCTTTGTGCCTTGAGCAGGCGTGCGTCCGGTCTTGACGCAATCGCGCCATCTGGTATGAATGGACCCCTGTTGCCACCGGAGTACCAGAACATGTTCAAGCGCAGCCTCGAAACAATCGTCGCCACCTGGCTCGCCGGCCTGGTGGTGTTCCTGCCGCTGGCGCTGACCTTTGCCGTGCTCGGCTGGCTGATCGGTCTGCTCAATCAATACGCCGGGCCTGGTAGCGAACTCGGCTATCTGTTCCAGGCGCTGGGTTATTCAGTGGCTGGAAATTCGCCGATGCCGTACCTGCTGGGCACGCTGGTGCTGGTGGTTGCCATCTACCCGCTGGGTCTGGCGCTGCGGCTGGGCCTGCGCCGGCCGCTGTCGCAGTTTCTCAATGTCACCTTGCGGCGCATTCCGCTGATCGGAAGCTTGTATGACTTCACCCACCGCTTTGTCGGACTGCTGGAGCAGAAGCAGGGTGACATTGGTGCGATGAGTGCGGTGTGGTGTTTCTTCGGCGGTGAGGGGGTGGCCGTGCTGGGTTTGGCGCCCAGCCATGATCCGGTCGAGATTGAGGGGCGTCAGTATTTTGCAGTACTGGTGCCGACCGCGCCGGTGCCGATCGGCGGCGGGTTGCTGTATGTGCCGGTGGAGTGGGTCAAGCCGGCGAACATGGGCATCGACAAGCTGACGGAGATTTATGTATCGATGGGGCTGACGCCGCCGTCAGGCCCTGATGTTCCGGCATTAAAAGCGGATCAGAAGAATAAAGCCTAAGGTATGTGGCTGTTCAGGCGAACTCTTCGTTGAACAGCAATTTCCACGCATTGCGATAACCGACCTCGTGGCGGATACTTTCCGGCAACAGTGACAGGAAGTGCCGGTGTTTCTGGTCGTATTCGGCGATGCGGTGCAGGCGGTCCTGGCCCAGATCAAGCGCTGAAAGGAAGCGTCCGGGATGGGCGGCGATGAGGTCCCGCCACTCCGGTTTGATATCCCCGTTATCGGACCATATCCGGGAGTGCCGCTGGCCGCTGACTGGATATATCGAGCTGGCGTCGCCGAAGGCGGTATCGAAATAAAGATTCGGGAAGCGGCGGATCAGTCCGTCGACATAAGCTGCGCTGTATTGTGACGCCCGCTCGCTGAAGCGGACCTGTGCGACATGACACCAGATCACTCGTGCCTTCGGATATTGCGCCAGCATTTTTTCCAGAGGCGGCAGGAAGCGGTCTTCAATCTCGTAGTGAATCTGGAACGCCAACCCGGTTTTTTCGCTCATGCTGAACAGACGTTGACCGGTGGGGCCATCGATGATGACTTCGACATCCCGGTCGGTATCGCCGCGTTTGACTTGCCGGGGCGAGGGGTAGTGGCGCAGTTCGTATTCGCCGAACATCAGGATGGCTTTCTGTCGTGCTGCGGCTTCCTGGGCTTCCAGAAATTCATCTGCGGCCTCGGTCAGGAAAGGCGGCTGGCCACCGTTGCCGACGGGAATGAAGCGGTCAGCGTATTCGGCCATCAGGCGCTGCGGGAAATCATCGTAACGGATGCGTTTGTCGAACTGGTTGCGCCCGAGGTCAGAGGACAGCGCCATCAGGCCGATGTTCAGCCGGTCCAGATCTTTGGCAATGTCGCGGATATCGACGCGACCGGGGTTGCATGAACTTTCAATATCGATATACGGCAGGGTGCCAGTGGCCAGTATTTTTTTCAGCCGCTGTTTGTAGCCGGACTTGAGTTGTTCGATGTCCAGACCTGCGCGGGTTTGGCCGACGGCAGGCCATGCGCAGAGTGAGGGTAAAGCGCAAAACGATTGCAGCAGGCGACGGCGTGAGATCATTTGAGGTTTCAAGTGGAAGGGCGGGTAGTGAAGCCCCCGGTAACTTCCGGGGTGTATTCACCATTCAATCCTGGCGCAGCGACTGCAAAGGTCACGGATTTGAAGTTACGGATATCAAATCCGTTGTCCTCAAAAAACGCTGTGCCGGCTGGAGCAGCCCGGCACAGCATGGGGTGCTTCAGGGCATTTTCCAGCCCAGCCACTCGCAAACGCCGCGGCCGATGATCCATTCCTTGTCTTCTTCCTTGACCCACGGCGCATCCTTGAGCCACATGTCGATGTGCTGGCGGTAGGGCACGGCGGAACGCGACCAGTCGCTGCCCCAGAACAGGCGTTTCGGGCCGAAAGCCTCGTAGGCGCGTTTGGCGTGTACCTGGATTTTCTTGAAGGGATAGGGATCGGCGATGTAGTTGGGCAGAGCGCTGGCCTTAACCGCGACATTGAGTCGTTTGGCGATCGGCAGCAGCTTGTCGAAATCGCGGAAGGTTTCGTCTTCGGGTTTGCCGCTGGTCAGCGACATGTGGTCCATGATGATTTTCAGGCCGGGGTATCGTACGGCGATGTCGTCGATGACATGCACAAAGTTCTGCGGCACCAGGATCATCAGCTTGATGCCGAGCCTTTCGGCTTCGGACCACACCCAGTCGAACTTGCCTTCGACCAGCGGCTGCTGCAGCACGGGAATATGGAAGGAAAAACGCATGCCGAGCATGCCGGGCTGCTGCAGCCAGGTCTTGATCGTGGTCTTCGCATCCGGTGCTTCGGGATTGAAGCGCCCCATGATTGCAAAACGGTCGGGGTGTTTTTTGACGGCTTCGGTGGCGAGGTCGTTGCGATCGCCTTCCCAGGATGGCGGCACGATGATGACGCGGTCAATGCCGGCGCCATCCATGTCCTTGAGCAGTTGCTCATGGCCGAGCGGGATTTCGCGCTGCGCATGCGCGCGCCCGGGCCAGGGCCGTTCCGGGGTATTGGCGCCCCAGATGTGTACTTGTGAGTCGACGATCAGCATGTTGTTCTCCGGTTTCAGGAGGCCTGATTCAATGACGAACGGGCGACAGCGTCAAGGCGTCCGGAACGTGGAGCGAAGATTCTTCGATTGAGCGGCGCGCAGTGGTCAGCCTGCGGCGCCACCGATACACTGCGTTGCCCATGCTGCGAAAAAGACGCGACACTGACCGGCGTTGGTGAACTCGCCGAGAGATAATAATAGGTAATTGTTTTTAAAGGGATTTTTATGAATGGCGCGGAAAGCCTGGTGCGCACGCTGCTGAATGGCGATGTGAATGTCTGTTTTGCCAACCCCGGCACTTCGGAAATGCATTTTGTGTCGGCGCTGGATCGCGTTGAAGGCGTGCGCTGCATCCTCGGTCTGTTTGAGGGGGTGGTCACCGGCTCAGCCGATGGTTATTACCGTATGGCAGGCAAACCGGCGGCGACGCTGCTGCACCTCGGGCCCGGCCTCGGCAACGGTCTCGCCAATCTGCATAACGCAAAAAAAGCGCACTCAGGCATCGTCAATATTGTTGGCGAGCACGCGAGTTATCACATCCAGCACGATGCGCCGCTGACCGCGGATATCGAAGGCGTCGCGCGGCCGATGTCGGACTGGGTCAAGACCTCACGTTCATCAAGCGCAGTCGCTGCCGACGGTGCGCTGGCGGTGGAGGCGGCGCGCAAGGCGCCGGGCCAGATCGCAACGCTGATCCTGCCCGCCGATACGGCCTGGGGTGAAGCAGAAGGTCCGGTGAACGTGAATGCACCGGCACCGCGCGAGCGTGTGCCGGAATCTGCGATTGCCGATGGCGTGCGTGCGCTGACGTCCGGTCAGACCGCAGCGATCCTGCTTGGTGGCGCGGCGCTGCGCGGCAAGGCACTGGATTACGCGGCGCGTATCGCCGCGAAAACCGGCTGCACACTGATTTCCGAATACAACAACGCGCGCATGGAACGCGGCGCGGGGCGTGCCGTCGTCAAACAACTGCCCTTCGTCGTCGACAACGCGCTGGCGATGCTGAAGGACGTGCGGCAACTGTTGCTGGTTGGCGCCAAATCGCCAGTGTCGTTTTTTGCCTATCCCGGCAAACCCAGCGTGCTGGTGCCGGAAGGCTGCCAGGTAACCAAGGTCGCCGGGGTTGAAGCGGAACTTGAGGGCGCGCTGGAAGCGATGGCCGATGCGCTGGGTGCGCGCAATACACCGCCGCGGGTCAATGCGCCGGCTTACGACATGGCGCTGCCGACGGGCAAGGTCACGCTTGATGGCTTGGGCGCGCTGTTTAATGCGCTGATTCCGGAACACGCCGTCATCATCGACGAGGCGGTGACCAGCGGCCGTGCTTTTACCGGCGCCACGCTGGGCGCGCGCCCGCATGACTGGCTGAACATCATGGGTGGCTCCATCGGCTGGGGGCTGGCGGCGGCAGTGGGGGCGGCGATTGCCGCGCCGGACCGCAAAGTCATCGCTTTTGAAGGTGACGGCAGCGCGCTTTACACGCAGCAGGCCCTGTGGACCATGGCCCGCGAGAATCTGGATGTGACGGTGGTGATCTTCGCCAACCGCGCCTACAAGATCCTCATCGGTGAACTGGCCAATGTCGGTGCGGCGGCGCCGGGGCATAACGCCACCGCCATGCTCACGCTGGACCGGCCCGACCTCGATTGGGTGTCGCTCGCCAAAGGTTTCGGTGTGGCGGCAGGACGGGCGACGACGCTCGATGAATTGGCGGTGCAATTCAAACGCGGACTGGCGACGCCCGGCCCCTATCTGGTCGAACTGGTGATGTAAGGAGCGTTCGGCACGCGCCTGCTAAACTCACATCACTTTCTGACGGTAAACACCATGCACGAAACCAGCAAATCCATCTTTCACCGGCTGCACGACTCGCGTTATGCGACGCGTTATTTTGTCGGTGACGGCATCGATATCGGTTCTGGACCGGATCCGCTGTCCCAGTATTACGAATTTTTCCCGCAGATGAAGTCCTGCCGTTCCTGGGACCTGAAGGACGGCGATGCGCAGAAAATGAAAACCGTCGCCGACGGGAGCTTCGATTTCGTGCACTCGTCGCACTGTCTGGAGCATATGCGCAAGGTCGATGTCGCGTTGGCGAACTGGGTGCGCATCCTCAAGCGCGGCGGCCATCTGGTGTGCATGGTGCCCGACGAGGATCTGTACGAGCGCGGCGTGTTTCCCTCGACCTTCAATCCCGACCACAAACACACGCTGACCATCCACAAGAAAAAATCCTGGTCACCGGTCAGCGTCAATCTGATCGATCTGATCCGCGAACTGCCATACAACGTCGTTGTGAAAAAGATCGAGCTTCTCGATGCGACCTATCGTTACGGTCTGGAGAAGCGCGCTAAAAAACGCCTCGACCAGACCATGACGCCGGTCGGTGAATGCGCGATCGAATTCATCCTTCAGCGTATCGACTGATTGGTTGTCTTCACAAAGCGCGGGATGTTTTTACACCGCTTTCTTTGGCGATTCTCGAGCCGTAGGGCCTTGCAACGTTTATGTGATTGGCTGCAGATCCGTGCCTGACTTTATCCCTCGTTGAAGAAGGGGTCTGGCAAAGCTGGATTTCTCAGTTTTTCGGCGGCACCTGCCCCGGTGACGGGGAGGCCTGTCGGATCCAGCAGGCCAATCTGCACGAGCACACTGGCCTGATCCCAATGGATATGTTCGTAGGAGACTTTTTCACCCTCGATTCCGACGATTGCTACGAATACTGCCTGGACCCGTTTGCCGGTGGGCTCTACTCCCGGCAGCATCCAATCAATCTTGCAGGTGTGGGTGAACGAGATGATGAGTTCATCAACGAGTCGTTCCTCGCTGTAAGTGCGGGACACGGTTTCAAACTTGACGTCGGGGGGGAAGAACTGACCGATCAGGCGTTTCGCGTAGAAGTTACGGACACTTTTCGGGCCTTGACCGCCAACCATCGTTGGCACGTTCAAGAGGTGCGGATTCGGCGCCATGGTGGACAGTGTTTGGTCGAGATCGCCGGCCAGTTCAGCGTTCATGTGAGCGTTGAAGATTGCGTCGAGTTTGGCCTGCAGATTGGGTAAAGGCATGCGGTGTCCTTGTTGAGGGTTTATTGTCGCCTGATCATATTTTACGAAAAATACCGGAAACACTTTGGTATCTTTTGCGACAACCGGAAGTCCACAAGATGTCGGCGTCCACTGTGAATTTTTTCTTGGCTCATTAATTGAAAGCTATGTTGCAAACGCAGGTTGTAAAAGCCCGGCTGTAGCAAACGGTATTTTATTGATGCGCCTTCCTGTTATTGGCGAGATGTTGTGTATTGCATGAAGTTAACGGTTGCTACCCAAGGCCTCCGTTTGCCGGATGTAACCCATCGGGTGAGAGTTATATTCTTGCGATAGTCTTTCACCCCCGCGCACGATAAAATCCGCGCGTGTCTGATCTCGCATCCGTCTTCTCCGAAACCGGCGCACTCGCGCAGGTGGTGCCCGGCTTCCGGGCGCGGCCGTTCCAGCTGGAAATGGCCGAGACCATACAAAAAGTAATTAAAAATCAATCAGTTATAGTTGCGGAGGCGGGTACGGGCACGGGCAAGACTTTTGCCTATCTGGTGCCGGCGCTGCTTTCGGGCGGCAAGGTGATCATCTCCACCGGCACCAAGACGTTGCAGGACCAGTTGTTCGGCCGCGACATTCCGACGGTGCGCGACGCGCTGAAAGTGCCGGTGACCGTGGCGCTGCTGAAGGGCCGCGCCAATTACGTCTGCCACCATCACCTCGAACGCGCCAAGGACGACGGGCGGCTGCCGACGCGCGATGACGTGGTCTATCTCGCACGCATCGAAAGTTTTGCGCGCATCTCCAATACCGGCGACCGCGCTGATCTTGCCGAGGTGCCGGAAAACGCCAGCGTGTGGCCGCTGGTGACCTCAACCCGCGATAACTGTCTCGGATCGCAGTGCGAGCACTACGACAAATGTTTTGTGATGAAGGCGCGCAAGCAGGCGCTGGAGTCGGATGTGGTGGTGGTTAACCACCATCTGTTTTTTGCCGATGTGATGCTGCTCGACGAGGGTGTCGCGGAAATCCTGCCGGCCTGCAACACGGTGATTTTCGACGAGGCGCACCAGCTGCCGGAAACCGCCAGCCTGTTTTTCGGGCAGTCGGTGTCGACGACGCAGCTGGTGGATCTGGCGCGTGATGCGCGCATCGAAGGCGCGACCAGCGCCAAGGATGCGGCGGAGCTGTCGGTTCAGGCGAATGCACTGGAGAAGGCGGCGCGTGACCTGCGGCTGGCGTTCGAGGACAGCGGTGCGCGTTTGCCGGCCGTCGCGCTGCGCAATCGCAAGACGGTGACCGAGGCGCTGGCGACTGCAACAGAAAAACTGACACAGCTGGCCGAAACCCTCCATGCACAAGCGGCGCGCAGCGAAGGGCTGACTCAGTGTTTCGAACGTGCCGATGGTTTGCGTGGCCAGCTCGCCGGCTGGCGTGAAGACAGCGATGCCAGTCTGGTGCGCTGGGTGGAAGTGTTCCACCAGTCGGTGCAGTTCAACGCCACGCCGCTGTCGATTGCGGAAATCTTCCGTAAGCAGGTCGAGGCGCAGGCGAAAGCCTGGGTGTTTACGTCGGCGACGCTGTCGGTCAACGGCAACTTCGCGCATTACGTCAGTGAACTGGGCATCGAAGCGGCGCAGACCGAAAGCTGGGCGAGTCCCTTCGATTTCGCCAATCAGGGGCTGCTCTATGTGCCGCAGCAACTGCCCGAACCGAATACCCCGGATTACACGCGTGCCGTTGTTGAAGCCGCATTGCCCGCGGTGGAAGCGAGCCGCGGCCGCGCGTTTCTGCTGTTCACCAGCCTGCGCGCGATGCGCGAGGCGCATGGCCTGTTGACCGAGGAAAGCAGCGAAGAAGTGACTGAGTGGATGGAAAGCATCATCACCAATAAACCTGCACCAGCCTACCCACTAGCAGGCTTTGTCAAACATGCT
>CAIZLW010000107.1 GCA_903933915.1 uncultured beta proteobacterium | reverse complement strand
TCGATGGCGATGCGCAACTTCCTGCGTCGCCAGGGCAAGAAAAAGTTCAATCCGGGCACGGCGGCGGCGATGGGCTTTCTCTCGGCCACTGACCCGGCGACGATCAAGCTGGTGCGCGCCGGCATGATCCGGCTCGGCTACAAGGCGCAGCGCCTCGGCCACGCGCTGGCGAAATCCTTCGGCCTGATCCAGGACAGCGTCAAGCATCCGCCGGCGACGCTGGGCCGCCCGGAGCTCAAGGCACAGGTGATCCACTTCCTCAACAAGCCGATGCCGAAGAACGTGCCAAACCGCACCTCGCGCGCCCTGCTCGACGTCGAGGACGACAGCCTGATCCCGGTGATCCGCGATCCGAAAAAGGCCAGCGAGGATTCCGAGGCCGTCTTCTACTTCCCCGGTTGCGGTTCGGAGCGGCTGTTCTCCCAGGTCGGCCTCGCCACCCAGGCCATGCTCTGGCACGCCGGCGCCACCACGGTGCTGCCGCCGGGCTACCTGTGCTGCGGCTATCCGCAGACCTCCAGCGGCGACGAGGACAAGGGCCAGGCCATCACCACGGCCAACCGCGTACTGTTCCATCGCGTCGCCAACACGCTGAACTACCTCGACATCAAGACGGTGGTGGTGTCCTGCGGGACCTGCATGGACCAGTTGCTGAAATACGAGTTCGGCAAGATCTTCCCCGGCTGCCGGCTGGTGGATATCCATGAATGGCTGATGGAACAGGGCATCAAGCTCGATGGCGTGAGCGGGACGAAGTACATGTACCACGAGCCCTGCCATACGCCGATGAAGCACTACTCCGGCATCAAGGTGGCGAATGCCCTGATGGGCCAGCACGTCGACCTCAACGACCGCTGCTGCGGCGAATCGGGCACGCTGGCGGTTTCGCGACCGGATGTGTCGACGCAGATACGCTTCCGCAAACAACAGGAAATCGAGGCCGGAGCCGCGGCACTCAGGGTCGGCGCTGACAACACGGCGGTAAAAATCCTGACCTCCTGCCCGTCCTGCCTGCAGGGTCTGTCGCGCTACGACAACGATGCGGATATCTCGGCCGACTACATCGTCGTCGAAATGGCCAGGGCGATTCTCGGTCCGGACTGGATGAGGGACTATGTTCGCGCCGCCAACAACGGGGGCATCGAGCGGGTGCTGCTCTAAACCGGCCCGGCGTGCCAACAGCACAGACCACCCGATTGGCGCTATCCTTGGCGGGTGGCGAAAAAAACCGCATGTGAATTGTGTGCCGATCCCGGCGGTGACCTGCTCTGGGAGGATGCTTTGTGCCGGGTAGTGCGGGTTACTGACCCGACGGCAGACGCGTTCCCGGGCTTCTGTCGCGTCGTCTGGCACGAGCATGTGGCGGAGATGAGCGATCTCGCGTCGGATCATGCACATCATGCGCTGGATATCCTGCTGGCCACCGAGCGCGCCGTGCGCCGCACGGTCCGCCCCGACAAGATCAACCTCGCCAGCCTGGGCAATGTAGTGCCGCACCTGCACTGGCATGTCATTCCCCGCTGGACGGATGACAGCCACTTTCCCGCGCCGATCTGGGCCGGCGCGCAACGTGAGGGTATCAAGCGCCGCGCTCCTGACCATGGTGTACTGCAGGATGCCCTGGAAACCGAACTTTCAACACTTAATGAAACGCCATGAACTTTGAACTGCCTCCCACCGGAACCGAACAGAGCCCGGCCTTTGTGAATGCAGCCGCCTGCGAGGAATGGCTGGGCAAGGTACCCATGGCAAATGCCGTGCAGGCGCAATCCATGTTTTTGCACCAGCTGCAATTGCTGCACCGCTACACCCTGTCGCCGACCGAACGTTTTGCCATTCTTGAAACCTTGCGCAAATCCCTCTGCACCGTACAGGAGGATGCAGGTAAAAAATTCGCCGGCAAGCCATTGCCGTTCGCCCCGCACGAACAGGCTGCCCTGGAAAGCACGCTGAACGTCTGGCACGCCTTGGGGATAGGCTATCTGCGGTGTTTTGATGCCTTGTGTTGCGGCGATACCGGCGTTTTCTCCACGCCGATTCTGGTGGCGCAGCATGAGCAAATTGTTAGCCACCCCGAGCTGGCGGGCAGGGCGGCCAAGCTGGCGCAGCGCACACTGTCGGTATTTGCCGACTGGCAGGTTGATCTTTGTCGCGGCGGACAGTTGCCTGATGCCGCTTACTGGAAAACGCTGCATCAGATTTTTTCCGCCGCGGAAACTCTTGGCGTCACTGCGCGAGCCGTAACTGATTCGGTGCGTCACGGCGCTGCGCAGAGCAGTGCGCTGGCCGTTTACGCCGAATGCAACCTGGTGAGCACTGCCAACGTCTACGAGCTTCCGGCCCGTCATCTGGCCTGGGTGGTGCGCTGGGCGAAGCGCTGGGGCCCCAAAATTGCGCTGCTGAAGGCGCCACCGGAAGACATCCGCACCCGCGCCGTGCCGCTGTGGATCGACGTGGAATCGGATCGTCCGGCAGCTTATATCCCGCAGCTGTCAAGCGGCAGCCGCTGGCTTGAAACCACCGAACTCAGAAAGAGCCTGATTGCCCGCATCACATTGTTGGCGCAAGGCCGCGAGCCGGCCGAACTTCAGCTCGGCGAAGATGTCACCCAACCGGCCGCCACCCAGCTGCTGCAACGGATCCTGCAACGCTGGTGCAAGGGAGGAGTGCCGCGCCGCCACGAACGGCATGCCGCGAATGCCGGCTGCAGCTTCATTGCCGGCCTGGAAGCGGTGCATTTTTACCTCTCGGGCCGCCAGGTTTTCCGTGCGCCCACCCGCAGCGATACAGCACTGCGCCGCGAACGTGAGGAATTCGAGACTTTTGGCGACCGCAGCCATAAAACGGAAGGTGCTGCCGACAAGGACGATTCGCATGTCGAAAGCTGGTGTCTGGTCGACGGATCGGCCGGCGGCCTGCGCATTTCGAGGCCGCTCAAAGAGGGCGCGCGTATTGGCGCCGGGCTGATCATTGCGGTAAAAATCACGGACAGTCAGCGATTCGCTTTGGGCAACGTGCGCTGGGCGCTGCATGAAGGAGACAATTCACTCGCCGCCGGCATTCAGCTGTTTCCCGGGGAAGCTCGTCCCGTGGCAATCCGGATCATGGATTCGGGCGAGACCGGCAGTCCCTGGCGCCAGGGTTTCCTGTTGCCGGAAATTGTCGCTCTGAATGAATCGGCCAGTGTGGTCGTGCCTGCCGGCACATTTCGGCTCGATCGCAGCATTGAAGTCATGGTGGATCAGAAACCGCAAGTGCTGAGGCTGTTCCGCGTGCTCGATCGCGGCGGCGAGTTCGAGCGCTGCAAGTTTTACGATTGAACCCGATGCGGTGGAAACACCGCGCTGAATCTGGAACCCTTTCCTGGTTCGCTTTCGATCAAAAGCACCGCCTGATGTCGTTCCAGCACATGCTTGACGATGGCCAGGCCCAGGCCCGTGCCACCCGCGTCGCGCGAGCGGCCGCGATCAACCCGGTAGAAGCGCTCGGTGAGTCGGGGCAGGTGCTCGCGGGCGATGCCGATGCCGCTGTCGGACACCGAAAACCGCGCCCCGCCTTCGCCTTCCTCGCTCCAGCACAGCAGGATTTCGCCGCCCTGCGGCGAATAGCGCACCGCATTCCCGGCCAGATTGGCAAAAGCCGACCGCAGCTCGCGAGCACTGCCCAGCAGTCCCCGCGGCCCCTTGTTTTCGAGGGTGATGCGATGTCGGCCCGCTGAAAGCGCTTCCACTTCCCCGCAGATATCCGCCAGCAGGGCACCAGTATCAACGGGGTCTTCCAGCGGCGGCGGCGCATCCGTTTCCAGCGATGAAAGCGTCAGCAGGTCATCGATCAATCGCTGCATGCGCTGCGCCTGCTCAACGGCGGTTTGCAGGTACTGCGCAATTTCCTGTGGCGGCGTATCGTTCAGAGCCTCAAGCGCCGTGTCGACAAAACCCAGAGTAACGGTCAGCGGCGTTTTCAGTTCGTGCGATACATTGGCGACGAAATCGCGGCGCATGGTGGCGAGCTTCTGCAGCTGCGTTACATCGCGTACCAGCAACAGCGTGCGTCCCGCCGCGAAAGGCGCGGCCTGTAGCTGGAGGCTGCGACCCGGATTGCGTTGCGTGTGCAACTCGA
>CAIZLW010000106.1 GCA_903933915.1 uncultured beta proteobacterium | reverse complement strand
GGCAAGGCACCGGGCATTCTGGTTGGCGAAGCCGACGGTCAGCGCTGCCTCGACATGGGCTACAAGTTTGTCGCGGTCGCTTCGGATCTGGTGATGCTGGCCCGCGGCAGTGAAGCGCTGGCCGCAAAATTCAAAAAATAATAATAAAAACAAATACTTGGGAGTAACTCCGGCGTGAGCGCCGATACCTGATGGCGATGCCGAGACCGCTGGCGCTGTTGATTGCACTGATTGTCGGTGTGGCCGCAGCGATATTTTTCACCCCGCCGCCAGCCGGGGTGTCCGTCAACGTGATGCATACCGGCGGACTGCTGGTGCTGGTGATGGGGCTGTGGGCCACCGGCGCATTGCCGGAATCACTGACGGCGCTGATCTTCTTTGCGCTGGCGGTGCTTTTGGGCGTCGCGAAACCGGAAGTCATTTTTTCCGGCTTCACCTCCGGCACGCTGTGGCTGGTGCTCGGCGGACTGGTGATTGCCGAAGCCATGCGCATGACCGGCCTCGGCGAGCGGGTCGCCCGTGCGGCGCTCGGCACCCGCGTCTGGACCTACCCGCAACTGGTCGCTGCGGTGGTGCTGGTCGCGATCGTGCTGGCTTTCCTGATGCCGGCGACGGTGGGCCGCATCCTGCTGCTGGTGCCGATCATTGCTGCGGTGGCTGAACGCCATGGTTTGGTTCCGGGCAGCAAGGGCCATAACGGCGTGGTGTTTGCGACCATCGTTGCTTCCTTCCAGTGCGGCACCTCTATCCTGCCGGCGAATGCACCCAACCTCGTTCTCGCCGGCGCTGCCGAAACCCTATACGGCGTGCACCTGATCTATGCCGAATATCTGTGGGCGCAGTTCCCGGTGCTGGGCCTCTTCAAGGGCGCACTGATCATCCTGATCACCTGCCGGGTGTTTCCGGCGACGACCAGCAACGCGGGCAGTGCTGCCGATCTGCGGCCGATGAGCGGCAATGAAAAACGGCTCGCCGCGATTGTCATGATCTCGCTGGCGCTGTGGGCGACGGATTTTCTGCACGGCATCCGTCCGGGCTGGATCGCACTGGCGGCGGCAGTGGTGTCGATGTTGCCGCGAATCGGCGCGGTGCCGGTGACGCTATTCCAGGAGCGCATCAAGTTCGGCAGTTTTTTCTATATCGGCGCAGTGCTCGGCCTCGGCGCGGTGATGCTGGATTCCGGATTCAGCAAAGCCTTCGGCGATGTCCTGCTGTCGGTGATCCGGCTGGAGCATGGCGCGGATGCAGCCAATTTCATCACGCTGAGTGTGATGAGCACTTTTGCGTCAATGATAGTTACCAATCCGGCGCAGCCCGCACTGCTGTCGCCGCTGGCGGGTGCGCTTGCCGACGCCTCGGGCTGGCCCATTCAGACGGTACTTATGACTTTTGCCGTGGGCTTTTCATCGCTGCTGCTGCCGTACCAGGCGCCGCCGATGGTGGTCGGCATGCAGCTCGCGCATCTGAAAGTGCGCGATGCCCTGCGGCTGACAATACCGTTGGCATTGATCAGCATCGTCGCGCTGATCCCGCTGCAGTATCTGTGGTGGCGGGTAATCGGTTATTTCGGGCATTGAGTTGAGCGTCCGCTCATGGAGGCAGGTATGACATCGCAACTGTTCACGCCGCTGCAGATCTGCAAACACACGCTGGCCAATCGCATCACCGTTGCGCCTATGTGTCAGTACAGCGCCGTTGATGGCTCAATGAGCGACTGGCATTTGATGCATCTGGGTTCGCTGGCAATATCCGGCGCATCCATGCTGGTGATGGAGGCCACCGGCGTCACGCCGGCGGGGCGCATTACGCCACAGTGCCCCGGTCTGTATTCCGATGCCAACGAAGCGGCGATGAAACGCATCATCGATTACGTGCGTGGTATTTCAGCCATCGTGCTGGGGGTGCAACTCGCGCATGCCGGGCGCAAGGCGTCCAGTCATCGGCCGTGGCAGGGTCATGGACCCTTGCAGGCCAGCGAGGGTGCATGGCAGACGCTGGCGCCTTCGGCGGTACCGCTGGCGGAAGGCT
>CAIZLW010000105.1 GCA_903933915.1 uncultured beta proteobacterium | reverse complement strand
GCCGTCGTTGGCAGTGCCGCCGCCACCGCCGTTGTCTTTGCCGTATTGCGCACGCATGTCGACGATGCCGTCAACGACATCAATCGGTGCCTGGCCGGCGGCCTGATCCAGCAGGTCGGTGACCCGCAATTTGCGGCTGGTTATCGAATACGTGCGAATCGCCGGAAAACCCAGATTCAGCACGCTGTCGTCGGAAGCGTAGGTCGGGAATGACGCCCAGGCTGCCGGGTTGAACTGGCCGCCGGCGACGCCGGAGGCCATGGTGATTTCCTGGCCTGATTTCGAAGTGATGCGGCCGAAGGCGCAGGTGGTCGGTAAGGTGCGGGTTACAAACAGCAACAGGTCGCCTGCTGAAAATGCGGCGGCGCCGTCCAGCGTGGCCTTGTTGGTGGCCGCAGTGAAATTCGCTACCACCGTTGGCATGATCTGCTCGGACACGGTGGAGAAAAAAGTGGTGATGGTGTGCGGGTCGGTGCCGCTGGTGGTGATTACGACGGGCGCCAGCGTGATCACCGGCAGTGTCGAAGAGGCATTGATGTTGGTGGAGTAGTTCGGCGTGTAGAACCACCGGATCTGCCCGCAGCCCAGCGCGGTCGAATTCGCAATGCCGTAACCCGACATGCGCAGGTCGCGCTCAAGCTGATACATGGCGATCAGGCCATTGGTTTGCGCGCTGCCTTCACCCATCGTTGCGCGGTTGAAGCGGTCGCTGGTGATGTAAGCCTGTGTCATCGCCAGAATGCCGACCAGACCGATGACCACGGCGACCATCAGTTCAACCAGCGACAGGCCGCGTTGGTGGCTAAAGTTCCCCTGGGCGGTCTCCACCGGACCGGGACAAAGGCGCGTCATGAGTTTCATGCGTTCTGCGCTCCTAGTTGGCATCGGTGATCTGGGCTTGCACGCTGTAATTGCTGGCCGTGGTGTCGCCGGGGCGCAGCCAGCGCAAGGTCACGGTGACTTGGGTGCCGACGACGTCAATCTCGGGGACATTGCTGCCGGTGGCCTGCGGCAGCGTCAGCTGTACCTGGGATATCCAGGATGTGCGAAGCGTGCCGCCGCTGCCGCTCGACGTATCGTAGTTAGCCAGGTTGGTGCGGTCGGTCCACATCGTTCCGACAATCTGATTGGCAAGGAAACTCGCTTCGGAGCGGTATTTGGCGTCGATGGTGTATTGCATTGCGACCGCCTGCATGCCGATCAAGGCGAGGATGCCCAGTGAAAAAATGAGCAGACCAATCAAAGCTTCGATCAGCATCACACCTTGTTGACGGTCTCGATTGATAGTCGGATTCATCGTGTTTATCAGGCTCTCAGGAGCAGTAGCGCGGATCGGTCGTCGCGGCCACTTTGGGGTCGCACAGTTTGGCTTGTCCGCCGGTGGAAAGAAGGATGCGCAGGCAGCGCACGGTGCCGTCGGCGGCGGTATGCTCGCAAACACCCTGGGCGCTGGTGAAATCGATTTGCGTGAACGGCGTTGGCAAGGTGCCGCCGGAGACGATCCGGCCCAGTCCGTTAAAGGCGACGCCGGACCCGCCGGTTGCGGCCACGCTGATGCTGTCCGTGCCTTCCGTGCCCGCCTGCTTTTGCACGATGCGCGGGGTGGTGGTGACCGAAGGGGCGATTTCGCAGGCGCCCGCCGGGCTGTCGAGGCTGACGACCCACCCCAGGGCGGTGGAACTGTTTGCACAACTGCTCGTCAGATTGGTGACCATCTGGAATCGAACAACCGTGTTGCGGCTCACTGCTTCCGCACGCGCAAGATTGATGCCGGCCAACGAGGTTTCAGCGGCGTTTTTGACCTTGGCGTTCAGAATAAACGTCATGAAAGCGGGCACGCCGAGTCCCAGCAGCACGACAAACAATGCCATCGTGACCATGATCTCGACCAGGGTGAAGCCCCTGGGCCGGCGGCATGTGCCTTGTATCAGCACGTCATACCCTTTTTGGTGATCCAGCAAGTGGTGGAGTTGTTCCAGCCGGTATGGCCGGTGATGGTGGTGGCGCGGGTGTTCGTTTCGTTAATCGTGAAGACGAATCCGGTCATTGAGCCGGTGCCTGTAGCCGTGCAGGTGAAGGTTGCCGCGGCGGTTACGCAGGCGTAGGTGAAATTGGTGGCATTGCCGATGGTTGCGCTCACGCCGACATAAGTGCGGTTGTCAGCGAACCATTTTTCGGCACGCAGCCGTAATTCCGATAACGCGCCCGTGGCTTCAGTGACTTTGCCGCGCATCACGTATTGCGAGTACTGAGGAACGGCGATCGCCGTAAGAATGCCGACGATGGCGACCACCACCAGTACTTCAACCAGAGTAAAACCGAGGCCTCGTTTCATACCTGCTCCCCTTTGCGTAGGTGTAAGAATAAAAAGGATTCTACGCTGTCGCCATCAGTGGCCGATGAGTGGTTGAGCGCCGGTCATGAACGGTTGCGGAGCGTTTTGCCGCGTGAGAAAAATCACTGTTATGCCCCGGTTTTGCGGGTGGTCTGCAGACGATGCCTGCGCTTGACGCCAGTCGGCGCCAGATTAGACAAAGTCCAATAATTGAACTAAAATAAAATCCAATGGAAGCAATATCTTATGATCGCTCGTCGCTAATCGCGTTGTTGCGCAAACACGGGATTTCGCCGACCCACCAGCGCCTGGAGATCGCTCAGGTTCTGTTCGGGCGTTGCCATCATCTGGCCGCAGATCAGATCCTGGCCATGGTCAACGAGCGGCACGCCGAAACCTCCAAGGCGACGGTGTACAACACGCTGAACCTGTTTCGCGACCGTGGCCTGATCCGCGAAGTCATCGTCGATCCCAAGCGCGTGTTCTACGACCCGAATACCGAACCGCATCATCATCTCTACAACGTGGATACCGGTGAAATTGCCGATATCGCCGCAGAGGCGCTGTCGGTGAGCGGCCTGCCCGATCTGCCGCCGGGCATGGTGACCGAGGGCGTCGATATCATCGTCCGCGTGCGCGCCAGCTACCCCTCGGTGGGTTAGAATACGGCCCTTTCCGCAACTGCGGATTCCCTGTTTCGCCGGAATAGCTCAGTTGGTAGAGCAGCGCATTCGTAATGCGAAGGTCGTAGGTTCGACTCCTATTTCCGGCACCAAAAAAACGGCCCCGAATTTTCGGGGCCGTTTTCATTGGCGCGGTGTCAGCGGCTATCGCGCCGTAATTCATAACTATATGTTTTTATTGAATTTATAGCACACCCGAAATGCCGCCATCGAGGTTGATGCTGGTTCCCGTGACGTAGCTGGCGGCATTCGACGCCAGGAAGGTGATGACATTGGCGACTTCTTGCGCTTCGCCGACCCGTTTCATCGGGATGTCCTTGCTCATCTTGCCGTAATAGTCGTCGGCGCTGATGCCGTCCTTGGTGAAGCGGCGCTCGTGCTGTCCCGATTTGATCTTGCCGATGCAGATGGTGTTGACGAGGATATTGTCGGGCGCGAATTCCTTGGACAGTGCTTTGGTCATCGCCAGACCGGCCGCGCGGGATATCGACGTGGGGTAAGACTCGGCAGCCGGCTGTTTTGCGCCGGAGATGGTGATGTTGATGATGCGGCCGCCGCCCTGTTTTTGCATGTGCGGTATGGCGAGGCGGGTGCAGCGGATGGCGCCGAACACTTTCAGTTCGATATCGGCGGCCCATTCCTCATCCTGCAGTTCGAGGAACTTGCCGCGCTTGGAGGTGCCGGCGTTGTTGACCAGGATGTCGATGCGGCCGAATTTCTGCACGACTTCATCAAAGAAACGCTTGATGTCGGCGGCTTTGCTCATGTCGGCGGACACGGCGAGGACTTCGCCGCCGGCCTTGATGATTTCGGCGGCGGTAGCGTCGAGCAGGGTCTTGCCCCGTGCGCAGATCGCGACTTTGGCGCCTTCGCGTGCCAGTGTCAGTGCTGTAGCCTTGCCGATGCCTTCGGTGCCGCCGGTGACGATGGCAACCTTGCCCTTGAGTCCGAGTTCCATGCTGTTTGTCCTCCACAATCACGAAAAAGAGGGCGCATTGTAGCGCCATTCCCGCACCAAGCCTTTTGCACCCCCGATATTCGTCGTAGCATATTCCCCCTGACCCCTCGACCCCGGCTGCCGCCGGCGGCGACATCGCCTCAACTGGAGATCTCCATGGCACTTGCCCGCAGTTTGATGCGCAAATTGCAGCCGATGCTGAACGCAGTGATCCTCGCTGTCGGGCTGTGTGTGTGCAGTGCGCCCGCTCTTGCGCAGGCGCAGGCGGCGGAGCGGGAACTCACCGTTGACGAGTTTTCCGTCGTCAAGCTGACCGTCAAGGCGGTAGCGGACGCGCGCAGCGCCCGTACGCTGGGGCCTCAGCGCGAAGGCACCGGCGTGGTGATTGATTCCAGCGGACTGGTGCTGACCATCGGCTATTTGATCACCGAAGCGGACACGATAGAGCTGTCGACGGCGGACGGCCGCAAATTCGCGGCCAACATGATCGGCTACGACAACGCGACCGGTCTCGGCCTGGTCAAATCCATGCAGCCGTTGCCGATCAAACCGGTGGATTTCGGCCAGTCGGCCGCCGCCAATCTGCGTGACATTGTGTTGATCGTCGGTTTTGACGGCGTTGCGCCGGCGTACATCGTGTCGAAACGGCCGTTCGTCGGATACTGGGAATACCTGCTCGACGAGGCCATCTACACCGCGCCGGCCACCGTCAACTGGCAGGGCGCGGCACTGCTGTCGCGTGAAGGCAAACTACTCGGTATCGGTTCGCTGGCGGTGGGTGATGCGATCGGCCAGAGTGGCGTGCCCGGCAACATGTTTGTGCCGATTGATACGCTGAAACCCGTGCTCGGTGATTTCATCGCCAATGGCCGGGCCACCACCAAGCCGCGGCCGTGGCTGGGCATTACTTCGCAGGAAATCCAGGGCAAGGTCATAGTCACCCGCGTCACTTCGGAAGGGCCCGCTGAAGATGCAGGACTGAGGGCCGGGGACATCATTGTCGGCCTCGGCGGTCAGGCGCTTGTCGGACAGGCTGATTTTTATACGCGGCTGTGGAAAAGTGGCGATGCCGGCGTCGAGGTGACGCTCGACGTGCTCAAAGGCAACAAGGTTGAACCCGTCAAGGTGAAGTCGATCGCCCGCGAACTTCACATGCGCTCGAGGCCTGTTTATTAAAATCGGTTTCGCGCTGTCGCGTTGAGGAATTCCCGAGAACCGTCGCGCAGCAAGTTAAACGGGGTTTTCTAGAAGTAATCCATTCCCAGGCAGCCAGACGCCAGATCCATCTGTTCGACCAGCTTGCGGCCGACCATGTTGCGCAGCGTTTCCGTGGTGCCGCCGCCAAGGCTGCCGTAACGCGCGCCGCGGAAAAAACGTGACACCGGAAATTCGTCGGTAAAGCCGTAGCCGCCGTGTACCTGAATGGCTTCGCTGGTGACGCGAATCGACATTTCGTTGGTGTAGATCTTGGCCATTGCCGCCAGCGTCGGGTCCGGAAATTTATCGCCTGATACCGCGGCGCGATAAAGCAGGCCGCGCGCAGCTTCGATTTCGATATACATGTCAGCCACCTTCCAGCGCATGCCCTGGAAGTCGCCGATTTTTTTGCCGAACGCCGAGCGCTGGCGCATGTATTTCACCGCTTCCTCCAGCGCGCCTTCAGCGAGGCCGAGGCCGATCGCCGGATTGAGCACGCGCTGGGTGTTGAAGGCTGACAGCAGTTTTTTCATGCCGTTGTCGCGGATCACCAGGTTTTCGATCGGCAGTTCGACGTCGTCGAACACCACGTCGGACAGGAATTCGCCGCCCATGGTGTGATAAGTCGCTTTGGCGATCAGGCCCTTGCTGCCGCCCGGCACCAGCACGCAGCCGATGCCTTCGGCGCCCGGTTTGTTGTTGACGCGGGTGAACACAACGAACATCTCGGCGATGTCGGCGCGGGAGATCAGCGTTTTCGCGCCGCGCAGGATCACGCGGTCGCCTTTGATGGTGCAGTTGGTCTTGTAGTTCGGCACATCGGTGCCGGCGTCCGGTTCGGTCATGCAGATGGCAAGCATGGCCTCGCCGGTGGCGACGCGGGGCAGAATTTTGCGTTTGATTTCTTCGGGTGCAAACGTCGAGATGACGCGGGTCTGGGTGCCGACCTCGCCGAGCGCGCCCATCGCGGTGACATAACAGACCTTGCCGATTTCCTCGAGTACCAGCACGGTGTCGAGAATGGACAGTCCGGAGCCGCCGTATTCCTCCGGCACCGCCATGCCGAGCACGCCGATTTCGCCGAGGCGTTTCATGTTTTCGGCGGGCCAGGTGCCGTCGAGATACTTGATCGCGCGCGGCGCGAATTCCTGCTGACAGACCTTGCGCACGGTATCGACAAAGGCGTGCTGTTCTTCGGAGATCGAGAAATCCATGATGGGTTTGCAGTATTAAAAAATGGGGCGGTTGAAAAAAAGTGCGGGATCAGTGCCAGTACGGCGGATAGCCGGAATTTTTTGATTCCGCATCGAGCAGGCGCAGCATCGCGTGCCATTCGAGCACGCCGTAAGGCCGGCGCGTGCCCGGCTGGTACAGGTTTGCGGTATGCGCGATGACTTCATCCGGCGGCAGCACGATGTCCTGGCCGCCGGCCAGTGCATCGACCTGCGCGCGGCACGACAGTTCGAGCTGGTACATGGTGTTGAACGCCTGCTGGACGGTAGCGCCGCAGGTGAGCAGGCCATGGTTGCGCAGCATCATCGCGTCGTGATCACCGAGGTCGCGCACCAGACGTTCGCGTTCGGCGAGATCGATCGCCGGGCCTTCATAGTCGTGATAGCCGAGGTGGCCGACAAAACGCATCGAAGTCTGGGTCATCGGCAGCAGGCCGCGTTTCATCGAACACACCGCCATGCCGGCGCGGGTATGCGTGTGCATCACGCATTTCAACTCGGGCCGCGCATGGTGGATGGCGCCGTGGATCACGTAGCCCGACTTGTTGATGCCGTAATCGGTGTCGGGTTTCCACAGGATGTTGCCTTCAAGATCGATCTTGACCAGGCTCGAAGCGGTGATTTCCTTGTAGAGCAGGCCGTACAGGTTGATCAGCAGGTGCTCGTCATCGCCGGGGATACGCGCGGTGATGTGGTTGTAAATCAGGTCGGTCATGCCGTAGACGTCGGTCAGCCGGTAACAGGCTGCGAGGTTGAGCCGTGTTTCCCATTCTTCGGGGCTGACTTCGTCTTTGATGCTGCGGAACTGCGTCGAATAGTTGGCGGTCACGGGCTTGTCCAGTACAGGGCGGTGGTGATGCGGCGCAGCGCAAAAAACTATGCAATAAACAGGGTAATTATATAGGGGGCATCTGCGGTTTGACTGGTGCGGTTCCGTATCCTAGACTTGCCTGCCCCTCTGACAGCCTTAACTGTTGTCCTCGCGGACAATCAACTTTTTATTCGGAAATTCATGAACCAAACCGCTAAAAACGCCGCAGTTGCCGGCAAGGAACACTGGACCCGCAAGGGCGACGTCAAACTCTTTTTGTGGGAAAAACCGGCGGTTGACGGCAAGGGTGCGAATGGCACCGTGCTGTTCGTGCACGGCTCGTCGATGGCGTCGCAGCCGACATTCGATCTGCATGTGCCGGGACGTCCTGATTCGTCGGTGATGGACTGGTTCGCCGAGCGCGGCTTCAACACCTGGTGCGTGGACATGGAGGGCTACGGCCGCTCTGACAAAACGCGCGATATCTATTTTGATATCGCCAACGGCGCCGATGACCTTGAGGCCGCGAGCGACTACATCATGAAGACCACGGGCGCCAAGCAGTTCCTGGTCTACGGCATTTCGTCCGGCGCACTGCGCGCGGCGATGTTTGCCGAACGTCATCCGGAGCGGGTGTCGCGGCTGGCGCTGGACGCCTTCGTCTGGACCGGCAAAGGCAGTCCGACGCTGGAGGAGCGGGCGAAAAAGCTCGATCACTGGAAGGCCAACAAGCGGCGCCCGATCGATCGTGCCTTCATGCATTCGATTTTTAACCGTGATCATCCCGGTTGCGCCGAGCAGAGCGTCATCGAGACCTTTGCCGAGGAAGTGCTCAAGCTCGACGATTCCGTGCCGACCGGGACTTATCTCGACATGTGCGCCAACCTGCCTGTAGTCGATCCCGCCAAGATCAAGGCGGCAACGGTGATCATGCGCGGTCAATGGGACGGCATCGCCAGCATGGAAGACCTGCTCGAGTTCTTCAATCTGCTGCCCAATCCCGACAAGACGTTTGCGGTGATGTCCGGCATTTCACACGCCAGCTTCCAGCAGATCAACTACCGCACGGTCTACCATATCCTGCATTCGTTTTTCACCCAGCCGGAGCCGATCTATCGGGGCTAGTGCGTCGTCCGCTGCGGCTGCTACACTGCCTCAGCGGCGCCCTCGAAGGCGTCGGCAATACCCATTAAAACTGACGAGGACATTCAACATGAAACGATTTCAAATGGGCCTTGCGGCTCTCGCCTCGGTTCTGGCGTTGACCGTTGCGGGCAGCCCGGTCTGGGCGCAGGTCTATCCAGCCAAACCCGTGCGCATCATCGTCCCGTTCGGCGCCGGCGGCGGCACCGACATCCAGGGCCGGCTGCTGGCGCAGAAGTTCCAGGTCAGCATGGGCCAGAACTTCCTGGTTGAAAACCGCGCGGGCGCGTCCGGCCTGATCGGCGCGGAATTCGTCGCCAAGGGGCCGAGCGACGGTTACAACATTCTGTTCACCACCGCCTCGCTGGCCGTGAACATGGTGCTGTACTCGAAGCGCATCAAGTTCGATCCGCTGACGGATCTCGAGCCGGTGAGCTGGGTGTCTTCGGTGCCGCTGGTGCTGACGATCCATCCCAGCGTGCCGGCGAAGAACCTGAAGGAGTTCGTGGCATTGGCGAAAAAGCCCGGGGGCAACCTGATCGCAGCGCACAACGGCGCCGGCACCACCAGCCATCTGTCGGTGGAAATGCTCAAGCTGTTCGGCGGCGCCCGGGTGACCCCGGTGCCGTACAAGGGCGGTGGCCCGGCGATGGTTGCACAGATCAGTGGCGAATCCGATTTCACCTTCGCTACTGCGCTGGCGGTGCAGCCGTTTATGAAAACGGGCAAGGTGCGGACGATTGCGGTGACCACGTCGAAAAAGTCCTCCACGTTTCCGGACCTGCCGACGATGACCTCGATATTCCCCGACTTCGAGGCTGACAACTGGTACGCGATGTTCTATGCGAAAGGCACGTCCAAGGACATCATCGCCAAGTTGAACACCGAGATCCTCAAGGCGCTCAAGGCGCAGGACCTCAATGATTTCATCCGCAAGGAAGGCGGCGAACCGGTGGGCAGCACGCCGGAAGAGCTCGCGGCTTATTTCAAACGCGAAGCGGTGAAATACACCAAAGTCATCAACGCGGCCAACGTCACCGCTGACTGATTTGCTGCGCGGGTCATCCCGTGACAAAGAATGCGCCCGCCTCGTGCGGGCGTTTTCTTTGGCTTGTTGCAGTAGGCAGATTCAAAAAATACATTAAATAAGTGAAAAATTATTTGATGAAGTCACATATAGAGATGACTTTCCGGGCAGGTTGGAAATGGCTTCGGTGTTCATAAAATTAAATAAATACAAATAAATATGAAATTTAATCGTCACCGGCAATTCATTCTGTCCGGGCTGAGGTGGATGCTGATTACAGGCATTCCCCCTGTTTTTGCAGTAGAAACCGCCCATTTTCCGGCACACCCGCTGCGCCTGATCGTTCCGGCACCGACCGACGGCGGGGCCAGCGTGCAGGCACGGCTACTGGCACCTTCGCTGCGCGCCCATCTCGGCCAACAGGTGCTGGTTGAACATCGCGCGGGTGGCGGCGGCGTGATCGGCAGTGCCGCGGTGGCGCAGGCGCCTGCGGATGGGCACACGTTGCTGCTCACTTCAGCGGCATTGGCGGTGAATGCCGCCTGGCTGCCCGAGCAGATGCCGTTTGATGTGCTGACCGCCTTTGCGCCGGTCAGCCTGATCGCCACGGCACCGCTGGTGCTGGCCGTGCATCCGGGAGTGCCGGCGAAAACGATCCCCGAACTGGTCGTGCTGGCGAAACGGGCGCGGCCGGTGATTCGCGCCGGCGGCAATGCCGCGGGCAGCCTCAGTCATGTTGCATTGACGCTGTTTTCACGCGCCGCCGGTTTCCGCGCCGAGACCGTGCTGTTCAACGGCGGCGGCCCGGCGGCGCAGTCGCTGGTGCAGGGGCAGTACGATCTGCTGTTGATGGCGGCGCCGGTGGCGGTGCCGCTGGTGACCAGGCAGCGCTTGCGCGCGCTGGCGGTCACCGCAGCAGAACCGATGCCGCAGCTCGCTGGGGTGCCCGCGATGAAACAGTTCTTTCCCGAACTGGTGGTGCAGAACTGGTATGCGCTGCTGGCGCCGGCGGCAACGCCGCAACCGGTGATCACGCGTTTGCACGCCGAAGTACGCCGCGCACTCGGTGACGAAACCGTGCGCGAACGTTATGCCGCAGTCGGTCTCGTTGCGGTCGGCAGCGCGCCAGAGGTGCTGGCGCAGACGCTGCAACGGGATGTGGCGCGTTACGCCGGACTGATCCGTCGCGGTGATCTGCCATTGCAGTGATGCGGCGCGCGGTCATCGCCTGCCGCCACAGCATGTGGAATACGCCGCCGGGTCGCGGATGCCCTGATAGAATCACCGGCACTTTTCCCCGCAACGAATGAAGCCCATGACTGAAATCGACGCCAGCGAAATTTCCTGGCAGGACCAGTACAAACTGATGGTCGGCAGCGTGACGCCGCGGCCGATTGCGCTGGTCACCACGATTGGTCCCGACGGCCCCAATGCTGCGCCGTTCAGTTTTTTCAATGCGGTGGGTTCGGACCCCGCGATGCTGATGTTTTCGGTCGGCGACCGTACCGGCCAGGCCAAGGACACGGTGCGCAATATCCGCGAGACGCCGGAATTTGTCGTGCACATCGTCAGCGATGCAATCAAGGAGCAGATGAACATCTGCTCCGTCGATTATCCTTTCGGCGTCAATGAACTGGAAAAGGCGGGATTCACGGCACTGCCGTCGCGGAAAGTGAAGCCGCCGTACATCGCCGAAGCGCCGGTGGCGATGGAATGCCGGTTGCTGCAGATCGTCGAACTCGGCCGCAAGCCTTATCACGTGGTGTTCGGTGAAGTGGTTTTTTTCCATTATCACGAAGGCATCGTCAACGAGCGTTACCACGTCGATGTCGGCGCGGTGAATCCGGTCGGCCGCCTTGCCGGCAAAGGCGGTTATTGCCGGGTCACCGATCGTTTTGAAATGCCGCGGATTGCCCTTGAAGGCAAGCCGTCCGCCGAATAATCCCGGTCCCCGGTTTTCCATAGCGTTTTTCCATAACAATAATGCTGTATCCATGGGGGACCACGCCAGATCCGCAAGGAGCAGCATGATGTCGATATTCCGTTTTGTTTCCACACTGTTGTTCGTGTTTGCGGCGACCGTGCAGGCCGCCGATTACCCGCAGCGTCCCATCCGCCTAGTGGTGCCTTATGCCGCGGGCGGTTCGACGGATACCGTCGCGCGCATCGTCGGTGCGCGGCTTGGCGAACGTCTCGGCCAGCAGATTGTCGTCGACAACCGTACCGGCGCCGGCACGCTGATCGGCACCGAGATCGTGCAGCACGCCACAGCTGACGGCCACGTGCTGCTGATGGCAACACCGCCGCTGGCGGTGAATCCGTCGCTGTATGCCAAAGTGTCGTACGCGGTCGAGCGCGATTTCGTCGCGGTGACCAACGTCGCCGGCTCGAGCAACCTGCTGGTGGTACATCCTTCGCTGCCGGCCAATTCCGTCAGCGAACTCGTTGCGCTGCTCAAGGCCGCTCCTGGCAAATACAACTATGGCTCCAGCGGCGTCGGCGGCGCGGGGCATCTCGCGATGGCGCTGTTCGAGAGCATGGCCGGTGTCGATGTCGTGCACGTGCCGTACAAGGGCGGTGCGCCGGCAGTGGTCGACCTCGTCGCCGGACGCCTCACCCTGATGATGGCCAATCTCACGACCGCGCAGCCGCACATCCGTGCCGGCAAGCTGCGCGGCCTTGGCGTGGGCAAGGTCAAGCGTTCGCCGCTGTTTCCGGAAATGCCGACGATTGCTGAGGCGGGCGTGAAGGGTTACGAGGCGAACAACTGGAACGGCGTCGTTGCCCCGACCGGAACGCCGCGCCCGGCCATCGAGCGACTGCATCAGGAGATTGTCGCTACGCTGAAGGAACCGGCCATTGCCGACCGCATGGCACGTGCCGGGCTCGAGCCCGTGGGCGACACGCCCGCGGAGTTTGCACAGTATCTGAAGTCCGAGGCGGCGAAGTGGGGCAAGCTGGTCAAATCGGCTGGCATCAAGCCGGAATAAAATATTTATTTAAAACAGGGAGTTACCCGAAATGGCTGCAGTCACCAACAAGCGTCCGTCATTCGACAAGGTCATCGTTGACCTCGCCAGCTATGCCCATGGTTACAAACCGACCAGCAAGCTGGCGTTCGAAACCGCGCGACTGACGCTGATCGACAGCCTCGCCTGCGCGTTCGAGGCGCTGGCGTATCCGGACTGCACCAAACTGCTCGGCCCCATCGTGCCCGGCACCATCGTGCCCAACGGCGCACGCGTGCCCGGCACCAGTTACGTGCTCGATCCGGTGACCGCCGCGTTCAATGCCGGCGCACTGATCCGCTGGCTGGATTTCAACGACGCGTTCTACGGCCGCACCGTCATTCATCCTTCGGACAACATCGGCGCGATCCTGATGACCGCCGACTGGCTGTCGCGCACGCGGCAGGCTGCGGGCAAAGCACCGATAAAAATGCGCGATGTGTTATCCGCGATCATCAAGGCCTACGAAGTGCAGGGCGGGTTGGCGCTGGAGAATGGTTTCACGGCGGCAGGTCTTGACCACACCGTCCTGGTCAAGATTGCGACCACTGCAGCGGTGTCGCAGCTGATTGGCTGCACACGCGATGAAGTCATCAATGCACTGTCCAATGCATGGGTCGACGGCCACGCACTGGCGACCTACCGCCGCAAGCCCAATACCGGCGCGCGTAAATCGTGGGCGGCGGGTGATGCCTCGGCGCGCGGTGTCTGGCTGTCGCTGATGGCGAAAAAGGGCGAGATGGGCTATCCGTCGGCACTGACCGCGCCGAAATGGGGTTTTTACGACGTGCTGTTCGACGGCAAGCCGTTCAAATTCCAGCGCCCGCTGGGCAGCTATGTCATCGAGAACACGCTGTTCAAGATTCCGTATCCGACCGCGTTCCACGGCCAGACCGGCGTCGAAGCGGCGATCAAACTGCATCCGCTGGTGAAGGACCGGCTAGACGACATCAGTCACATCGAGGCGCGCGGCCACAACTCGACGATGGTGATCCTCGACAAGACCGGGCCGTTGGCGAATTTTGCCGACCGCGACCATTGCATGCAGTACATGATGGCCATCGGCCTGATCTTTGGCGACATGACCGCCAAGCATTACGAGGAAGAAATTGCCGCCGATCCGCGCATTGACAAGCTGCGCGCGAAGATCCGCCTGACCGAGTATGAAAAATACGAGCGCGAGTACCACGATCCCGCGAAACGCACCAACGCCAATTCGATCCAGGTGTTCTTCAAGGACGGCAGCAAGACGCCGCTGTCGGAAGTGGACTATCCGCTGGGCCACCGCAAGCGCCGCAAGGAAGGCATTCCGGCGGTGATGAAAAAATTCAACGAAAACACCGCGATGGTGTTTGCGGCGAAACAAAAGGCGGCGATTGTTGCAGTCTGCACTGATCAGAAAAAACTCGAAGCGATGGCGGTCAACGAGTTCGTCGACCTGCTGTTGCGTTAGCCGATATTGACCGAAGGAATGCCATGAGCCGCATCGAAGTCAAACTGCAGGCAATGGGCCACAGCCTGCCGCAGCCGCGCAAGTTCCCGAACCCCAACCGCTGCGGCAGCGTCCGCGTTGGCAACATCCTGTTTGTGTCGGGACATGGTCCGCACCATCCCGGAATGAAAATCCGCGAGCACGGCAAGCTCGGCCAAGACATGACGGTGGAGGAGGGGTACAAAGCGGCGCAGGCGGCCGCGCTGGCGATCCTGGCGACGGTGAAAGCCGAAGCCGGCGATCTCGACAAGGTGAAGCGCGTGATCCGGCTCTTCGGCATGGTCAACAGCACTCCGGATTTCCCGGACCACCCGAAAGTCATCGACGGCGCTTCCGACCTGTTCTTCGAACTGTTCGGTGAGCCCTATGGCTGCCATGCGCGGTCAGCGGTCGGCATGGCCGGCCTGCCGCGCGGACAGGCTGTCGAGATCAATGGCGAGTTTGAACTGCTGGATTAGCCTTGCAACAACAGTTCCGTAGCCCGGATGCAGCGAAGCGCGCCCCGAAGGAAGTCCCCTTGGGGGGGGGCGATTGCGCATGAAACTGCATCGTGAATGTCTATCGGCCCCCGGACTCCGGCCTGCGGCCTTCCTCCGGGCTACAAAATCGGAGGTCGGCCCCCCAGGGGGGCTTCCTTCGAGCGCACCGGGGTTGCGAATCCGATCAGGACAACCCGTACATCTTCCGCCCCGGCGTCGGCAGTTCGGCACTGAGGATCGCGCCGCCTTCAGAATCGACGATGTACAGCGTGTGCGGATCCAGCGCGCCGTACGCGCAGTTGGTGACGACGTCGCTGCCCGGTGAATCGACGCGGTACAACGGCTCACCGCGGTGGTTGAAAATCCACACCGCACCCATGTCCGGATGCGCCACCGCCAGACCGTCGTCGGCGTCGATCGCCATGCCGTCGGGTCCGCGGCCGCCGGTCATCTGGATGAACACGCCCATGCGCGACACCGTGCCGTCCGGCAGCAGCGGCAACCGCCACACCGCGTTGGCACGCGTCACCGCGACAAACAGCGTGTTTTCGGCCTTGTTCAGCACCAGGCCATTGGGGCTGGGAATGTTGTCGGCTATGCGTTCGAGTTTTCCGTTGTTGCGCAGCCGGTACACCGCGCCGCTCGGATTCTGCAGACCGCTCTGACCCTGATCGGTGAAGTAGAGGTCGCCGTTGGACGCGAATACCAGGTCGTTCAGACCTTTGAAGGTTTCCAGGTTGTAGCGGTTGATGAGAGTTTCGATGCGACCGCGTTTGACGTCGAGCAGCATCAGCCCGCATTTGTGGTCGGTGACAAAAATGCGGCCGTCCTTGTGGATTTTCAGGCCGTTTGGCTCACCGTCGTATTCGACGACGAGATCCCAGGCGCCATTCGGCGAGATGCGGAAAATGCGGCCGAAGGGGATGTCCGTGACATAGAGATTGCCCTTGCGGTCGAACGACGGACCCTCAAGGAAACAGCCGCCTTGCGGCGCCGGCCGGCCTGCGGCGAGGCGCTCGGCGGACACTTTGCTGCGGCGAAATTTTTTCGGCAGTTCGGCGAAAACATCGGCAGTGAAACGTTCGGGCGGGGCGAAGAAGCTCATGGTCTCTCTATATGGACTGGTCAGTGAAACGAGCGTTGAGTATGCCAGAATCGATGTTCATTCAGTCCCTGCAAAAACATGAAAAAACCGCTGGAAGTTATCCGTCTGTATGCTGAACACGACTACACCCTGAACGGCACGCTGGCGAGTCGTGCCGGCCGTGATCCCGGACGTCCATTCATGACTTACCGCGACTGTTCCTGGTCGTGGGGCGAGTTCGCGCACAAGGTAGATGCCGCCGCGCGGGTGCTGGCGGCGCGCGGCATTGGCAAAGGCGACCGTATGGGCGTGATGGCGCGCAATTGCGACGGCCATGTCGTGCTGTTGTTCGCGCTGGCGCGTCTCGGCGCGATCATGGTGCCGGTCAATCCCGAGTTCGGCGTCGAAGAAGCGAAATATGTGCTGCATCACGCCGAAGTCAGTGCGGTTGCCGCGACTCAGGATACGCTGGACGTCGCCCAAAAGGCTGCGGTCGGGCTGAAAGCGCCGGCGTGGTTTGTCATGCTTGATCACGCCGGTAACGACGTGCCCTTGCTCGATGATCAGATCAAGGCTGCGCCCAAGGCTTGTTTGCCCACTGACATCACCGGCGATGCCACCTGCCTTATCGTCTACACCTCGGGCACCACCGGTTTTCCCAAGGGCGCGATGCACAGCCAGAAGAGTTTTGTCACTGGCGGCGAAGCCTTTGTGCAGCGGGTTTATCTGCAGGATGACGACCGCGTGATGATTGTGCTGCCGCTGTTCCACATCAACGCCATGTTTTATTCGCTGGCCGGCACGCTGGCGGCCGGTGCGAGCATGGTGATCATTCCCAAATTTTCGGCATCGACTTTCTGGCAAAGCGTGGTCGATACCGGCGCCACCGAGGTCAACATCATCGAGGCCATCGGCAGCATCCTGCGCACCCGGCCGCGCGAGGAGTTCCGGCCCGGGCACAAGCTCACCAAGGTCTATGGCGTGCGCGCGAGCATGGACGAGACCTTCAAAAACGATTTCAAGATTCCGCACCGCATCGGCGGCTACGGCATGACCGAGATCCCCGGCGTCACCTGCAACCCTTTTGATGTGGAAAATGAGGGGCCACAGAAGCTCGGCAGCATGGGGCCGGTCGGACGCCACCCGGATCCGGCACGCCCCTGGGCGCAGTGTCGCGTGGTCGATGATGAAGGCCGCGACGTGCCCGACGGCGAACCGGGCGAACTGTGGGTGAAGACGCCGATCATCATGCAGGGTTACTTCCGCGATCCCGAGCAGACCGCCAACACCTTCCATGACGGCTGGTTCAAGACCGGCGATCTGGTCAAACGCGACAGCGACGGTTATTACTATTTCATCTCGCGCAAGCGCGACATCATCCGCCGCCGCGGCGAGAACATTGCCGCGGCCGAACTCGACCGTGTGGTTGGCGAACATCCGGCCGTGGCCGAGGCCGGCACCATCGCAGTGCCTTCGGAGCTGGGCGAAGACGAGATTTTTGTGGTCTGCGCGCTCAAACCCGGCGCCACAGTGACCGCGGAAGACATCGCCGAGTGGTGCCTTGCGCGGCTGGCGCCGCAGAAAGTGCCGCGTTTTGTCGCCTTTGTCGATGAGCTGCCGCATACGCCGACGCACAAGATTGCCAAGGCGCAGCTGCGGGGGGATGCGGCGTTGCGCGCACGGGCGGTGGATCTTGCGCGGCTGAAGAAATGAGCAGTTCAAACCGGGCCGGTGGCTTGTAAGCCCCCGACCCCTTGGCTAGACTCGGAAGCTTTGGCGCATTCCCGGTCGGCAGCAATGCAGGATGCGCCAAATCATGCGGATGACCGGCCATGCCGGCAGCGCGGTCTCGGAGGAGAACATCATCGAACGCAAGACACTGGGTCTGGCCGTCATCGGCTCGGGCCGTATCGGCAGCCTGCGCGCGCAGCTGGCTGCGGGGCATCCGGCCGTGCGCTTTATCGCCACGGCCGATCAGGATGCCCAAAAAGCCGAAGCACTGGCGATAAAAATCGGCGCGGCAACGCACTCTGCCGATAACGACGCGATCATCGCGCATCCCGAAGTCAATGCAGTCATCGTCTCCACCAGCGAAGGCGAACATCTCGCGCCGATCCTCAAGGCGCTGGAGCTGGGCAAACCGGTGCTGGTGGAAAAACCCATCGCGTTGTCGCTGGCCGATGCGGATCGGGTCATTCAGGCCATCGAAAAATCCGGCGTTGGCGTTCATGTCGGCTACAGCCGCCGTTACAAGGAACGCTACCTGATCGCCAAGGAACAGATCATCCAGGGTCGTATCGGCACGATGACCGGCGGCGCAGCGCGGGTGTTCAATTCGCGTTCACAGGCGCTGGCGATGCTCGGCCGCAACCGTCATGCGACACCGGTGGTGGATGCGCTGACCTATTACGTCGACCTGATGAACTGGCTGCACGAAGGCCACAAACTGGTCGAAGTGTATGCGCGCGGCCAGAAGGGCGTGCTCAAGGCGGCCGGTTATCCGGAAGTTGATGACATCAGCTACGCCATACTGACTTATGCCGATGGCGCCGTGATCAACCTCGGCGTCAGTTACGCGCTGCCCGAGAAATATCCGGCGCTGGGTCACGCCGCCCGCGTTGAAGTGGTGGGTACCGAGGGCGTGATGATCCTCGATGACGATCACACCGACCAGTTGATGTACACCAACAAGGGCATTCCCCACGTCTATCTGCCGGATCATTTCGTCAACATGGTGTTCCTGCAAAGCGGCACGCCGGGCGACTGGGCGCTCGGTGAATTCTGGGGGCCGATCGCCAATGAAACCCGCGCCTGGCTGGATCATCTGGCGATGGGCAAGGCCTGTTCGCTGGCAACGCCGCGTGAAGCCCGCGTCAATCTGGAAGCGACACTGGCGATCGAACATTCCATCGCCACCGGGCGGCCGGTCTCGCTGCCGTTTGCACAATGATCAACTGCGTGACGAACTGCGCGACGCGCTGCATAGACAGGAGCATTTCATGAAATACCGTATCGCGTACCTCGCAGCGCTCTGCGTGGTCTCCGGCGTGGCGCAGGCCGCCGACACCTATCCGTCGCGGCCGATCCGCATGATCGTGGCCTATCCGCCGGGCGGCGGCACCGATCAGGTGGGCCGCGTGATGGCTGATCAGCTGTCACAGACCCTGGGCCAGAACGTCGTCGTCGACAACCGCGGCGGCGCCACCGGCAATATCGGCACCGAACTCGCTGCGCGCGCGGTGCCCGACGGTTACACGCTGCTGATGGGCAACGTTGCGCCGAATGCGGTCAACGTCAGCCTGTTCAAAAAACTGGGCTTTGATCCGGTGAAGGATTTTGCGCCGGTCAGCCTGGTCGCGGTGACGCCGAACATTCTCGTTACCAATCCGTCGATACCGGTGAAAACGGTCAAGGAACTGATCGCTTACGCCAAGGCGAAACCGGGGGCCCTGAATTTTCCGTCGGCCGGCGTCGGCAGTTCGTCGCATCTCGCCGGTGAAATGCTTAAATCGATGACCGGCATCAGCATGGTGCACATCCCGTTCAAGGGCGGTGGCCCGGCGCTGGTCGCGGTCATTGCCGGCGAAGTGCAGATCATGTTTGCGACGATGCCGGCGGCGATGCCGCATGTGAAGTCCGGAAAAGTAAAACCGGTGGCGGTGACCACGGCGAAACGTTCACAGGCGATGCCTGATCTGCCAACCATCGCGGAGTCGGGGGTGAAGGGGTATGAAGCCTCCACCTGGTATGGCTTGCTAGCCCCGGCACGCACGCCGCAGGCCATCGTTACGCGCCTGCACGGCGATACTGTAAAAATTCTCGCCGGCCCGACGCGACAGCGGCTGGAAGTGCAGGGCTTTGAACCCGAAGGCGGTACGCCAGCCGAATTCACCGCCTACATCAAGTCGGAAATCATCAAGTGGGCCAAAGTCATCAAGGACGCGGGTATCCCAGCCGAATAGCCGGGGCTGTCGCAGCATTGTCGTAAATTCAATAATCGCGAGGAGAGGCAATGAGATCCGGATTCCTGTATTTCCCTGAAAATTTCATGTGGTCGCAGGGCATGATGATTGCCATCGAGATGGCGCGCTGGGGCGGGGCCGCAATGAGTGAGGTGGACCGTGTCGGCCGCCGGCTGAAGGACAAGGTGGGCGACAACGAGGCTTGGGGTGCCGAGTGGGACAAGGAGGCGCAGCGCATCGAGGCCATGGGCGATGGCGCCAAGGCGGCCGGCTGGAAGCTTTCGGCGGCTGGTCATTACCTGCGTGCCGCCACCTACTATTTCATCGGCGAGCGTTTCGTCAGCCTGGGGCCGAAAAAGATCGAGCTCTATGAGAGCTGCCTGCGCTGTTTTCGTGCCGGCATCAAGGACCGTTTTCCGAACATCGAGCGCGTCGAGGTGCCGTATCAGGACGAGGGCAAGCCGACGACATTGCCGGCCTGGTTCATGAAGGCGCCGGGCGACGGCCCCAAACCCACGGTCGTTTTTTTTGACGGCCTGGACAGCACCAAGGAGCTGTCGATCCTGTTTGGCGGCGTTGAACTGGCGCTGCGCGGCATCAACACCATGGCCATCGACGGCCCGGGGCAGGGTGAGGCGCTGCGCCTGCAGAACATTCCCAGCCGTCACGATTACGAAGTGCCGGGCGCCGCCGCTTATGACTACGTCGCGTCACGCAAGGACGTCGATGCCAAACGTGTTGCGGTCATGGCTTTCAGCATGGGTGGTTATTACGCGCCGCGCGTCGCGGCATTCGAGAAACGATATGCGGCCTGCATCGCCTGGGGCGGCCATTACGACTATCACGCAACCTGGATCACCCGCCGCAAGATTCTTGAGTCCGGCGGTACCAAGGTCTCGGCGCCGCATTTTCAGCTGCCCTGGGTCATGGGCATGCCCGACATGGATTCGGCAATGAAAAAATGCGAGGCCTACAAGCTCGAAGGCGTGGCGAACAAGGTCACCTGTCCGTTCCTGGTGACGCATGGTGAAGAAGATTCCATTTCGCCGGTGGCCAACGCGCAACTGCTTTACGATGCGGTCAGTTCGAAAAAGAAGACTTTGAAGATCTTCACTGCTGAAGAAGGCGGGGCAGAACATTGCCAGGGCGACAATCGTTTTCTCGGTGCGACGTACGTCGCTGACTGGATCGCCGAAAACCTGTAACGCGGGCATCGCATGCCCGCGATTTTCCGGAGGAGGGCATCATGGCAGATGGCAATTGCAGTTGGCGCGAGGCGCTGGCCGCGCTTGGACTGATCCTGTGCGCAGTGCCGGCGGTGCAGGCACAGTCGTTCCCGGCGAAACCGGTGCGGATTGTCGTGCCCTACCCGCCGGGTGGCCCGCTCGACGACGTTGCGCGCGCCCTGGGTCAGAAGCTGTCCCCGGTGTGGGGGCAGCAGGTACTGATCGATAACCGCAGCGGCGCCGGTGGCAGCATCGGCGCTGACGTGGTGGCGAAATCCCCACCCGACGGTTACACCATGGTGCTGGCCAATTCCGGGCCGATGACCATCAACGTGTCCCTGCGCAAGGATCTGCCCTACGACCCGCAGAAGGATCTCGCGCCGGTCACGCAGATCATCAGCGGGCCGATGGTGCTGGTGGTACATCCTTCGTTGCCGGTGAAATCGGTAAAGGACCTGATCGCGCTGGCGCGCAACAATCCGGGCAAGCTCAACTACGCCTCGGCCGGCGTCGGCAACCTGCAGCACCTCGGTATGGAGCACCTGCAGGCGCTGGCGAAGGTCAAGATGAACCATGTGCCGTACAAGGGCGCAGCGCCGGCTTTCATCGACACGCTGAGCGGCCGCATCGACCTGCAGTTCGCCAACATCGTCGGCGTGCTGCCGCATGTGGAGAACAAACGCGTGCGGGCGATTGCCATTTCGGCTTCGCGGGGGGCCTCGGTGCTGCCGGATGTACCCGGTGTTTCCGCCACGCTGCCGGCTTTCGACCTCGACGGATGGATGGGACTGTTCGTTCGCGCCGGGACGCCGCAGGACATCATTGCCAAACTGCATCGTGATCTGGCGGCTGCCGTGCAGAGTCCGGATTATCGCGAGCGGTTTGCCAAGCGCGGCGCCGATGTCGTGGTGGGCGGGCCCGAGGGCCTCGCCAAAATCGTGCGCGATGAAATTCCGCTTTACGCCAGCATCATCAAGTCGGCACAGATTACCGCTGAATAAATTCTTTTTTCGTAACAAAGTAACGGAGTATCCAGGATGTCTTTTTTTGAACCGCCGCGGCTGATTGAAGCCGATGTATTCGCCGCCGTACCGGATCGTTTACGCAAAGGCGGCGCACCGTCGAGCTGGATTGATGCCAACCATCCGGGATCCAAACTCGACTGCTTCCTTGAAGGTCCGGCCTTCGACCGCGACGGTAACCTTTACATGGTCGACATTCCTTATGGGCGCATCCTGCGCATGTCGCCCAAGGGGGAATTCGACGTCGCCGCCGAATACGACGGCTGGCCCAACGGCATCGCCATTCATAAAGACGGTTCGATATTCATTGCAGACTATCGTCGCGGCATCCTGCGCTGCGATCCGAAGACTGGACGCGTCGAGGATTTTCTGACGCACAACCAGTCCGAAGGTTTCAAGGGCGTCAACGACCTGACCTTTGCGCGCAACGGCGATCTGTATTTCACCGATCAGGGGCAGACCGGCATTCACGACCCGACCGGGCGCGTCTACCGGCATGGCGCCGACGGCCGGCTCGATTGCCTGATCACCAACGGTCCCAGTCCCAACGGCATCGTGCTCGATCCGCAGGACAAGGTGATGTATGTCGCAATGACCCGCGCCAACTGCATGTGGCATTGCCCGCTGAAGGGCGGTGGCATTTCGAAAGCCGGTGTGTTCGCAGTATTGCCCGGCATCCACGGTCCGGATGGTCTGGCGATGGATGAAGCCGGCAATCTGTCGGCGGCGCATGCGCGGCCGGGCATTGTCTGGCTGTTCAGTCCGCTGGGCGAGCCGCTGGCCCGCGTGCAAAGCCGCAAGCCCGGCAACCGCATGACCAACATGGCTTACGGCGGCGCTGATCGCAAGACGCTGTACGTCGTTGACTCCTATCGCGGCGAAATCCTGACGGCGCCGATGCCGGTGGCTGGCAAGGTGCTTTACGCCCATCTCTAAGCTGGTTAAAAATATGAATAAATTCAACAGGTTATTGTTTTTCCCCCTGCTGCTCGGCGCAACCGCGCTGGCGCATGCGCAAGCCAGCTACCCGACGCGCGCAATACGCGTCATCGTTCCTTCGGCGCCGGGCGGTGGCACCGACATCTCGGCGCGCATCCTTGCGCCGCAACTGACCGCTTTCCTCGGCCAGCAGGTCATTGTCGAAAACCGCGCCGGTGCCGGTACGATGATCGGTGGCGAAGCCGTCGCGCGCGCCACGCCCGACGGTTACACGCTGCTGATGGGCATCAGCACGCTGGCGATCAATCCGGCGATGTACAAAAAAGTGCCGTACGACGCGCTGAAGGATTTTGCGCCGGTGTCGCAGGCAGTGGCCTTGTCGAACGTGCTGGTGGTGCATCCGTCGCTGCCGGCGCGCAACCTGAAGGAATTCATCGCGCTGGTGAAAGCGCGGCCGGGGCAGGTCAATTTCGCTTCAGCTGGTGTCGGCACCAGCCCGCATCTGTCGATGGAACTGTTCCTGGTGCTGGCCAAGCTGAACATGCTGCATGTGCCGTACAAGGGTTCGGGGCCGGGCGTCACCGATCTCGTTGCCGGACATGTGCCGGCGATGATGCCCAACATGCTGTCGGCACAACCGCATATCAAGAGCGGCCGTCTGCGCGCGATGGGGGTGACGGGCACCAAACGAGCACCCGGCGCGGATGACATTCCGACCATTGCCGAGGCCGGCGTGCCGGGTTACGAGGCGGTGCAGTGGTACGGCCTGCTCGCCCCGGCGGCGACCCCGCGCGACATCGTCACCAAACTGCATGCCGGCGTGGTGCGCGCGCTGCAGAACCCGGAGGTGCGGCAGCGCCTGCTCAACGACGGCGCCGAACCGGTGGGCAGCAGCCCGGAAGAGTTTGCCAGCTATCTGCGTGCCGAAACCGTGAAGTGGGCGAAGGTGGTGCAGGCCGCGGGCATCAAACCGGAGTAAGACCGGATTCGGTTTTTACAATTCATCAACACCCGTTCGCCCTGATCTTGTCGAAGGGCGAGTGCTACGCAAAAACGGGCTTCGACAAGCTCAGCCTGAACGGTATCCAATGCGATCTGCCATGAAAAAAATATCCCCAAAGATTTCACCACTGATGCAAAAACTGGCGACCTACATCGCCAACGCGCGGCGCCGCGCATTGCCGGCCGCCGTCACCGAGCGCGCCAAACACCATCTGCTCGACACCCTCGCGGCGATGCTCTCCGGCGCGCAGTTGCTGCCGGGGCGGCGCGCGATTGAATTCATCTCGACCCAGGGCGGGGTGCCCGAGGCCACGGTGATCGGCAGCAACATCGTCACCAGTGCGATCAACGCCGCGCTGGCCAACGGCATGCATGCGCATGCCGATGAAACCGATGACACCTATTACCTTGCGCTGGTGCATCCGGGCTGCGGCGTGGTACCCGCAGCGCTGGCGCTGGCTGAACGCGAGCGCGCCGGCGGCACTGCGCTGCTACGCGCCATGGTGCTCGGTTACGACGTCTGCGCGCGGATGTCGATCGCGCTGGGCATCGAACGTTTCCGTGAGCGCGGCCATTCCACCCACAGCTTCGGCCACATGTTCGGCGCTGCCGCCGCATCGGCGGCGATGATGAAGCTCAATGTCGACCAGACGCGCTACCTGCTGTCGTATACCGCGCAGCAGGCTTCCGGCCTGTCGTGCTGGGCGCGTGACATCGAGCATATCGAAAAGGCCTTCGATTTCGGCGGCATGCCGGCGCGTAATGGGGTGACTGCCGGGCTGATGGCTTCGATGAAGTTCACGGGAGTCGAGGATGTGTTCGACGGTGACCGCAGTTTTTTCCACGCCCACGGCCTGACCGCCGATCCGAAAAAACTGATTCATGCACTGGGCAAAACCTATGAAATCATGAACACCTCGATCAAGCGCTGGGCGGTCGGTTACCCGATCCAGGCACCGCTGGATGCGGTGATGAACCTGATCGAAAAACACCGCATCACCGCGGCTGAAGTCGACCGCGTGACCATCACCATTGACGATCAGGGCGCACGCACGGTCAACCAGCGCACCATGGCCAGCATCAACATTCAGCACCTGGTGGCGGTGATGTTGCTCGACGGCGACATCAGCTTTGCATCGGCGCACGACGACCGTCGCGTACGCGATCCGCGGGTGCTGAAACTGAAGGAATGCATCACGTTGCAGGGCAGCGCTACGCTGGGCCGCGCCAAGACCACCCAGGCCATCGTCGAGATCACCACGCGCGATGGCCGTCGTGTGCGTCATCACACCCGGGCGGTACGCGGGACCGCAGCCAATCCGATGCCGCGCGCCGAGGTTGCCGCGAAGGCGCGTGATCTGCTGCAACCGTTATTGGGCAATCGCCGCGCCCAAAAGCTGATCGATACGGTCTGGCAGATCGAGGGCGTGAACGATATTCGTGCACTACGCCCTTGGCTGCGCGGCGGGGCGCGGTAAAATCCGCCTTATTCCGCTGATTTTTAACTCATTTCATTCACAGGAAAACCGGAACCATGCGCTACGACCTGCACAGCCACGTCATCCCGCCGACCATCATTGCGGCGATGGAAAAAGACCCCAAGCGCTTCGAGACCAGCATCACCGAGAAGGACGGCAAGCGCTACTTCGATGTGCATGGCCGTCCGGCGCTGTTGAGCCCGGAGTTCTACGACGCCGACGTCAAGGTCGAGTGGATGAATAAAAACAAGCTCGACGTGTCAGTGATTTCGGTCGGGCCACCCATTTATTTCTACTGGCTGTCAGCCGATGCCGGCCTCGCCGCGGCGAAACTCGCCAACGACGGCATTGCGCAGATGGTCGCCAAACATCCGTCGCGGCTGCGCGGCATGGCGCACCTGCCGATGCAGGATCCGGATGCGGCGATTGCCGAACTCGAGCGCGTGGTCAAGGAGCACGGTTTCAAAGCCGTGGAGCTGGCGACTTCCATCGAAGGTACGCCGCTGGCCGACAAAAAATTCCGCAAGGTGCTCAAAACCATCGAGCAGCTCGGCTGTTTCATTTTCGCCCATCCCTACCAGTGTCTGGCCAAGGGCGGCATGGAAGAGTATTACCTGTCGAACTTCGTCGGTTTCCCGCTGGACACCACGCTGATGGTCGCGCACCTGATGTTCAGCGGTGCACTGGATGAAATGCCCGACCTGAAAATCATGCTGGCGCACGGTGGCGGATTCATTCCGTACCAGATCGGCCGCTTCCGCCATGGCCATCAGGTGCGCAACGAGCCGAAAGTGAACAATGTCACGCCGCCGCGCGAACTGTTCAAACGCTTCTATTTCGACTGCCTGACGCATGACGCGCAGGCTGCGAAATACCTGATTGACCAGGTTGGCGCCGACCGCGTGGTGATCGGTACCGATCATCCCTTCGACATGGCGCCGCTGGACGTGCCGGCCGCGGTGGAAGGCATTCCCGGGCTGACCGCGGAGCAGCGGGAATGGGTGTGCGAGCGCACGGCGAAGGCGCTGCTCGGCGAGCGCTGAGCGGGAGTTTTGGGTATCCTGAGCGACTGATTTGCAATTCTTGGGGTCTCTAAAGGAGGCTGTGATGGCCAAGTTAAGTCTGCCTAAACTGGAGTTCGACAATAAGAAGGCCGCCCTTGCCGGCGGTGTCCTGGTGCTGGCCGTGGGCGGATGGTTGGCCTGGGACATGTTCATGACCGAGCCGCCACCGCCCCCTCCGGTCGCGGCAAAACCGCCGGCGCCCAAACCGCCGGTCCAGGCCGCTTTGGATAAACCGGCCGAGCCATCCGCCGTGGGCGACAAGCCGGAGGGCGACAAGAAAACCGAAACCGCCAAGGCTGAAGCCGTGAAGGGTGAGCCCGCCAAAGCTGAGGCAGGCAAGGGCGAGCCCGTCAAGGCAGCGGCAGCCAAAAGCGAGGCAAAGCCTGCGACAGCGGTGCCGCAGGCTTCCGCACTCGCAGCGCCCGTTCCGGTTGCTGCAGTCGCGCCGATGGCAGTGGCCGAAGCCGGGCCGCGTGCGCTGACCGCGCGTTCAAAACTCGATGCGCGGGAATGCCTGAAGCAGGACACCAATCAAGCCATTCATCGCTGCGCCGAGGGTTATCGCTGATCGTCGCTGCAGTCGAAAAAAAAGCGCAGCCGAGGCTGCGCTTTTTTATTGGCCGTTTTATTACCCGCGTCGTCAGCCGCCTGAAGCCGCCTTGATGCCCGCCGATTTGACCAGCTTGCCGAATTTATCGACCTCGGCTTTCAGGTAGGCGTGGAACTGTTCCGGTGAGCCGCCGATGATCTGCGCGCCGACATCGGCATGGCGTTTCTGGATCTCGGGGTCGGCGAGAATGCCGGTGAACTCCTTGTGCAGCCGGCCGATGATCGGGGCGGGTGTTCCTGCCGGCGCCGCAACGGCAGACCACGAGGAGTTCTCGTAACCGGGCACACCGGCTTCGGCGATGGTCGGCAGTTCCGACAGCACCGCGAGTCGTTTGGCACCGGTGGTGGCCAGCGCGCGTACGCGTTTGGCCTGCACGAAGGGGACGGTGGAGATCGCGTTGTTGAACAGCAGCTGTATCTGGCCGGCGATGACGTCGGTGAGCGACGGCGCCGAACTCTTGTACGGCACGTGGATCATTTTGGTGTTGGTCATCAGCGTGAACAGCTCGCCACTGATGTGGCCGAAGCCGCCGACACCCGATGAACCGTAGTTGAGCTCGCTGGGGCGTGCCTTGGCGAGCGCAACCAGTTCCTTGACCGATTTTGCCGGTACCGAAGGATGTACCACCAGCACGCCGGGTGAGGTCGAGATCTGGATGATCGGCGCAAAGTCCTTCACCACGTCGAACGACAGTTTGTAGAGATGCGGATTCACCGCCCAGGTGCCGACGGTGGCAATGACGATGGTGTAACCATCGGGCGGCGCTTTGACAGTGAGTTCCATGCCGATATTGCCACCGGCGCCGCCGCGGTTGTCGATCAGCACCTGCTGGCCGAGGCGCTGCGCGAGTTTTTCACCCAGCATGCGACCCTGGATATCAGTCGGGCCACCGGGCACAAAGGGCACGACGAAGCGCACCGGTTTCGACGGATAGTTCTGCGCTGTGACGGGCATGACGGAACAACCCAGTGCGACTGCGCACAGACTCAGGACTGCTTTCATTGCATGCTCCTCCTTTGTTGTTATAAGAGAAGCGCCTGTGTCAGGCTAGCAGTGCCTGCTTCAGACGCATGACTGCGGAATCCGGGCTGGTGAGTATCTTACAGCCAGGCCGCGCAGGAATCAGGCGCGCGGCGCTGGCCATCGAGAATTGACCCAGAACCAGCGCATCACAGGGCATCAGTTCGGCGGCGGCTTCAGCGATCAGACGATCATGGGTCTCGGCATCGCCTTCCTGCAGCGCCGCGAGAGCCGGGGCCACGGTGCAGCTGGCCACGGTGATTTTTTGTCCGCGTGCGCGCGCCATGTCCTCAAGTTCAGTATTGAGTGCCGGAATGCTCGGGCCGAACGTCGCGACCAGTCCGATGCGGCTGCCGGCGGCAAGCGCCTCGGCCAGCATCGCTTCGTTGGGTTTGAGTACCGGAATTGGCACTGCGGCGGCGCAGGCTTCGATAGCCGGGCCGAATGCGGAGCAGGTGAACAGGATGGCGTCGGCGCCGCAGCCATGCACGTAGTGGGTCAGCGTCAGGAAACGCTCGATCATGCGCTCGGTCAGACGGCCGTCGGCGGCCAGGTCGGGCGCCAGCGAGTCTTCCAGCAAATTGGTCGTGCGCGCCTGCGGCCACAGCCGACGGAATGCGTTGACGATGGGTTCGATGGCGAGCGGTGTGGCGTGGATCAGTGCGATGCGCGGTGCAGTCATGACAGGAGGCGGAGGGAAAAAATTCGGATGCTCATTTTACCCGTTTTGTCTCAGCGCGTTGACCAAACAGGGCGCTGCATGGACAATCCTCTGTATCGCTGCGCGCCTGCGGCCATGACAATAAATTTCCCTGGAGGAAAGCATGAAAAGTATATTTACTTTGGCGGTCTGCGCCGCCGCATTGCTGGCAGCAGGTGTTGTGCAGGCCCAGACCCAGAACTATCCGTCGCGGCCGATCCGGCTGGTGCTGCCCTTCCCGCCGGGCGGCGGCACCGACATTCTGGGCCGGGTCATCGCGCAGAAACTCGGCGAGAGCCTCGGCCAGAACGTGATCGCTGAAAACCGTCCGGGCGCCGGCGGCAACGTCGGCGCCGAGTACACGGTGCGTCAGGCACCCGACGGCTACACCATCGTGCTGTGTTCCCCGTCGATCTCGATCAGTCCGAGCCTGTATAAAAAGCTCAACTATGATCCGCTGAAGGACCTGGCGCCGATTTCGCTGGTCGCCTCGATCCCCAATCTGCTGGTGGTTCATCCTTCGGTGCCGGCGAAAACGCTGTCGGAATTCCTCGCGCTGGCGCGCAAGAATCCGGGCAAGCTCAACTTCGGTTCCGGCGGCGCCGGCACCACCAACGATCTCGGCGCGCGTTATTTCATCGCCGAGAACAAGCTGAACATTGCGATGATCCCGCACAAGGGCGCGAATCAGGCGCAAACCGCGCTGCTCTCCGGCGAAGTCGATGTGCTGGTCATCGGGACTGCAGCCGCGGCGCCCTTCGTCAAGGCCGGCAAACTGCGTGCGCTGGCCGCGCTCGGCGACAAGCGTGACAGTTCGGTGCCGGAAATCCCGACGGTGGCCGAAGCCGGCATGCCGTGGTTCAAGGTTGATACCTGGTACGGCATCCTCGCGCCCGCCGCAACGCCGCGCGAGATCATCAATCGGCTCAATGCCGAACTGGCCAAGGTGCTTAACGACCCGGCCACCAAAAAAATGCTGTCGCAGCGCGGCACCGATCCGCTGACCAGCACGCCGGACGAGTTTGCCCGCTTCATCCGCAGCGAAGCCGAGCGCTGGGGCAAGGTCGTGCGCGCTTCCGGCGCCACCGCCGACTGATTGAATCAAGGAGACTGAACCATGACCCGCCTGAAACCGTTGATCGGCACGCTGGCTGCTGTTGCCGCACTCGGCAGCCTGACCGCTGCCGCGCAGGATTTCCCGACCCGCCCGGTGCGGCTGATTGTGCCGTTCGCCGCGGGCGGTCCGACCGACGTCATCGCGCGCGTGGTGGCGCAGAAACTGACCGAGGGTCTGGGGCATCAGGTCGTCGTCGACAACCGCGCCGGCGCCGGCGGCAACATCGGCATGGGACTTGCGGCAGGTGCGCCGGCCGACGGTCACACGCTGATCATGGTCAGTTCCAGCTTTGTGGTGAATCCGGGGCTGTACAAGTCGATCCCCTATGATCCGTACAAGAGTTTTGTGCCGATCTCGAACGTCGCCGCTTCGCCCAACGTGTTTACGGTGCATCCGTCGATTCCGGCGAAAACGATGAAGGAGCTGCTGACGCTGGTGACGGCGGACCCGAAGAAGTTTTCGGTGGCCACGCCGGGCATCGGCACCACGCCCGACCTTGCGGCGCAGTTGCTGAAAGTAACGACCAAACTCGATTTCATCAACGTGCCGTTCGGTGGCGCGGGTCCCGCGGTGGGCGCTGTAGTGGCCAACCAGGTGCAGATCGGCTGCACTGCGCTGCCGCCGACCACGCCGCATATCAAGGCGGGACGGCTGCGCGGCATTGCCGTCACCGGCGCCAAGCGGTCGGCGACCATCGATTTCGTGCCGACCATGGCCGAGGCCGGGTTCAAGGGGCAGGAATCGGACACGCTGCAGGGCCTGCTCGCGCCGGCCGGCACCTCCAAGGCCATCGTCAGCAAACTGCACGCGCAGGTCGCGAAGATGATCACCGCGCCCGATTTCAAGGAGCGTGTCGAAGGCCTCGGCTTTGACATCATCGGCAGTTCGCCGGCGGATTTTGCCGCACAGGTGAAAGTCGAAGTGGAGAAGTGGACCAAGGTCGTGCAGGCTGCCGGGATCAAGGTCAATTGATCCGGTTGTGCTGATTCAGGGCGCCTCGCATGCGCATCATTGAGTTGAACGGGCGCGAACACCTTGCGCATTACTGACATCCGCGAGACCTCGATCGCGCTGAAATCGGACCTGCGCAACGCCGTATTCGATTTCAGCGAGATGACCACGTCCGTGGTCGCCGTGGTCACCGACGTCGTGCGCGACGGCAAACCGGTGGTCGGTTTCGCGTTCAACTCCACCGGACGTTATGCCTGCGGTGCGCAGATGCGCGCGCGCTTTATTCCGCGCATTCTCAAGGAACCGCCGGAAGCATTGCTCAATGCCGCCGGCGACAATTTCGATGCGGAAAAAATTCTCGCAGTGATGATGCGGCGGGAAAAACCCGGTGGTCACACCGAACGTTCGGTGGCCATCGGCACCATCGAGGTTGCCTGCTGGGATGCGATGGCGAAAATCGCCGGCCAGCCGCTGCATCGGACGATTGCAGAAAAATACAATAAAAACAATAAGATAGATAGTGTTCCTTGTTACGTCGGCGGCGGCTGGTACGCGCCGGGCAAAGGCATTCCCGAATTGCTCGCCGAGATTCGCGACAGGCTGGAGCAGGGTTACCGCACGATGAAGATCAAGGTCGGCGGTGCGTCGATAGCGGAAGACATCGCGCGCCTTGAAGCGGCGCTGAAGGTGATGGGCGACAGCAGTCGTCTGGCCGTCGATGCCAACGCCGGTTTTGACCGTGAACGCGCGCTGGCTTATGCCAAAGCGCTCGCGCCCTACAAACTGCGCTGGTTTGAAGAGCCAACCGACCCGCTGGATTTTTCGCTGCTCAGCGAAGTCGCGGCGATTTACGAATCACCGATTGGCACCGGTGAAAACCTGTTCTCGACCCAGGACGTACGCAACCTGATCACCTTCGGCGGTCTGCGCGCCGACCGCGACATCATCCAGATCGATGTGCCGCAGTCCTACGGCATCGCGCAGTTCGCGCGCACGCTGACGATGCTGAAGGAACGCGGTTGGTCCCCCGCTTCGGTATTCCCGCACGGCGGCAATCAGATGACGCTGCACATCGTCGGTGGCTTCGGTCTCGGAGGTTGTGAGGCTTACCCCGGCGTATTCGGCATGTTCGCGGGTTTTGCCGATGATGCAAAAGTTGAAGACGGTTATCTGCAATTGCCTGATCGTCCGGGCATTGGTTTCGAAGCGCAGAATGCGCTGTATGCAGTGATGCGGGAAATTGCGCCCGAACTCACACGCTGAGTCGCGGTGATTCTTCACGGAGGAGCGTCATGGGATTTGCACTGAATATTGCGGCGTTGATTGCCGGTGGCCTGTTGAGTACGGCGCTGGTGCCGGTTCATGCGGCGTATCCGGAAAAACCGGTGCGCGTGGTGGTGCCGTTTGCGGCGGGCGGTCCCGCCGATCTCGCGGCGCGGTTGATCGCGCAGAAACTCTCCGAGCAGTGGAAGCAGCCGGTGGTGGTCGACAACCGCGGCGGCGCCGGCGGCAATATCGGCACCGCACTGGTCGGCCAGGCGCTGCCCGACGGCTACACGCTGCTGCTGACGACCTCGGTGTTCATCTGCAATCCCAGCCTTTACAAGAACGCCGGCTACGATCCGTTCAAGGAATTCGCGCCGATCATCCTTGCCGGCGTGTCAGCGACGGTGGTGTCTCGCCATCCCTCGTACACTGCGGTCAATTCGATGCAGGACATCCTGCAGCAGTCAAAGATCGCACCGATTCCGTTTGCGTCGCCCGGCATCGGCACTGCAGGGCATCTTTCGGGTGAACTGTTCCGCACCATTACCAAGGCCAATATCCAGGCCGTGCCGTACAAGGGCGCGGGGCCGGCAATGACCGCGCTGCTCGGCGGCGAAGTCCGGCTCGGCTTCACCGCGGTGCCGCCGGTGGTTGCACTGGCGCGCGGCGGCAAGCTGGTGCCGATTGCGGTGACCAGCCTGAAGCGCCTCGACGTGCTGCCCAATGTGCCGACGGTGGCTGAGAGTTATCCCGGCTTCGAGGTCGATAACATGTACGGCCTGCTCGCACCGAAAGCGACGCCGCTCGCGCTGATCCGCAAAATCAATGCCGATACGCTGACCGCGTTGAAGCAGCCGGACCTGCGCCAGCGTTTTGCCCAGGACGCATTCGAAATCCGCGGCAATACGCCGGAGGAATTCGCGCAGTATTTGCGCGCCGAATTCACCAAATGGGCGAAAGTGGTCAAGGATTCCGGCGTACGGGTCGATTGATGCAGAGCGGTCCGCGCGCAGTGTGAGAACATGCGGGAATCGTTCCCGCATTCACAGTGCCGTACCGCTGCTTCCCCGTGAAAAAACTCCACCACCTTTTTGACAGCAACCGCGTCTGGTCGGAGCGTATCCGCCGCCAGGATCCGGAATTTTTCAGCAAACTCGCGCGCCAGCAGTCACCGCAATATCTGTGGATCGGCTGTTCCGACAGCCGGGTACCCGCCAACGAGATCGTCGACCTGTTGCCGGGTGAACTTTTTGTTCATCGCAATCTCGCCAACGTCGTCACCCACACCGACCTCAACTGCTTGTCAGTGATCCAGTTCGCGGTGGATGTGCTGAAGGTCAGACACATCATCGTTGTCGGTCACTACGGATGCAGCGGCGTCGGTGCTGCACTGCGCGGCGACCGCATCGGCCTGAGCGACAACTGGCTGCGCCATGTGCAGGACGTGCGCCAGAAACACGACGCACGCCTCTCGACATTGACGGATGCCGCTGCGCGCGGCGACCGGCTGTGCGAACTGAATGTTGTTGAACAGGTGGCCAACGTCTGTCAGACCACCATGGTGCAGGATGCCTGGGAGCGCGGCCAGGATCTGACCGTGCATGGCTGGGTTTACGGCCTGCGTGACGGACTGGTGCGCGATCTTGAATTCAGCGCCACCTCGGCTGACGAGGCGTCGGCCTGTTACGTGACGGCGCTGGCTAGTCTCGACTGAAGCCGCCGTTCAGTTGCGGTTTTTGACTGCGCGGCTGACGGCTTTGGTGGTGCCGCCCCAGGTCGGCGCATAGGCCGCCTTGCGGCCGACGCCGCCGGCGACAACGATCATGATGTCGTCCGGTTTTTCAGCGACGCGGATGACATCGGCGGCCGGATCGGCGCCCGCCGCCATGCGGCGCGCCCGCATCGCCGGCGCCAGTTTGTCGACCGGCAGCCACGCGCGCTCCCAGATCGCGGCCCTGGTTTTCTGTTTGTCGTAGCCTTCGCGGTGAAACATGTCGACCCATTCCGGCGGCAGGATGCACAAGGGCTCGCCGCCGCCGAGCAGGCCCGAACCGCCGGCGACGCCGGCGATCAGCATCGACTGGGCAAAGGTCTGCGCCATGTCTGCGGCGGTCTGGCTGTCGGAGTCGTTGACTTCCACCGTGCCGGCAATGCCGACAACAGTCACCACGCTGGCATCGGCGGCAAAACCGCGTTCCACATGCAGCGGCGGCCACGGGTTGTCGACGCTGTTTTCCGCGAAACAGCAGGCGTACTTGGCGGGTTGTCCCAGCGTCGCCATGTCGAGTTCACCCGGTTTGGCGCCGCAGACGTTTTGCAGGATCAGCGTCATCGCGCGGCCGATGGTGGCGTTGGCGCGATGTCCGGAACCCAGTGCATTGCCGGCGCCATTGAGTTCGATGCCTGCGGCGATCGGGCCGCTGACAATATAGATTGGAGTTGCCGAGCCTGTTGTTGTCGCGACGCCCAGCAGATTGAACAGCGGGTCAGCCAGTGCATCGACGGCGGCGACCAGTATCGGGAAATATTCCGGTCGGCAGCCGGCCATCACCGCGCAGATGGCGATGTCGACGGCGGTGGCGGTTTCATAGTTGGGCGCCACCAGCGCGATTTCTTCCTCGGGTTTGTAACTGTTTGCGGCGAGCATCGCGGCGACGCGTTCCGCGGTGGGTGGTACCAGCGGCAGGCCGTCGCTCAGATATAAGGCAGCGAGTTCCTGTTGAACTGTTTCCCAGGCATCGTCATGGGTGCCGCGCCAGAGTTCCATGATGCCGGGGGTTCAGCGGTCCGTCTTCGACAGAAAGCGGTGCATCTCGGTGTGGTCGGCGATGAAGCCCAGCTTTTGTTCCATCGCGTTCCAGACGTCGGCGGTCGGTTTGGCGAACGTGGTCGAAGTGTGCATGGCTTCGGCGATTTCCAGCGCGGTGCGCACGTCCTTGGCCATCAGTCCGGTGGAGAAACCGGCGTTATAGGCGCCGGAGAGCATGTACTGCTTGCACTTGTTTTTGGTGGTGTTGTTCATGCCGCTCGAGGTGTTGATGATGTCGACGATGACATTCGGATCGATGCCGAAAGCCTCGCCGGCATGCATCGCCTCGCTCGCGGCGATCAGTCCGGCGGCGGAGACATAGTTGTTGAGTGCCTTGATGGCGTGACCGGCGCCCAGTGGGCCGGCGAAATAAATCTGGCTGCCCATTTTTTCGAGCATCGGTTTGACGCGTTCGAAAATGTCGCGGTCGCCGCCGACCATGATCGACAGCGTCGCCGCCACCGCGCCTTTGACGCCGTTCGATACCGGTGCATCGATGAACTGCAGGCCGCGTTTCGCCAGTACATCGCCGAGTTCGCGCGTGCCCATCGGCGACGACGAACTCATGTCGATCACCAGCGTGTTGTTTTTGGCGCGTTCGAGGATGCAGCTTTTGAACGAATCGTTGTCGCCGCACAGCGCAGTGCGTACGGCTTTGCCGTCGGGCAGCATGGTGATGATGATGTCGGATGCGGTGCCGAGTTCGGCGAGGCTGGCGGCGACAGCGACGCCGTGTTCACCCGCCAGTTTTTCGGTGCGCGCGGCATCGAGGTCGAACGCCACTACTTTGTAGCCGGCGCGGGCGAGGTTGCCTGCCATCGGCGTGCCCATCGCGCCGATGCCGGCAAAACCAATCACGTCATTCGAGATTTTCATAAAATACCAATAAAAACAATAAGTTAATATTACATCGGCAGTTCGGTGCCGACCTTGCGTGCGCGCGCCAGTTCCAGCAGTTTCACCGCGGTGTAGATGTCCTGGATGCCCATGCCATGTGATTCATAGAGCGTGATGTCATCCTTTGCCGCGCGTCCCGCGGCCTTGCCGCTGAGTACGTCGCCGATTTCGGTCAGCGAATCCCAGCTCAGCAAACCGTTTTCAACCGCGGGCAGCAGATCGCCACATTCGTTGCGTGCCGTGCCGCGCGAATCAACGGTGATCAGTGTGCTGCGTGCGACGGTTTTGCTGTCGATCTCGCGCCGTGACAGTGCATTGGAGCCCGCTGCATTGACATGTTGCCCCGGTTGCAGCCAGTCGCCGTCGATTACCGGCGTCGATGATTTTGTCATGACGTTGACGACATGTGCGCCGTTGATGGCCTCGGGGCCCGAAGCCGCAGGCAGTACTGGAATGCCCAGCTTGTCGCTCATTTTTTTGCACCAGGCTTCGAGCTTGTCACGGGTTCGCGCATAGACGCGCGCTTCGCGGATGTTGAGTGCGGTGACCACGGCTTCCAGCTGGCCCATGCCCTGAAAGCCGGCGCCGATCTGCGCCAGCACCGAGGCGCCGGGATTGGCCAGTGCTTTGGCTGCAACACCGCTGGCGGCGCCGGTGCGGATCATGCCCAGCCATACCGCTTCGACGATGGCTTCAAGCAGGCCGGTCTTCATGTTGAGCAGGTGAATATAAAACGATTTCCGCCCGCTGCCGGCGGTGTAGTAATACTTGAAGCCGATGGTGTTCAGTTCCGGCGCCGAGGCCTGCAGCACATGCTGGATGCCGAACGGGGTCTGGATGCGCGCGCGCGGCAGGTCGGTGGCCTTGCCCAGTGCGCGGTCTTTCAGCGCGCGCTCGACCTGTTCCAGCGCGAGCGGCATGGTGATCAGTTCTTTGACATTGTCTTCGTTGAGGAACAAAACCATAAAAAACCTTTAGCTACCGAGGACACAGAGAAAAAAATTAACAGGATGATCAGGATAAAAGCGGCTCGTCCGCATGGTTTTCGTCCTGCAAATCCTGTCCATCCTGTAAATGAAATTTCAGCCTTTTTTGCTTTTCTTCGCCTCGGCACGGATCGCCGACAGCGTGGTGCGTGGCGTGATCGCCTCGGGATCGACGCGCAGTTCCAGTAGCGACGCGGTTTTTGCCGACCAGGCGCGTTCGAACGCGGCTTCGAAGTCTTCGGTTTTTTCAACGATCTCGCCATGCAGGCCGTAGGCGCGAGCCAGCGCGGCAAAGTCGGGATTTTTCAACTGCGTACCGCTGACATTGCCGGGGTAGTTGCGTTCCTGATGCATGCGGATAGTGCCGAACATGCCGTTGTTGACGACGATGAATATCACCTTGGCGTCATATTGCGCGGCAGTAGCCAGTTCCTGGCCGTTCATCAGGAAACAGCCGTCACCGGAGAACGAAATCACCGGACGTTTCGGATAGACAATTTTTGCGGCGACGCCGGAAGGGACGCCGTAACCCATCGCACCGCTGGTCGGTGCGAGCTGGGTGCGGAAGCCGGGGTAGGGATAAAAGCGGTGAACCCAGATCGCGAAGTTGCCGGCGCCGTTGGTGATGATGCTCTCTGTCGGCAGGCGTTTGCGCAGGAAATCCATCACCTCGCTCATATTGAGCTTGCCCGGCACCTTCACCGGTTGCTGCCAAGCTTCCAGTTCGGCGCGCGCTTCCTGGGTCCATGTGTCCCAGGCGGGTTTGACCGGCGCGAGTTTTTTCGCGGCGGCAGCGAACTCCGGCATGCCGCTGTTGATCAGCAGTTCGCCTTGATAGACGCGGCCGAGTTCTTCGGCGCCGGCATGCACATGCACCAGCTTCTGCGCCGGACGCGGAATGTCGAACAGCGTGTAGTTGGCCGTGGTCCATTCGCCAAGGCGCGCGCCGACGACCAGCATCAGGTCGCTGGTCTTGATGCGTTCGGCCAGTTTCGGGTTGAGGCCGACGGCAACGTCGCCGATGTAATGCGGGTCGCGGTTGTCGACCAGGTCCTGGCAGCGGAACGAAGCGCATACCGGCAGGTTGAAGGCGCGGGCAAAGGCGAGGATGTCTTCGCTCGCCTGTTTGGTCCAGCCGCCGCCGCCGACCATCATCAGCGGTTTTTTGGCTTTGCCCAGCAGGTCACGCAGCTTGTGCATGTCGAACTCGCCGGGATTGGCGGCAACGCGCTGGTAACGCGCGGCCTTCGACGTCGGCGCCATGTCGGTCTGCATGTCTTCGGGCAGCGCCAGCACCACCGGACCGGGACGGCCCGAGGTCGCGACGTGGAAGGCGTGGCTGATGTATTCGGCAACGCGGTCGGCGCGGTCGATCTGCGCCACCCATTTGCACATCGGGCCGAACATGCGGCGAAAATCGATTTCCTGGAAGGCTTCGCGTTCAACAACGTCGTTGCCAACCTGGCCGATGAACAGGATCAGCGGCGTGGAGTCCTGGAATGCGGTGTGCACGCCGATCGACGCGTTGGTGGCGCCGGGTCCGCGGGTGACGAAGGCGATGCCGGGCTGTCCGGTGAGTTTGCCGTAGGCATCCGCCATGTTGGTGACGCCGCCTTCCTGCCGGCAGATGATGAATTTGAATTCATCGCTGCGCTCGTGGATGGCGTCGAGCACCGCCAGATAGGATTCACCGGGCACGCCGAAGCCGAGATTGGCGCCGTGGGTGATCAGTGAATCGACAAGGATTTGCGCGCCAGTCTGCATCAGCGGGCGGGTGGCGGATTTGGCCGTCATGGGAGATTCCTGAACTGTTTGTGTGTCAAAAGCGGGGAGCAAAAGCCTATCACGTCCGCGCCGGTTCCGGCCGCTATACTGCGCAACAAATACGCGGTTCAGCGGGGGAGCATTGATGCATGAATTCATAAAATGGACTGCCACGGAAGCGGTGGCCAAACTGGCCCGGGGCGAAGTGAGGCCGCTGGAATTGCTGGATGCGGTCGAAGCGCGTATTGCTGAAACCAATCCTGCGATCAATGCGATGGTGACGTTGTGCTTTGATCGTGCGCGCGAGCATGCGCGGCGCTTGATGAGCAGTTCGCGTTCCGGTCGCCCCGCCGGTTTTCTGCACGGCCTGCCGATTGCGGTGAAGGACAACACCGATGTCGAAGGCCTACGCTGCACTTCGGGTTCGCGCGTCTACGAGAACCGCATCGCACCGGGTTCCGATCCGGTGGTGCAGCGGCTGGAAGCGCACGGCGCCATCATCGTCGGCAAAACCAATCTGCCGGAGTTTGCCGCAGGCGGTAATACGTTCAACGACGTGTTCGGCGCGACGCGCAATCCGTGGAACACGCGGATGAGCGCGAGCGGTTCTTCCGGCGGCAGCGCCGCGGCGCTGGCGGCCGGGCAGGTGTGGATGGCCACCGGCAATGATTTCGGCGGCAGCATCCGCACGCCGGCGGCGTTCTGTTCGGTGAGCGGGCTGCGGCCCAGTCCGGGCCGGGTGGCGCGGCTGCAGAAACAGCCGTTCAACCCGCTGTCGGTCGAAGGGCCGATGGCGCGCACGGTGGCCGATGTCGCGTTGATGTTCGATGCTGAAGCGGGATTCGATGCCCGCGATCCGCTGTCGCCGCGCGAGCCGCTGCCATCGTTTGCGCAATGTGCGGCGCGTCCCGAACGGCCGCGCCGTGTCGCGGTCAGCGCCGATCTGGGTATCGCACCGGTGGTGGATCGTGATGTGCGCGCCTGCATCGCGAATGTCGCGGAAAAACTGGCGGCTGAAGGGGTGGAAGTGGTCGACGCCCATCCCGAGCTTGGTGATGCGGGTGAAAATTTTCTGAAATTGCGTGGCGCGGTTTACATCGCCCGCGTGGCACCGTTGCTGGCGCAGCATCGCGGGGTGCTCAAGTCGGAAGTCATCGAAAACATCGAATACGGTCTGGGTCTCAAACTGACCGATGTCGTCGCCGCTGAAATCGCGCAAGGCGAAATCATCCGTCGCGCGGCCGCTTTTTTTGAGGAATACGATGCACTGATTTGCCCCGCGACCTTATGCCCGCCGTTCGATGTCGACCTGCGTTACCCCGCAAGCTGGGATGGCGTCGCTTTCGCCGGCTATATGGGCTGGCTGGTGCTGACCTACGCGGTCACCATGACGGCCTGTCCGGTACTGGCTGTTCCCGGCGGTTTCACCCCGTCCGGCCTGCCGCTGGGCTTGCAGCTGATCGGCCGGCCGCAGGGCGAGGCGGCGCTGCTATCGCATGGTGCATGGCTGGAAAACGTGCTGGGGCTTGCCGGGATGACGCCGCTGGACCCGCGTTGAGCGGTAAAAATCAAACGCCGGACCGGGTAATTTTAATGTAATGATGTGTATCAACAATAGATGACTCCAGTGTGGACTTGCCCCCCGCCGGTTGTTAGTCTTGCCACACTGATTGATTGCCTCAGGCGGCCGCACCCTGTTGATAACAAGGTCAATTTTGAAAAATCTCAGCGCCCGCGTTCGCATTCTCCTGCTGGTCGTAATTTCCGCATTACCCATCCTCGGTGTTGCGATTTACACCAGCCTGGTGCAGCGCAATTCGGCCGAGATGGTCGAGAGACAGAGTCTGCAGCTGATTGCCAGTCTGATCGCGCGCCGTCCGGAGCAGATCATTCAAGGCGCCAGCCAGTTGCTGTTTGCCGTGACTACAGATATTCACGATTTGCTGCGCGACCGCGACGTGTGCAGAACCCATTTCCGCAATTTGCTGGTGCAGATGCGCGGACAGTATCGCAACATGGGATTGATCCTTCCCGACGGCAATATTTATTGCAATACGACCAAAGCGCTGAATGAACTCGACGTCAACGCCCGCGACTCTTTTCAGATGGCGATCAGCAGCAGAAAGTTTGTGGTTGGCGGTTTTCAAGCTGGCCAGGCGACAGGTTTGCCAGGGATCAATTTTTTCTACCCCGTGCTGGGCAACAACGGCAATGTCATCGCTGTCGCCTATGCCTTCCTCAATCTCGGTACGTTTGAAGAGCAAGAAGAGTTGCGTCTGCAAGCGGCGAGAACGGGGAAGGAGCGTGCGGTCACCATCATTGATAAAAACGGCTTTGTACTTGCACAGTTTCCGCAGACGCACGTCAAAGTTGGTGAAAAAACACCGACTTCGGGGGTGTTTGAACACTTGCTCGGGCACAAGACCGGGCTGTTTACGGAAACCGCTATGGACGGCGAGAAGTGGCTGTTCGCATTCCACAACGTAGACGTCAATCCGGACGAAAAGGCATCAATACATGTCATCGTCAGCACGCCATTCAAGGCCATCTACGCCGAATCGGATCGTCTGCTGTGGCGGATGCTGTACGGCATTGCGGCGGCCACCGTATTGTTGTTTGTGCTGGCTTGGTACGGCGCCGAAATTTTCGTTACCCGCCGTTTCCGTGTGCTGCTGGGCTTGACCGAACGGGTGCGCGCCGGCGATTTCAGTGCGCGCAGCGGTTTTGGCGAAGGAGGCGAGGAATTGAACCAGCTCGGTGCGGCATTTGATGAAATGACCAGCGAACTGCAGAGCCGGGATTTGCTGCTGCAGGATGCGCTGGAGCGGTTGCGTGCGCAGGCCGTCACCGACGAGCTGACCGGGCTCTACAACCGGCGCTATTTGTGGAATGCGATGGAGGCGGAACTTACCCGTGCCCGGCGCAAAAAATTGCCAATGGCGGTAATGTTGTTTGATATCGACCACTTCAAAAAACTGAATGATCTCCGGGGGCACCAGGCGGGCGACATGGTGCTGCAGTGCATTGCGAAGGTGGTGCGACGCGTGGTGCGCGGTACCGACATCGTCGCGCGTTATGGCGGCGAAGAGTTTATTGTGGTGATGCCGGAGGCCAGCGAAGAGGTGGCCCTGCTGCGTGCGCGTGAACTGCGCGCGCGCATTGCCGAGATGCCGCTATCGTACGAGGGGGCATCGCTGGGGAGCGTCACCGTGTCGATCGGCATTGGCCTCAGCGAGGATGCGTCGCCGTCCGGGGACGTGCTGGTGCGGGAAGCGGATGCGGCGATGTACGAGGCGAAGGCCCGTGGACGCGATCAGGTCGTCCTGCGCAAGGTGCCTTCCCAATCCTGAGTGGTGCCGTGCGCCCGGATCGACCCGGAACATCAGGCAAAAAAACCCCGGCTTGTCCCCCAAGGGGACTTCCTTCGGGGCGCGCCGGGGTAAACAGGGGTTCTTTGCGCTGCGCCCTGCTCGGAGGAGAACCGTCGTTACTTGACCCGCTTGCCGATTTCGTAGCCCACTGCGGCACCGGCACCGGCGCCAGCGACCGTGCCTACGGTGCTGCCGCCGGTCAGCGCTGAACCCACCACGCCACCGATTACGGCGCCCGCGGTAGCCCCCACCTGTTTATTGGTGGGTGAGGTCGAGCAGGCAGCCAGGCCGAGCAGCACAATGGCCAGAACAATCGACGTATATCGCTTCATTGCATCTCCTTGCATGAACGGAATCACGGTATAACTGAGCAGATCGCGTGCCAGATTTATTTATCAATAAAAACATATGGTTACGATTTATCCGAGGCTCTGGTGCGTCGTCAAATCACGACAGTCAATCGGTTCCTGATGCCAAGCCCCTGTTCTTAATCATTATTTTTGTCTCTGCGCGGAGACAGGACGCAGACCCTTCACCTGTGCAATAGATCACGCCGGATAATCGCCGTTAGCGTCCGGAATTCGACGAATCATGGCGGCTGAATACCGCTTGTCCGCTGCAGTTGTGCGCTGGTCGTGTTTGGCGCCGGGTACGGGAGTTGCTCGCAGTTACAGCGGGAGCATCAGGTAAGGAGAATGATCATGAGTGTGTTGCTGATTGTGCTGGCGGTTTTTTTCGGATTGGTGGTGTGGTGTACCGGTATGCGGTTATGCCGGATGTTGCTGGCGTCGGCACAGGGCAGGCGTCTGGCTGCGATGCGCTCTTCGCAAGCTGTAGCGGTTCGCAAACAGTGACGGAACCGGCCACCAGTGGTCTGGCAGCCGGCGTGCGGCCGCGCGAGGTGTGGTCGTGGGCGATGTACGACTTTGCCAACTCCGGCTATACCACGGTGGTCATCACCGCCGTGTTCAGCGCCTATTTTGTCGCCGAGGTGGCCGGCAACGCGCCGTGGGCGACGTTTGCCTGGACCGCGGCGCTGGCGGTTTCATACGCGCTGATCATGTTCACCGCACCGCTGCTCGGCGCCTGGGCGGATGCCCATGCCGCAAAAAAACGCTTGCTCGTCGCGACCACGCTCGGCTGCGTGGCCTTTACCGCGGCGCTGGCGTTGATCGGTCAGGGCGATGTCGCGCTGGCGATCGCGCTGATCATCCTGTCCAATTTTTTCTTCGGTTCCGGCGAAAACCTGATTGCCGCCTTTTTGCCGGAGATCGCCCGCGGCGAAGCGCTGGGCCGGGTTTCGGGCTGGGGTTGGGGGCTGGGTTATCTCGGCGGGCTGGCGGCGCTGGGCCTCTGTCTCGCCTATGTCAGCCATGCGCAGGGTGCGGGCGCGCCGGCCACCGCATTCGTGCCGGTGACGATGCTGATTACCGCCGCGATTTTTGCGCTGGCCAGTTTGCCGACGTTCCTGTTCCTGCGCGAACGTGCGCAGCCGCAGACCGGCGCCCGCGTTTCGCTGCGCGCCGCTTTTGCCGGACTGGCGCAAACCCTGCGCACTGCGCACCGTTATCGCGACCTGCGCCGTTTCCTGGTCTGCCTGACCTTTTACCAGGCCGGCATCCAGACGGTGATCGCACTGGCGGCGATCTATGCCCAGCAGGCGATGGGCTTCACCACGCGCGACACGATAGTGCTAATCCTGGTGGTCAACGTAACCGCGGCGATCGGCGCCCTGCTGTTCGGTTATCTGCAGGATCGCGCGGGGCATGTGCGTGCGATCGGGATTATTCTGGCGTGCTGGGTTGTTACCGTATTGCTGGCCTGGCGCGCGACGGATGCGGCGCTGTTCTGGCTGGCGGCAAATTGTGTCGGCCTGTGCCTGGGTTCCAGCCAGTCGGCAGGCCGGGCGCTGGTCGGCTATTTCAGCCCGCCGGGACGACAGGCCGAGTTTTTCGGCTTGTGGGGGCTGGCGGTCAAATGTTCTTCCAT
>CAIZLW010000104.1 GCA_903933915.1 uncultured beta proteobacterium | reverse complement strand
TCGAGAAGGCCGGCAATGCGCAGCAGCAACTGGTCGGAGTTGTGTTTGGTGTTATCGACCAGGCCGATGCGCAGACCCTTAAGCGATTTCGGACGCGGCACAAAGTTGATCTTGCGGCTGCTGACTTCGGTGGTGGGATCGTAGATCTGGATGCTCATTACGCTCTCCTGACGTTGTTAAATAAGTATTTGATTATAAACAACTATTTTATGGCTTCTTGATTTCGTAAGTCACACTCTGCGAACCGTTCTTGCCGCCCCAGCCGGGGATGTAGCAGGACTGCACGCCGGCCTTGCCGCCGCCCGCGATGACCAGCAGATCCTGCGGCGTGTGCACCAGTGTCTGCATCGTGCTTTCGGATTCGGCAGTGACCGGACCCGGGCGGATGTCGGCGCGCTGCATTTCGGCCTGCGACATTTTGCTGTGCTCGAACACAAAGTTCTGCACGTCTTCGCGCGACCAGCCCGCCTTTTGCATGATCAACTGGTGTTCGCCGGCGAACACCATCACGTACTGCGGCTGGCGGTTGGTGCCCGCCGAGAAACGCATCTGCGCGCAAGCGGTGGTGAGCACGCCTTCGGGGGTTGCGCTAAGTCCGTTCGAATACTGGTGCACGCCGAGCGCCGCAAAAATGGTTACCGCATTCTGCTCGGGCTTGAAGCCGCGCGTGGTGTGGAAAGCCGGCCACGGGCTGTCTTCCTCGTTTTCGGCGATGCAGAACGTGTATTTACCGGGATGACCGAGACTGCTGCGGTCCAGCACGCCGGGCGTGGTGCCGATCACGTTTTGCATCATCAGCCGGATGGCACGACCCATGGTGGCATTGGCGCGCCAGCCCTGACCGAACAGGTTGTCGCCGCTGTTCATGCCGATCTGCTTCGCGATCGGACCATTGACCAACATGAATACCGCGGAGCCACCGGTGCTGGTGGCCGGGCCGTGATAGCCGTACAGCGGATCGGCCAGCGCGCGAACAGTGGCAGTAATCACCGGCATGTATTCCGGTTTGCAGCCGGCCATCACCGCGTTGATCGCGACCTTCTCCGCGGTGACCGACACCTGGCGGTTTTCGATGAACGACAATTGCTCGTCGGGTTTGAGTCCGCCGGCTTCGAGCATGGCTGCAATGCGTTCTGCGGTCGGCGGAACCACCGGCAGGCCATCGGTCCAGCCGTTGGCATAACAAAGCTCAATGGCACTGCCCAGATCGTCGACGGTGTGCCGACGTGATTTCAGTTCAATCATGCAACCTCCGAGGAACCCGTTCTGTCCCCCAAGGGGACTTCCTTCGGGGCGCGACGCGGGGAATGGCGGTCAGTCTACCCCAGTTCGCGCGCAATTCAGCGGCCGTCCACATCGCGATAACACGCCCGCCGGGGCACCTTGATGCACCGCAAACAACACCGCGCCCGATGACCCGGCCAACTCTGGTAACGTGGCGAGCACAGCAACACAAAAACAACCAAGACCGCCATATCAAGGGAGACCATCATGCTGAATTTCATTCGCCACAGCGGCATTGCGCTGGCCACGGCCGCACTGCTTTGCGCCACCCCTGCAACCGCCCAGACTGCGCCAAAAATCAAGAACACCGGTTATGAGCAGACCAAAACCGTGATGTATGTCGGCAACAGTTTTTACTACTACAACGACAGCATGCATTCGAAGGTTCTCGGACTGACCAGTGCCGCCGATCCGCAGAACCGCGGCCAGTACCGCAACACCTCCATCACCATCAGCGGTTCGGGTTTCAACTGGCATGACATGGAGTCGTATTTCCGTCCGAACGCGGTGGCGTCGTATTCCTTCGTCGGTGACAACGAGATCCGCTTCAATAAATTCGACAAGCCCTTCGACGCAGTGATCATGAATGACTGCAGCCAGTGCCCGGTGCATCCGCAGTTGAAGGGCATGTTCCATGAATATGCCGCGAAGCACAGCGCAACGGTGCGCAAGCACGGCGCGAAGCCCATCCTGTTCATGACCTGGGCCTATGCCGACAAACCGGAGATGACGCAGCAGCTCGCCGAGGAATACACCATCGCTGGCAACAAGAACGATGCACTGGTGATTCCGGCCGGCCTTGCCTTCGCCAAAGCCATCGCCAAAAAGCCCGGCATCCAACTCTACGTCGCCGACAAACGGCACCCGAGCAAACTCGGCACCTATCTGTCGGCCTGCACGATTTACGCGGCGCTGTACAACAAATCGCCGGCCGGACTGAGCTACACCTTCGGCATTGATCCCGAAACCGCCAGGTTCCTGCAGGAAGTCGCCTGGGAAACCGCGCAGGAATACTACGGCCGCTCATGACCGAACTGATCCTGCTCGCGGTTTTTGCGGCACTTGGCTGGTTATGGTGGGACAGCATGCAGGCACGCGAAGCGGCAGTCAGGGCTGCGCGTACTGCCTGCACTGCCGAGGGTCTGCAATTTCTCGATGACACCGTCGGCATCGCCAGCGTCAAACCAGCGCGCAATGCCGACGGCCGTTTGTTGTTGCAGCGGGCCTACGATTTCGAATTCAGCGACAACGGCGACAACCGCATCCGCGGCAGCATAGTCACGCTGGGGCACCGTGTGATACTGCTCAACGTACTGACGCCGCGACCGCCGGTTTCCAACGTCATTTCGCTGCACTGATTGCGTGCGTGCGCACCACGGTCGCGCACGCCATGGCGCTCCGTGGCGACTGGAACAACTTATGCTTGGTTGAGACTCGTCACCCGACAAGGAGTCTCGCCATGCTCGATCGAACCGTCACCAAGTTCTCCCATATCAAACCCGATGACACGCAGTTCCGCATGGACGGACTGCGCGATTTTTTCATCTACCGCGATCTCGGCGTCGCCGAAGCCACCGCGGGCAAGGTCATCGCCCAACTGGTGCGGGCCAACAATGCGCCGGAAAAGGGCACCGGCTGGCACCGTCATGAAGCCGATTTCCATATCGTCATCATGACCAAGGGCTGGGCCAAGTTCATGTACGAGGACAAGGAAACTCTGGTCAGCGCAGGCGACTGCGTGCACCAGCGCCCGGGTATCGTGCATTACCTGTTCGACTATTCACCGGATATGGAATACATCGAAATCGTCGGACCGGCGGATTTCACGACCATCGACATGCCGGGCCCTGCGCCGGTGCCGGCACCTGCCCCCTGGAAATAAGCAGGCCGCAGGGGCTACGGGGGACTTGCTGCGGCAAGTCCCTCAGAATTCCATGTCGAGTTCTTCGATGTCGTCGGATTCGAGTTGAGCAGCGGCGATCCATTCCTTCATCTCCGGCATCGCCATGATTTTGCTGCCATAAGCGGTGCATTGCGCATCGACCGTCACATGATAGGTGCGGAAGCGCGTGACCACCGGCGCGTACATGGCGTCGGCCACACAGCGCTTTTTGCCGAACATCCAGGGGCCGCCGTACTGGCCCAGGCACTCACGCCAGATGGTGGTGATGCGCTCAATGTCATCAACCGCCTTGGACCAGATCTTGTAATTGGGGAAATCGCCCTTCAGGTTCATCGGCAGCGCAGAGCGCAGACTACTGAACCCGGAATGCATCTCGCCACAAACTGCCCGGCAGTGCGCCCTTGCCGCCCGGGTCGACGGCAGCAAGCCGCTTTTTGGTTTGATTTCATGGAGATATTCGGCAATCGCGAGGGTATCCCAGACCTTGATGCCGTCGTGCTGCAAGCAAGGCACCAGGATGGACGGCGCGAGCAGCAGCAGTTCGCGTTTGGCTTCGACATCATCGGGCGACACGATGACCTCACGGAAATCGAGCCCGGAAAAACGCGTCAGCAGCCAGCCGCGCAGTGACCACGACGAGTAATTCTTGCTGCTGATGCTCAAAGTTGCCTGCGCCATGATGCCCAACCTCCATGCAGCGATCCGCCACAGCGCACCTGGATGGTGCCGGCGGACGCCGTCACAGTGCTGATAGCAGGAGTCATGCCACACCGGTACGGGTGGTGGTGCGATTATTGCGTGACACAGGCCTGCGCCAGGCCGTCCGCCAATTTTTTCAGGGGTTGCTGATGATTTACCACGCATACCAGACGCAGGAGCGCGTACTCAATCCGATGCGCGAGGCCGCCATGCTCGCCGCACCGGGGCTGCACGACCTCAACACATGGGGTCTCAACCCGCTGAACCCGGTTAGTCCGCTGCGGCGGTTTGCCGCGGCCTGCGAAGTGTTTTCGCTGGCCAGGCTGACTCACCACCGGCCGGAATTCGGCATTGAATCGGTGACCTGCGGCAAGCGTGAGCTTCAGGTCACGGAAGAAATCGTCCACACCACGCCCTTTGCCACCCTGCTGCGCTTCCGCAAGCACACGACGGTTGCACAACCGCGGGTGCTGATCGTCGCACCGATGTCCGGCCATTTCGCCACGCTGCTGCGCGAAACCGCACGCACCATGCTGCGCGACCACGACGTCTACATCACCGACTGGCACAACGCGCGCGATGTGCCGATTGAAGCCGGCCGTTTCGGCATCGACGAATACGTTGATCACATCATCGAGTTCCTCAACGTCATGGGCCCCGGCGCACACCTGGTGGCAATCTGCCAGCCCTGTGTCGAGGCACTGGCCGCCGTCGCCATCATGGCCGAAGACAAACACCCCGCCACGCCGCACAGCCTGACGCTGATGGCCGGGCCGATCGACTGCCGGGTGAATCCGACTGAAGTGAACCAGCTCGCCACCAGCAAGCCGATGAGCTGGTTCGAGCACAACCTGATCGAACATGTGCCGGTGCAGTTTGCCGGCATGCGGCGGCGGGTCTATCCGGGATTCGTGCAGCTGTCAGCCTTCCTCAACATGAATCTGCAGCGGCACATCAAGTCGTTCAAGGATTATTACCACCAGATCGTTACAGGCGATCATGAAAAGGCCGAGGCGACACGCCGCTTCTATGAGGAATATTTCGCGGTATCAGACCTGAGCGCGGACTTTTACCTCGAAACCGTGAAGCTGGTGTTCCAGGAACACGCGCTGGCCCGCGGCAAGCTGAAATGGCGTGACCGCACCATCAAGCCGCAACTGATCCGCCGTACCGCATTGCTGACGGTGGAAGGTGAGCGCGATGACATCTGCGCCCTGGGCCAGACCCTTGCGGCGCAGGACCTGTGCGAAAAACTGCCGCAATACCTGCGGACGCACTATGTGCAGGCAGGGGTCGGGCACTACGGCGTGTTCAGCGGCAAGCGCTGGGAGAATCAGGTGTATCCAACGGTGCGCGAGGTCATCCACGCCGCCGATTGAGCCTCAGCGGGACATCCACTCCACAAAGCTCACTGCGCCGTCCACCCGCCGTCGATGGCCTGTATGGTGCCGGTGATTGATGCCGCATCGTCGCCGGCGAGAAAACACGCCAGCGCCGCCACCTGCTCCACCGTAACAAACTGCTTGGTCGGCTGCGCCGCCAGCAGCACATCGCTGACCACCTGCGCCTCGGTGATGCCGCGCGCCTTTGCGGTATCCGGGATCTGCTTCTCCACCAGCGGCGTCAGTACATAGCCGGGGCAGATTGCATTGCAGGTCACGCCGAAGGTCGCGGTCTCCAGCGCGACGGTCTTGGTCAACCCGGCGACGCCGTGTTTGGCGGCGACGTAAGCCGACTTGAACGGCGACGCCACCAGCGCATGGGCCGAGGCGATGTTGATGATGCGCCCCCATTGGCGTTTTTTCATGCCGGGTACGGCATGGCGGATGGTGTGGAACAGCGCCACCAGATTGATGGCGATGATGGCATCCCATTTCTCCGGCGGGAACTCCTCGATCGGCGATACGAACTGGATGCCGGCATTGTTGACCAGGATATCCACGGCACCGAGGACCACAACCGCATGCTCCATCATTTCGGCAATCTCGGCCGCCTTACTCATGTCGGCGCCGTGATATTCGACTCTGACACCGTGGTCCCTGGCCAGCCTTGCGCACAACATCTTTATTTCTGCAGGATCGCCAAAGCCGTTGAGCAGAATGTTGACGCCGCGTGCGGCCAGCGCCGTGGCGACACCGAGGCCGATGCCGCGGGTGGATCCCGTGACAACTGCGTTTTTGCCTTTGAGCATGTCGGACTCCAATGTCAGTTCAATGCCGCGGTCGATGCAATTTCCGGGCCCGGCGACCGCTAGCCACCGGTGAGCAGATTGGGCACGCCGAGTTGCAGCAGCATGCCGAGCTCATCGCCGAAATACCAGCCCTCTTTCCATTGCCCGTCGACAAACCGCATGATGCCGATTTCCGCGACATCGACCTTTTTGCCGGTGGGCGCCACACCGTACAGCGGCAGGGTCTGGGTACCGCGCAGGCGGAATTGCATCCACACCTTATCGCCCTCGCCCATCAGACCGTCAACAAAATCGCGGCGGTCGGGTTGGCGCTGCCGCGATGACGCAGCAGCTGCCGGCCATTCTAGCCAATCAGCTGTTGCGCGCGGGTGACAATTCCGGCGGTTCGGCGCAACCGCAAAGTCCGGCAAAACAAAAAGGCCGGCAGGCACCCTCTGCGGGTAGCCTGCCGGCCCGGTAACACCTACTCAGAATTGTTATTTCCTGCCTAGAGCTTGCGCAACTCGGCGAGCAATTCGTCGCTGGTCGGGATCGTGCCCTGCGGATAGACCTTGGCGTAACGGATGACGCCTTGAGCGTCGATCACGTAGGCCGCACGCTTGTCCATGCCGCGCTCCTCGTTGAAGATGCCGTAGGCCTTGCCCGCCGCGCCATGCGGCCAGAAGTCCGACAGCAACGGAAACGGTACGCCGCCGAGGAAATCAGCCCACCCCTTCAGGCTCGACACCGGATCGATGCTCAACTGGAGGATCTCGACATTCAGCTTCTTGAATTCTTCGTAGTTCTCACGGAACCCACGGACTTGATTGGTTCATCCGCCCGTGAACGCAAAAGGCATGAATGCCACCACGACCGGCCGCCCCTTGAAACCGGACAACGTGACCTTCTGGTCGGAATTGTGCGCGCCGAGCGTGAAATCGGGCGCGGCACTGCCTGCTTGAATTTCCATGCAAGTTCTCCTTGTAATGGTTGAACAGCCAACTGCCGGCACAGAATAACCGCGCGCAGCTGCGGCGGCAATCAATGTCGCCAGAAACCAGCATCAACCCCGGCGCTCGGCACGGATCATGTAGAGGCTGCTGCCGACAATGACGGTAGCGCCGGCCAGCAGCCACAGTTCCGGAACATCGCCCCAGACCACAAAACCCAGCAACGCGGCCCACAGCAGCGCGGTGTAGCGGATCGGCGCCAGCGCCGAGGCCTCGCCGGTACGCAACGCATCGATGATGCAGAAGTGTGCGGTGCCGTTAAAAATGCCGGCGGCAACAAACCAGAACGCGTCGTGCGCGCTCACCGGCGCCCAACCCATGGGCAATGTCATGAAACCACCGGTCATCAGGATGATGTTCGACCAGAACAGAATGGAAATGGACGTTTCAGTGCGCGCCAGCTTTCGCGTAAGCACATCGCGCAGCGCATTGACCATGGCCGCCAGCAGCGGCAGCATCAGCGCCCACTGGAAGCCGGCACCACCGGGACGCATGATGATCAGCACGCCGGCAAAACCGCCGATCACCGCCACCCAGCGATGACGGCTGATGCGCTCGCCGAGCAGCGGTACTGACAGAATCACCATGAAAATCGGACTGATGTACAACATGGTGATCGCGGTCGCCAACGGCAGTTCGCCGAGGCTCCAGACAATCAGCATCGATCCGATGATGAACAGCGTGCCGCGCATCAACTGACCGCGCAGATCGACCACCCGCAGTAATGACCATCGGCTGAAAAAGATCATGTAAGGAATCAGCACCAGCAGCGTTGATGCCTGACGCAAACCGACGACTTGCCCGATGGGATGCGACTGCACCAGATATTTGCTGGTGGCATCGTTCGCCGTCAACAGCAGGATACCCAGCGCCATCAGCCCGAGACTGCGCAACATCGGCGACATCAGATCATCTTTCCGGGCGCAGCGCGCCATAACAGTATTGCCGACAGCACCAGCAGCACGCCGGCGAGCACCAGACCACCGGAGAATCCGTAGCCGGCATCAAAAAGCAGGCCCGCTACAACCGGACCGATGATCTGTCCCAGTGCGAACGCCGCGGTCATCGCCGCCACCAACCGCGTCGCGTGGCCGCGCGACACTTCCTGCGCGACCTGCAGACTGGTCATCGTCGTCACTACAAAGGTGCCGCCAACCAGAATTGCGGCGCCGATGACCGCGGCGAGCCCCGGCAGCAGTACCGGCAGCAGCACGCCGGCCGCCATCAAAACATGACTGGCAATCCACACGCTGCGATGACCGATCGCCGCGGCGCGGGCGGCGGCAATAAATGTGGACGCAACCGCCGCCGCACCAAACACCGGCCATGACCAGCCGAACAACGAAACATCCGGCACCACCGCCTTCGCCATCACCGGCAAAAAGGTCGCCGGAATGATGTAGCCAAAACCGGAAATGCCGTAACACAGCACCAGCAGGCCGGCATGACGGCTGATTCGGTCACGCGGTCTGCGGTCGGTTGCAGGCGCCGGCGGCAATACGATTGCGCCGAGCACCGGCAGCACGATCACTGCCGCCATCAGCGCAGCCAGTCCGGCAACACGCCACGCCCAGACGGAACCAACGTCGTATTGCATCAGCAGCAGACACAATAAGCCGGCAGCTGCGACACCGCTGCCGACGCCAGCGTAAACAACACCGGTAAGCTTCGGACGACCGCGTTCCGCCAGCGCCGCCATGCAGCGCGTGGACACCGCGATGAACATCAGCGCGCTGGCCACCCCCGCGCCAAAACGCAGGATAGCCCAGGCCGTAAAATTTTCCGTGAGTCCCATGGCAATTGTCGTTGCCGCAATCGCCAGCAGCGAACCAGACAGTACGGCGCGGCTGCGCATGGGCCACGCCGTCGCTGCAAGCGCGCCCAACAGATAACCAAGATAGTTGCTGGAGGCGAGCCAACTACCGCCAACGATGGACAGACCGAAATCATCCTGCATCATCGGCAGAATCGGCGTGAAGGCAAATCGGCCGATGCCCATGGCCACGGCCAGCGCGGCCATGCCGGCCAGTGCAATGCGAAGCGCGGGGACACGAATCATGGAGCACGGAATATAACCGATTCGAGCCAGTCTAATTTTTCAATATAAACAATGGTTTATAATGTGGTCTTCGGCTGATCGAAAACGCGCCGCACCAGGACTACCATGACCTCCACCACCGTTGTTATCCCGCCCGGCCGTTACCGCCATTACAAGGGCAATGAATACGAAGTGATCGGCATCGCCCAACATTCGGAAACGCTGGAACCGATGGTGGTGTATCGCCCGCTCTACGGCGAAGGCGGTCTGTGGGTGCGGCCGGCGGCGATGTTTGCCGAGGACGTCGTCATCGACGGCAAGACCCAGCCGCGTTTCGCGCGCCTGTAACCGGACAACGCCATGAGCATCAACTGGTTTCCCGGCCACATGGCCGTCGCCGTCGAAAAGATCAAGAAAGCGATGGCTGATCATGACGTCGTCGTCGAAATCCTCGACGCGCGCTGCCCGATGGCCAGTGCCAATCCGCTGATCGAATCGCTGCGCCTGCACCGCCAGCGGCCCTGCCTCAAGGTGTTGAACAAGGTCGACGCCGCCGACGCCAACGTGACGCCGCAGTGGGTCGCGTATTTCAATGCACAGAAAAATACCCACGCCATTGCGCTGTCGGCAAAAAAACCCGGCGATGCCAACAAGATCATCGCCGCCGCCAAAAAACTGGCGCCGCACCGCAATGAGAACCTGAAACCGCTGCGCATGCTGGTGATGGGCGTGCCCAACGTCGGCAAATCAACACTGATTAACGCACTGCTCAAGCAGCGTACCGCCAAGGTCGGCGATGAACCGGCGGTCACCAAATCGCTGGCCCGTTATGAACTGTCGCCCACCGTGAGCTTCACCGATACGCCGGGCCTGATGTGGCCGAAGATCGCCCATCCCGATGACGGCCGCATGCTTGCCGCCAGCCACATCATCGGCACCAACGCCTATATCGAATCCGAAGTCGCAACGTTTCTTGCCGAAACGCTGCTCGCGCGTTATCCCAAAGCACTGGCCGCGCGTTATGCGACGCCGGCCGACGCTCAGGGCATCGACGGCACCGGCGTCATCGAAGCCGTCGCAGCGAGGCGTGGCTTCCGCATCAAGGGCGGGGAATTCGATCTGGAGAAAGCGGCAATCACCCTGCTCAATGATTACCGCAGCGGCGCGCTGGGAAAGATCAGTCTTGAGACGCCGGCATCGCGGGCATCACGGCCCACAACTGCCGGTAATGCTGACGCACTGCAGGATTCGACCGACGGCGAGTAGCCGCATTTCCCGTGCCGCGAATAAAATCAGGCATACGCGCGCAACCCCGGCGGCGTATAGTAATTCAACACCACTGAGAATCGATAATCACCATGAGCATGACCGAACAAGCCTACATCGCCGCGTATCAGAAAATCGCTGACAAGTACGAAAACAACCAGTCGACCATGGAAGACTATCTTGAGGCGATGAAAAAACTGAAAGAAAGCTATCTCAAGGGCCGCGCCGACACCACGCTGCCTGCAGTTCCCTGATCAATTTCAAAATCGTCAAATTGCTCGCACAACACGTTGCAAAAACAGATGCAGCAACAGGCCGCGCAACCCCAGAAACGTCGCGACGGCGGCCCACAATCCGGCATTGCCAAATGCCGGCATCGCGAAATGGAGCACGATCAGGAAACTGATGAATGAGGCGATGACGGTATTGCGCATGATGCGGGTGCGCGTCGCAGCCAGATACACGCCGTCGTAGGTATACGCCCAGACCGCGATCACCGGCATCAGCGTGGGCCACCACAGATAGGCCGCCGCCGCTGCACGCACTTCGGGGATTCCCGTCAGCAGCGCGATGATGCCGTGACCGGCAACCATGTATGCAAGGGCGTTAAGCAGGCCGACCAGCCCAGCCCACAGAAAAACCACGCGCATGCCATGACGGAAGGCATTGCGGTCGCGCCGGCCGACGGCTTCGCCGAGGATTGCTTCTGCCGCATGCGCAAAACCGTCCAGGCCAAACGAGGTGAACATCAGAAAATTGTGCAGCACCTGATTGGCAGCTAACGGCAAGTCGCCGAGCTCCGCACTTTTGGCCATGAATATCGCCAGTACGGAAACCACGCAGAAAGTGCGCAGTACGATGTCGCCGTTGATCGACACCATGCGCAACAACTGGGCGCGGTCGAGGAGGCGGCTGCGCAGTCCGTCATCAGGAAGCCGGCTCAATGTGCGATAGACACAAAGCAGCCCAACGACCAAACCGGCGTACTCTGAAATCAATGACGCGACAGCGACACCCGGCACCCCCCAGCCCATTCCAAAAACAAACAGCAGACTGAGCGCAATGTTGGATCCGTTGGTGACAAACAGGATCATCAGCGGCGTACGCGCATCGCGCATGCCGTACAACCAGCCGATGACGGCATAAGTGCCAAGCACGGCCGGCAGCGCCCACACCCGGATCAGGAAATATTCTCGCGCGAAGTATTCAACTTCACGACTGCCGTTGATCAGCCACATCGCCAGTTCGAGGATCGGCCATTGCAGTGCCAGCAGCACCACGCCGATAGCCCCCGCCAACAGCAGCGCACGCTTGAGTATTGCCCTGACTTCGGCAAAATTTCCGGCCCCGCGCGCCTGCGCGGTCGGGCCGGTAGTACCCATGCGCAAGCAGTTGAACAGGTGATAAATGAAGTTGAACAACATCGCGCCGATGGCAACAGCGCCGATGTAATAGGGCTCGGGCAGGTGCCCGACCACGGCGGTGTTCACCGCGCCCAGCAGGGGCACGGAAATATTGGCGAGGATGATCGGTGCAGCCATCGCCCAGACCTGGCGATGGGTGACTGCAGTACTGGATGTCGAAGTGAGCGTCACGAAGACCGCATTCTAAACTGCGGCAGCGGGCGCCCTTATCTGCCGCGCCAGAACCGTTCCATTTCCAGGTAGGTGAACGATGCTGTCCAGCCGATCATTACGAATCCGGTCAGCGCTTCCATACCCGACAGGAAACGGATCGGACCGACCGGCACCACATCGCCGAAACCGACGGTGGTGTAGGTAATGGCCGACAGGTAGACCGAATCCAGCAAACCCAGCGCATCCAGTTTTCCGGAACTGCCGGAAACAATGTGTCCGCATTCGGGCCAGCGCAGCAACAGCCAGATGGTTATTCCAAAAACCCAGATCTCGACCACGTGCAGGATCAGCATCGAAAAAATGCCGTACAACACTTTGACGCGCTGCGGCCCGCCCATCTGCTGCAATCCGCGCGAGGTCAGCAACAGGCCTTCGTAATGAAGCAGCACACATAGCGCGACCGCGGAGACTGCGCCTCCTACCACCCCAAGATTGGCTGGCCAGTTCTCATACATTTCAGGGTTTTCTCCAGAACACTGATAATCGGCTCGCTGCAGAAAGGTCGCGCAACAACATAGCGATGATGCTTGATCTCTGCCCCGGGATCAAACAGATCCGTCTGAAGTGTGCCGGCCGACGATATCCAACACCGGCTTGCCGACCATGCGACGCTCCTCATAGGCAGCATGCGCCTCCTCGACATTGTCCAGCGTGTAACGGCCGGCAATGCTGATGTTCAGCGAACCATCGATCAGCGCACTGAAAATATCATCAGCCCGGCGGCGGATTTCCGCGGCATCACGCAGATGATCGGCCAGTCGCGGCCGCGTCAGGAACAGCGATCCGGATTCACCCAGTTCCAGCGGATCAAGATCCTTCACCGAACCGGAGACGTTGCCATAGTTGACGATCAGGCCGCGGGTGCGTGCGGCGCGGAAGCTGTCGCGCAGCGAAGTCCTGCCGATCGAATCGAACACCACATCGACCCCCAGACCGCCGGTGGCCTCGCGCACCGCTTCGACGAAACGTCCGCCGTCGTACAGCACCACGAGGTCGGCACCGCGTTCGCGCGCCACCGCAGCCTTGTCCGCCGAACTGGTGGTCGCAATCACCCGCGCGCCACTGCGTTTCGCCAGCTGAATCAGCACCTGGCCGATGCCGCCGGAAGCGGCATGCACCAGGCAGGTTTTTCCGGCACCGAGCTGACCGACGTCATGCGCGAGGTAATGCGCGGTATAGCCCTGAAACACCGAAGCAGCCGCCAGATCGAGCGACAGCGCATCGGGCACCTTGACCGCCTGCCATGCCGGCACTACCGCATATTCTGCATAACTGCCCCAGACAATACACCAGGCCACACGATCACCGACGCGATGAGTGGTTACACCGTCACCCAGTGCTACCACCTCCCCCGCCCCCTCCATGCCCAGCGTGCACGGCAATCGCACCGGGTAAGTGCGCGACTGTGCATACTTGCCCTGGCGGGTGTGGATATCCATGAAGTTGATGCCGGCATGGTGCACGCGAACAAGCACGGTTCCGGGCAGCGCAGCGGGCACCGGGGCATCGATACGCTGCAGGACTTCGGGGCCGCCGTACTGATGAATCTGGATGGTTTTCACGGCAATGCATTTCTCAGACTGTTCGGAATAAGGGAATTATCCCGCATCCCGGGCATGTCTTTTGATCTGATGTAAGGACTGATACATTGGCACGACCAAACCGTAACCGTCAGCGCCATGGAATTTTCCAC
>CAIZLW010000103.1 GCA_903933915.1 uncultured beta proteobacterium | reverse complement strand
CTTCGCCACCTTGATCTTGATGCCAACCATGCTCTCCGGCTTGACCCATTGGTCAAACTGCGCGGAGGTCAGGTGGCCCAACTGAATCGCGGATTCCTTCAGTGTCAGGTCCTTCTTGTGCGCGTTCTTGGCGATCGCGGCAGCCTTGGCGTAACCGATGTACGGGTTGAGCGCGGTCACCAGCATCAGCGATTCGCGCATCAGTTGATCGATACGGGCACGGTTGGGTTCGATGCCGATCGCGCAGTGTTCGTCGAAGTTTTCGCAGGCATGCGTCAGCAGGTGGGCGCTGTGCATGAAGTTGCGGATCACCATCGGGCGGAATACATTGAGCTCGAAGTTGCCCATCGAGCCGCCGACGTTGATCGCGACGTCGTTGCCGAAGACCTGGCAGCAGACCATGGTCATCGATTCGGACTGAGTCGGGTTGACCTTGCCCGGCATGATCGACGAGCCCGGTTCGTTTTCCGGAATGCTCAGCTCGCCGATGCCGCAGCGCGGGCCGCTCGACAGCCAGCGGATGTCATTGGCGATTTTCATCAGCGAAGTCGCCAGCGTTTTCAGCGCACCGTGGGCACTGACCACGCCGTCACAGGAACCCAGCGCTTCAAACTTGTTGGGCGCGGTGACAAAGGGCATGCCGGTGAGTTTCTTCAGCTGCGCAGCGACGTCTTTCGCAAACTTCGGATGGGCATTGAGACCGGTGCCGACGGCGGTGCCGCCGAGTGCGAGTTCGCACAGGTGCGGCTTCGCGGCATCGAGGTGTTTCAGCGCGTGGTCGAGCTGTGCAACATAGCCGGAGAATTCCTGGCCCAGAGTCAAGGGTGTGGCGTCCTGCAGATGGGTGCGGCCGATCTTGACGATGTTCATGAAGGACTTCGCCTTCTTGTCCAGCGTGTTGCGCAGTTTTTTCACCGCGGGCTTGAGTTCTTTTTCCAGCGCGATCACCGCGGCGACGTGCATCGCGGTCGGGAAAGTGTCGTTGGACGATTGGCCCTTGTTGACGTCGTCGTTCTCGTGCACGAGGCGGGTGGCGCCGCGTTTGCCGCCGAGGATTTCGGAGGCGCGGTTGGCCAGCACTTCGTTGACGTTCATATTGGTCTGGGTGCCGGAGCCGGTCTGCCACACCACCAGCGGAAAGTGATCATTCCACTGTCCGGTCAGCGCTTCATCCGCAGCCTTGACGATGGCGCCGCCTTTTTTCTTGTCGAGCACGCCCAGCGCCATATTGGTCAGCGCGGCAGCTTTTTTCACCAGCACCTGCGCGTGCACCACCGGCATCGGCATGGTCTCGCCGGGGAAATGGAAGTGGTGCAGGCTGCGCTGCGTCTGCGCGCCCCACAGCATGTTGTCGGGCACGTCGATCTCGCCCATCGTGTCGTTTTCGATGCGGAATTTGGCCATGACTTCAGTCTCTTAAATTAATTAATAAAAACAATAACTTACGAACAAACTGCGGCTTGCGATTGATTTACAGCAGTGGCTTCTGTTCACCGCGCTGCGCACCGGCGTCCACCACCGCCAGCGCGGTCATGTTGACGATGCGGCGTACGGTTGATGACGGCGTGAGGATGTGCGCCGGCTTGGCGGCGCCCAGCAGCATCGGGCCGATGGTGATGCCGTCGCCGGAGGCGGCCTTCAGCAAGTTGAACGCAATGTTGGCGGCGTCGAGGTTGGGCATCACCAGCAGGTTGGCCACGCCCTTCAGCCGGTTATCGGGCAGCGCGCGCAAACGGATTTCCTCCGACAGCGCCATGTCGCCCTGCATCTCGCCCTCGACCTCGAGGGTCGGGTCGAGCTGCATCACCAGTTCCAGCGCACGGCGCATTTTCTGCGCGGTAACACTGTCGCTGCCGCCGAAGCTCGAATGCGACAGCAGTGCGGCCTTCGGGGTCACGCCGAAGCGGCGGATCTCTTCCGCGGCGAGCACTGTCGATTCGGCGATCTGCTCGGCCGTCGGATCAAAAGTGACATAGGTGTCGCAGATGAACACGGTGCCCTTGGGCAGCAGCAGCGTGTTCATCGCCGAATACTGTTTGACGCCGGACCGGCGGCCGATGACCTGGTCGATCAGGCGCAGGTGGCGGCTGTACTGGCCGAAGATGCCGCAGAGCATCGCGTCGGCATCGCCCATGTGCAGCATCATCGCGCCGATCAGCGTCGGCCGGCGGCGCATGTCGAGCTTGGCCAGTTCGGCCGAGATGCCTTTGCGCTTGGTCAGGCGGTGGTATTCCGTCCAGTACTCGCGGTAACGCGGATCGTTGTTGGGATCGATGACGTCGTAATGCTGCTCGCGATGCAGACGCAGGCCGAGGCGCTCGATGCGGGTCTGGATGACGTCCGGCCGCCCGATCAGTATCGGACGCGCCAGGCCTTCATCGACCACCTGTTGCGCAGCGCGCAGAAAACGTTCTTCCTCGCCCTCGGCATAGACCACGCGTTTCGGCGATTTCTTCGCCGCGGCGAACACCGAACGCATGATGTGGCCGGACTGGTAAACGAAGCGGTTGAGGCGATCCTTGTACGCGTCGAAATCGGTGATCGGTCGCGTCGCGACACCACTGTCCATCGCCGCCTTGGCCACCGCCGGCGCCACATGCTCGATCAGGCGCGGATCAAAAGGCTTGGGGATCAGGTAGTCGGCACCGAACTTGAGGTCCTGCTCGCCGTAGGCGGCGGCGACAATATCCGACTGCTCGGCTTGGGCCAGCGCGGCGATCGCGTTGACCGCGGCGATTTCCATGTCGCGGTTGATCGTGGTCGCGCCGACGTCGAGCGCACCGCGGAAAATGAACGGAAAGCACAGCACGTTGTTGACCTGGTTCGGGTAGTCCGAACGGCCGGTCGCCATCACCGCGTCGGGACGTACTGCCTTGACCAGCTCGGGCAGGATTTCCGGTTCCGGATTGGCCAGCGCGAGAATCAGCGGACGCTCCGCCATCAGCTTGACCCATTCCGGCTTCAATACCTTGCCCGCCGACAGCCCGAGGAAGGCATCCGCGCCGGCCATCACTTCCGACAGCGTGCGCGCCTTGGTGTCGATGGCGTAACGCGCCTTGTCGTCATCCATCAGTTCGGTGCGGCCCTTGTAGACCACGCCAATGATGTCGGTGACGGTGATGTTTTCCTTTTTCAGACCCAGCGACACCAGCAGGTCGAGGCAGGCCAGGGCCGCGGCGCCGGCGCCGGACACCACCAGCTTGATCTTGCCGATTTCCTTGCCGACGACCTTGAGGCCGTTGGTGAATGCCGCGCTGACAATGATCGCGGTGCCGTGCTGGTCGTCATGGAACACCGGGATCTTGCAGCGCTTCCGCAGCTCGCGCTCGACGATGAAACACTCCGGCGCCTTGATGTCTTCCAGATTGATGCCGCCGAAGGTCGGTTCCAGCGAGGCGATGATGTCGACCAGTTTGTACGGGTCGAGCTCGTTGATTTCGATGTCAAAGACGTCGATGCCGGCAAACTTCTTGAACAGCACCGCCTTGCCTTCCATCACCGGCTTTGAAGCCAGCGGCCCGATATTGCCCAGGCCCAGCACCGCAGTGCCGTTGGTGATCACCGCCACCAGATTGCCGCGCGCCGTGTAGAGACTGGCAGTGGCTGGATTGGCGGCGATTTCTTCGCACACCTTGGCCACGCCGGGGGTGTAGGCGAGCGCGAGATCACGCTGATTGACCAGACCTTTGGTCGGCGTGACGGCGATCTTGCCCGGCACGGGATAACGGTGATATTCGAGGGCTGCTTTGCGCAGTTGCTCTTCAGGCATTGCGGAATCCACCTTTCGGAAAATTCGAACACGCGGCCTCAGCCGCGCGGGAGCGGGATTATACCGTAGCGGGTCGCAGCCCCTGCCAAAACGGGCACCGACGCCATCAACAAACCGGTTGCTTATGGTATGTTCGTTCCCCCACGCCGCATCGCCCGAAATACCTCACCAAAATGGACACCTCCGCACTGCGCAGCTCGCTCTATCCCGAGATCGAACCCTTTAATGCCGGGATGCTTGACCTCGACGGTCGGCATCGCATGTATTTCGAGGAGTCTGGCAACCCCAAGGGAGCGCCGGTACTGTTCCTGCATGGCGGCCCGGGCGCCGGCGCCTCACCCGCGCATCGCCGGTTTTTTGATCCGGCGCATTACCGCATTGTCATTTTCGATCAGCGCGGCGCCGGACGTTCGACGCCACTGGGCGAAATCACCGACAACACGACACCGCTGCTGGTCGCCGACATCGAGAATCTGCGCGAGCACTTGGGCATCAAGAGCTGGGTGGTGTTCGGCGGCTCCTGGGGCAGCACACTGGCGCTGGCCTATGGCGAATGCCATCCCGAGCGCTGCACCGGCCTGATCCTGCGCGGCATTTTCCTGTGCCGCAACAGCGAGATCGACTGGTTTCTCTACGGCCTGCGCAATATTTTCCCGGAAGCCTGGCGCGCCTTTACCGATCCGATTCCGCAAGCGGAACGCGGTGACCTGCTCAGCACCTATTACCGCCGACTCACCGATCCCGATCCAGCCGTGCACATGCCGGCGGCACGCGCCTGGGGCACTTACGAAGGCTCATGTTCGACGCTGATGCCAAGCCCGGAAACGGTGGCCTACTTTGCCGGTGACGTGGTGTCGCTGGGCCTCGCGCGCATCGAAGCGCATTACTTCAAGCACGATATTTTCCTGCCGGAAAATTATCTGCTCGACAACGTCAGTCGCATTCGCAACATTCCGGGTGTGATCGTGCAGGGCCGCTACGACGCGGTCTGCCCGATTGTCTCGGCCGACGATCTGCACCGCGCCTGGCCCGAGGCGGAATATCACATCGTCCCCGATGCCGGCCATTCGGCATGGGAACCCGGCATCTGCGCAGCGCTGGTCCGCGCCTGCGAAAGATTCAAAAAAATTTCAAAAAACACCAAAGGAGAATGATATGAAACTCGTAACCTACTCAGCCACCAAACGCGGCCCCGCCGCGATTGGCGTGATCGCTGCCGACGGCAGCATCATCGATCTCGCAACCGCAGCGAAAAAAGCGCGCGTCAAACTGCCCTTCGCCGCCGATGACATGGTCGGCCTGGTCGCCGCCGGCAAAAGCGGTCTGGCGCTGGTCAAAAAAGCCGTGGTCAATGTAAAAACCGGTCATCACAAACTGAACAAGGTCACGCTGCACGCGCCGATTCCGCGCCCGCGCAAAAACGTGTTCTGCGTCGGCTGGAACTATGTCGAACATTTTGAGGAAGGCGCCAAGGCGCGTCCGCATGTGACGGAAATGCCCAAACATCCGGCGTTTTTCTCCAAGCAGCCGCTGTCGGTGAACAGCCCCTATGGCGAAGTGCCGTCGCACCCCGGCGTCACCGAAAAACTCGACTGGGAAGTGGAAATGGCCGTGGTCATCGGCAAACCCGGCCGCAACATCAAGGAAGCCGATGCGATGAAACACATCTTCGGCTACATGATCGCCAACGACGTGTCGGCGCGCGAAGTGCAGCGCCAGCACGGCCAGCAGTGGTTCAAGGGCAAGAGCCTCGACGGCCACTGCCCGATGGGGCCATGGCTGACCACTGCGGACGAAGTCAAAAAACCGCAGAACCTGCGCATCACCTGCCGCGTCAACGGCGTGACCAAGCAGGATTCGAACACCAGCTATATGTATTTCAAGATTCCGCGTCTGCTCGCCGAACTCTCGGCCGGCCTGACGCTGGAATCCGGCGACCTGTTCCTCACCGGCACCCCCGCTGGCGTCGGCCATGCGCGCACCCCGCCGGAGTTCATGAAGGCCGGCGACATCCTGGAAACCGAAGTCGAAGGACTGGGTCTGCTGCGCAACAAGATCGGCGCAAAGTAAGCCCGGCATCCGCAATATGGCCGCTGCGTTGAGCGCAGCGGCCTGGCGGCGTAGCATGGCCCCCTGAGCCTGGAGGAGTCCCCATGGATATGCCGCAAAAAAACAATGTCACCGTCATCCCCACTGGCGCCGCACTCGGCGCCGACGTGGTGGGTGTCGACCTGTCGAAGCCGCTCTCACAGGAAACCTTCCGCCAGATCGAAGACGCCTGGCATACGCATCTGATACTGCGCTTCCGCGGCCAGCAACTGGACGACCCGGCGCTGCTCGCCTTCGGCCAGCGTTTCGGTGAACTCGACTCGGCGCCGATCCATGCCGGCAAGGATGTGGTCAATCCCTTCCCGCAGATTACCGTGATGTCGAACATCAAGGTCGACGGCAAACCCATCGGCAACCTCGGTCATTACGAGGCGGTGTGGCATACCGACATGTCATACAACGACCTCGCGCCGATCGGCAGCCTGCTCTATTCACTGGAAGTTCCGCCAACCGGCGGCAACACCGGTTTCTGCAATATGTACAAGGCCTGGGACACGCTACCGGCCGCGCTAAAAAAACAGGTGCTCGGTCGCTATTGCCGCCACGACTCCAGCCGCAACAGCGCTGGCGAACTGCGCAAGGGATGCACGGAAGTCACCGATCCGCGCGACGCGCCGGGAGCCATGCATCCACTGGTGCGCACGCATGAAAAAACCCATCGCAACTGCCTGTTCCTCGGCCGCCGCCAAAGCGCCTACATCATCGGCCTGCCGCTGGACGAAAGCGAAGATCTGCTCAACCAGTTATGGGCACACGCTACCAAACCGGAATTCGAGTGGTATCAGGTTTGGAAAGTCGGCGATCTGGTACTGTGGGACAACCGCTGCGCCATGCACCGCAGGGATGCCTTTGATCCGGAGTCGCGGCGGTTGATGCATCGGACGCAGATTAAAGGCGGCAAGCCATTCTTCGATCCGAAGACGCTGGATCTGCGGGCATAAAACGTCCATGCCCTGAAATTAAAAACGCCGGCTAGTCCGGCGTTTTTTTCATACTGTCAGCCGCCGCTTTACCCGCGGCCTGCAGACTTTCCAGACCCGCGCGTTGCATCTCCAGCGTCTTGACGGTCATCTGCACGAACCCGGTGTTCATCGTCAGCCAGGTTTCAACCGCTCTGAGTTCGGCGATTTTTTTGTCGAGGTCTTCGACATTCATCGTCGGCGCGATCATGCCGGGAATCGGAAACCCCATCGGGTTCCACATCTTCTGCATGAACTCGAAAAAATCCTTGGGCATTTCCTGTTCGGCCATGGCGTGCTCCCGGTGGGTATGCAGCCATTATAGGGGCCGTCAGGCCGCTTCGATGCGGATCGTGTTGCCGTCTTTTGCCGTGCGCAGCACCGAAGCGTCACCGCGAATGCGCCCGAGCACGCTGCACGGGCTGACCAACCGGCATTCATCGCCGCGTGATGCAGGGGTGCGCCCCCACGGCAGGGCCAGTGCGCTGCCATCGACCCAGAAACACACCGTGCCGGGTTCGACGACCTGCTGCGCGCCCGGCTCGAGCGTGGCGCGGATGGGCAGGGTGAAGTAGACCTCTTCGCCCCAGGTATTGACGGTGGAAGTGCAGGGCAAAGCCGCAAACAACTGATCTGCGGTAGGCCCGGGATTCAGATCGGCGATCACTGATCCGGCGGGCCAGGCGATACGAATGATCGCCATGCCGCCGGGATGTTATTCGCCCAGCGGGGAGTCGAGACGGCGGGGATCGCGTGCGCGCTGTGCCACCAGTCGTGGTGCGGGCAGCGTACGTTCAGCCACCGCGGCGACGACTTGCTGCAGACGCTGCTTCTCGCCCAGCACCTTGGTGGTGTAGGTGTCGTTGTCGTCGCCCAGCGCGCCGGCATACATCTGCAGGGCGATGCCGACGTTCCCGGTACGCGTCAGGTATTCCTTGAGAATGCGGGTGCCGACGCGAATGTTCGATTCGGGATCGTACACCGCTTTCTCGCCGCCGAACTTGGCCAGCTTATCGCCATGAAACTTGGGGATGATCTGCATCAGGCCCTTGGCGCCGACCACGCTCTCAGCAATGGGGTTGTAGCGGGACTCGACCGCGATCACCGCCATCACCAGCAGCGGGTCGAGGCCGACCTGGCTGCCCTCGGCATGGGCTATGCGCACGAAATCCAGCGTCAGGTCCTGGGCCACCTTGTAGCGTTTGGCCAGATATTCGGCCAGCGCGACATGACGGGCATCGTCCGGATGCGCCACTGCTTCATCCTGCTGCGGCAGCACACGGGCGGAAATGGCGCTGGCCTCGCTTTGCACGACGGCAAAGGCTGATTCCAAAAAGTGGATGCCATACCGTTCGTGCAACAACAGCATCAGGGCGGAAAAGCTGGCCAGGAATACGACCAGGGTGAGGTACTTGCGAAGCCGGGGCAGCGGTTCTGCCACGCGGTCCGGGGATAATTCTGAAATTTCTGAAATCGATTTTGCAAACACGCAAAACCTCCTTTCGGGTTTGCGCCGACGCATCGAGCGGGGCGCTGCTTCTGTGTTACCTCGCTACGGTAACGGGTGTCTCCTAAAGACCGCGTTCAGCCCAAAACCACTACAGGTTGTGGGCTACTCAAAAAAACTGGCCAATTCTAGGTGTTCAAGCCAAGGGCCGCAACCCGAAATCAAGGTTTTAGGGCTTTGTTTGACTGACTGATTTAGAAAATGGACGCGGAGTTTACCGGTACCGGTTACCGCGACGCAATAATAATTACAACTTATTGATTTAAATAAATAAATTATAATTTAGGGGGGCTAAATCCAGCCTTTACTTAAAAATGGCAGAGATTTGAGCTGCATTGCAGCGTAGAGTTCATTTCAGTCCGGATTTAAATAAATAATTCAATTAAAACAATTATTTATAATTCATCCTGAGGATCGGCTTGGGGTGGAATCTGACGTCCTTCCCAGGTTCGCAAAGCCGCTTCAAAGTCAGTGAGTGCTTGCCAGTATCGATCATAAACACAGGGGTCACAGCCACTCTGACAACATTCCCAAGGTTCGGGGGCGGCTGGCTTTTCAGGCCTGGGATCGACGCTCATGACTAAGGCTGCGGATCCGGCAGCGGGTGCTCCGGGAAGCGCCGGCGGAACTCCTGCATCAGCGCATCGGCGTCCGCGGTCCGGCCCGCCCGGCGCCATTCGACAATCCGCTGGACCCACTTTTGCGGCGGTTCCTGAACCAGGTCCTGCCACAGCGTCTGTTGTACCGATGCAGCCGCCTGACGCGCCGCCACCGCCCCACTGGAACCCAGCGCAGTACCGGAAACCGCATCCGCCATCGCCGGAGCCGGGGCTGGGGCTGGACGCATCAGCGCCCGCGGCGATGCCGGCGGCAGCTCACTGCGCGGACTGGCGGCTTGTTCAGTGCGGTCGGCCGGCGGCACCACGGCGGACAAGACATTCTGCTCGGCCTGCGGCGCCATTTTCGCCATCGGCGACGGCTCGGGCGATGACCGGCCGGTTTCGGCCAGGGGCGCACTTTGGGTCTGCACCGGCCGCCGCGAGGGCTGCGGCTGCGGGTCACTACGGGGCACCGCCGGCTCAACCGGTCGCGGCAAAACGGCAGCCGGGGGTGTCACCGGCACGGATAACGACTCCAGCCGGTCCGCGCCCTCTTCACGCATCATCAACACCACGGTCAACGACAGTACCATCACGGCCGCCAGCGATACCGGCACGCGCCACGCCCGCAGCCGCGACAGCGATCGCGGTCCGGCACCAGCTTCGCGCCGCGCCGCGGCGCATATCGCCTGGTCGAGCCGCAGCGGCGGCGTCTCGTCCCCCGCCGCACGATAGATCCTCGCCAGTCGGGCGTCATGGTCCATGCCGGATCCGGAATTCAGCGCCATGACTGCATGCCCTCCCGCAGTTTTGCCAGCGCATAACGCAGGCGGCTTTTTGCAGTTTCACGCGTCACACCGGTCGCCTCGGCAATCTCTTCAATACTCAGACCGCCTTCCTGCTGCAGGACAAACGCTTCGCGCTGTTCATCGGGCAGCTTCCCGAGCAGCGCCAGCAACTGCGCCGCCTGTTCGCGCGCTTCGGCGTCGACAGCCGGGTCGGCGCTGCGCGGCGCCGCCGGTTCATCGACGGATGTCGCGGATTCGTCGTCGAGAGAGGCCGCAGTACTGTCATGGCGGCGAAAATGATCCATCAAACGATTATGGGCGATCCGGTACAGATAAGTGGCGAACTTCGCCTGCACGATATAACCGGCGCGTGCGCGGATCAGGTTCATCCACACGTCCTGAAACAGTTCTTCCGCCAGAGACGCGTTACGGCTTTGGCGCAGCAGGTAGCGGTAGACCCCGCCGCGATGGCGCGCGTAAAGCGCATCGAAGGCGCCG
>CAIZLW010000102.1 GCA_903933915.1 uncultured beta proteobacterium | reverse complement strand
TGCTGGCTGAGCAGGGGTCGGCAACTCGCCATAGCTGTCACAGCAATTTCTGAAATAATTTCCCTAAGTAATGAGCTAACGGGCTTCGATTGTCGGCGGCTGGGGGAGCTGAAATGCCAAAAGCAAAAAACAAAAAGTGACGCAGTGCGTTTTACTGGAGTAGTGCGATCGAGCCACTTATACGCTTGCGTTAGCGCAGCAGCCGCCAAGTAAAGGCCAAGGGTGTACTGAACGCCACGGTTTTCAAGTCGCGCGGACTGCTGCCAGCAGCCCGGATCAGCATGCTACCGCCGGCCTTGCTCACCACCGTCATTAATGTCGGGATGATTTTTATTTCGGCCAATGTTTTTTCGATTTCACGCGATGTCTTGTCATTGTTGCCGCCGTCGCTGTGATTGTCATAAACACATAACAGCGCAGGAGCTTATACGTAGACATAAATGGATCCTCCTGAATCCCCCTAATTTTTACGCGAAATCCAGCTTGATTTACTTTCATATTACGGACTGATGTAAGGGCAAGCGCAGTATTGCATGGCAATATCCCAAACATAAGTGCGATTGATTAATGTCGCATTGCGGACAAATTTCGAATGAAGAAAGGTTTTTAATGCCTCAATTGCCCACAGGTTCAAGAGCTGCCCTCTCAGGTCTCAAGGTCGTCGACCTGACTCAATACGAAGCAGGCACCTCATGCACGCAGGCACTGGCTTGGCTAGGCGCTGATGTGGCAAAAATCGAGCCTCCGAGCGGCGAAAGCGGAAGGTTCGCATCGACAAATGACAAGAAGCTCGATTCGTATTACTTCATTCTGATGAATGCGAACAAGCGCAGTGTGGTCTGTGATTTAAAATCTGAAACAGGTAAAGCCACTCTCAAGCGCATGATCGAGAAAGCAGATATTCTGATCGAGAACATGTCTCCTGGCGGTATAGAGCGCTTGGGCTTTGGCTACGACATCGTCAGTAAAATCAATCCGCGTCTGATTTATGCCCAAATCAAGGGTTTTGCACCAGACGGCCCTTACGCCAATTTTTTAAGTTTTGACATGATCGCCCAAGCGGTTGGCGGCGCGTTTGCCATCACGGGTGACGCGGGTGGTCCCCCGATGCGCCCGGGACCCCACGTCGGTGACACTGGAGCAGGGCTGCATTGCCTGATCGGGATATTGGCCGCAATTTATCAGCGTGAAATTACCGGAAAAGGGCAGCGCGTAGAGGTTTCCATGCAAGACGCAGTAATCAACTTCAATCGCATCGTTTTTGCCGGTCAGTTGATGACTGGAAAACCAGTGGAGCGGTCCGGCAACCAAAGCTCTTTAGGCGCCGCGGCCCCCAGTGAGCTGTATCTTTGCCAGCCTGGCGGCCCTAATGATTACGTCATGGTCTACACCACTCGCGCTGGAAACTGGCACTGGCAGCGACTTCTCAAGGTGATGGGGCGTGAGGACTTGAAGGACGATCCCCGTTTTTCCACCCCCGGCGCCCGCGCGAAGAATGCCAAGGAAGTGGATGCTCTGGTTGGGGCTTGGTGCAGCACCCGTACGAAGATCGAAGCTATGGAGACACTGCAAACTGCCGGGGTTCCTGCCGGTGCCGTCCTGGATACCGGTGAATTGATGCAAGACAAGCACCTGCGTGAGCGGGGCATGTTTGCCGAAATCGATCACGCGAGCCGGGGGAAATTAACCATGCCGGGCTGGCCCGTGAAGATGTCTGATTCCAAAGTGCCCGTCCGCGCAGCTCCCTTGCTCGGAGAACAGACTGCTGAGGTCCTTGCCGAATGGCTTGCAATGAATCCACAGGAAATAGCGGATTACCAAAAGCAAAATCAGGCGGCGAGCTGATTGCAGCGCAGGTAATCGCCATTGACATCAATATGCAGGAAAGTCTGACATGGTCACAACTCTGTTTAAAGCTGTCGCACTATCAGCCGTACTGATCTCGGTAAATACAGCTGTCGCTCAGAACTACCCGACAAGGCCGATCCGTATTGTCGTGCCTGGAACGGGGGGCGGCGGTGATTTTGCGGCCCGCCTCATCGCACAAGGACTGCCAGCCGCCTTGGGACAGCAAGTCATTGTGGACAATCGCCCGGTCGGCACCATTCCGGGCGAAGTGGTTTCGCGCGCGGCACCGGATGGTTACACGCTGCTTTTGTCGGCGTCGACGTTATGGTTGGCTCCGTTGCTGCAACCCAATGTCCCCTACGATGCGGAGAAGGACTTCGCCCCCATCACCTTGGCCACGATGTCCCCCAACATACTCGTGGTGCCCCAGTCCCTTCCCGTAAAGTCTGTTAAAGATTTGCTTGCTTTGGCAAAGGCACGACCCGGCGAGCTGAACTACGGCTCAGGCGCTGCGGGTTCATCGAATCACCTCTCTGCGGAGTTATTCAAATCCATGGGGAAGGTAAGCATCGTTCGAATCAACTACAAAAACCCGTCGCAGGCGGTGACCGATGTCATTTCAGGTCAAATTCAGGTTCTGTTTTACAACGCCTCTACAGTGGCCCCGCATATTCAGTCCGGAAAATTGCGTGGCCTGGCTGTGACAAGTCTGAAACCTACCGTGCTGGCACCTAACTTTCCGACGGTCTCGGATTCCGGCTTAAGCGGCTACGAGGCGGTGGCGACCTTTGGCGTATTTGCACCGGCCCAAACACCAGGTTCAATTATTAATATGCTGAACCGGGAGTTTGTGCGCTACCTGACGAAAACGGATGTGAAGGAGAAATTCGTCACCGCAGGCAGTGAAGTGGTCGGCAGCACTTCTCAAGAACTGGCCGCCGTGCTTAGAAATGATATTTTAAAGATCGGCAAGCTGGTCAAGGAATCCGGGCTCCGCGCCGACTAATCGTAAGCTAAAGTTTTTAAAAGGAACGTTCATGATCCGCTGCTCGGTGCCATCCCTGTTTCTGGCAACGCTCTTGTTTGGTGGCCCGTCTTATGCCCAACAACCGAGCTATCCCCAGAAAATGATCCGGATTGTCGTGCCCTTTGCCGCCGGTGGCAGCAACGACGTTTTCGCCCGGGCCGTGAGCGAACGGCTGCCTGCGGCTTTAGGCCAGCAGGCCATTATCGATAACAGACCCGGTGCCGGAAGTGCGACCGGAACAGCTTTTGTGGCGAAATCACCAGCCGATGGCTATACCTTGCTCACCGTATCGAGCACCCTGACCACGATGGCGGCAATGCAACCGAATCTTCCCTATAACGTGGTCACTGATTTTGCGCCGATCGGGCTGATTGCAAGAAGTGCACTGGGGTTGTTTGTACATCCTTCTCTGCCTGTCCGTAATGTGCAAGACCTGATTCGGCTGGCGAAAGCACGGCCCAAGGAACTCAACTACGCCACATCGGGTGTGGGTGGCATTAATCACTTCGCCACGGAGATGTTTCAGTCGATTGCAAAGATCAAGCTCACACACGTCCCCTACAAGGGCAACGCGCCAGCGTTGACTGATGTCATGGGAGGGCATGTTCAGCTGATGATCAGCAGTTTGCCGCCGGCACTGCAGCACATGCGGATCGGGCGGCTACGTGCGCTGGCGGTCTCCAGCGCGGAGCGCTCGAAGTTCGTTCCAGACTTGCCAACCATGACGGAGTCCGGGGTCAGCGGCTACTCTGCCGAACTGTGGTGGGGACTGGTGGCACCGGCACATACGCCCGATGTGATCATCCGGAGAGTGAGTGCGGAATTGCAAAAAATTCTAGCTGCGCCTGATTTGCGCCAACGTTTCTCCGGAGAGGCAGCAATACCGTCGCCGATTACCCCTGAGGAATTTGCCGCAGTGATTAACCGGGACTTGGCCATGTGGAAGAAAGTGGTGATCTCCGCCAACATAAAGCCGGAATAAGCTGAGGAAGCTCCCCTCCCATGTCATTGGCGGCAGGGGACGTCTTTAAAGGTTATCAAGTCGCTGTTTTGGTGAACCGTACTGTGACTGCCCGTGCCGCAAAATCGGTAACCACGTTGACCAAGGCAGGTTTTCCGTTCTTGATCGCAGCCTTGGCCCGCTCCAGGGCAGGGCGAATATCGGCGGGATTCTCAACCTGCTCACCATGGCACCCCAGCGACTGGGCAAACAAGTCAAACCGCGTATAGCCCAAGTCCCGCCCAGGCTTGTTGCGCTTTGGATCTGCCGTCCAGCCGCCGTTGAGACTGATGACAACGATAATCGGCAGATTATGTCTTGCAGCAGTGTCGATTTCCATGCCATTAAGGCCAAAGGAGCCGTCACCGTGCAGCACAATGACCTGCTGGTCTGGCCGTGCAACCTTGGCACCTACTCCAAAAGGCATGCCGACGCCCATGGTGCCAAAAGTTCCTGAGTTGATCCGGTGGCGAGCACGTAAGGTCGGGATGGATTGCCTGCCGTAGTTGAGAATTTCCTGGCCATCCACAACCAGTATTGCGTCGCGATCCATGAAATCACGAATCTCCTTGCATAGGCGCAGGGGATGTATCGGCAAGTTGTTGGTGGACATCGCCTGCTCGGCGTCTTTTTGTTTGCTCGCATCGATAGCGGCCAGTTGGTCGCGCCATGATGCGTATTTGTCCTCATCAAAAACGCTCTTACCTGCATTGATTAACTGCATGAGCACCGTCTTGGCATCCCCCAGGATTCCCAGGTCAACCCTGGAGCTCGCGCTGATTTCTGATGGATCCACATCAATGCGGATAACTTTGGCTGACTTTGAGATTCGCGGAGGCTTCAGATGACCAAATACGTAATTAAGTCGAGTGCCTACGACAAGCAAAAGGTCAGCTTCTTTGAGCGCAGCAGATCGTGCGTTCAGAAAGGCGCGCGGATGGTCTTCCGGGAGAACGCCTCGACCTTGAGGAGTCGTGTAGATGGGCATTCCACTTTTGATAACCCATTCATTGAGCTCCTTTACTGCGTCGGACCAAAATACACCGCTCCCCGATAACACCACGGGTTTTTTCGATTGCTCCATCAGCTTGATAGCCTGGGCGATCAGATCCGGATCGCCCATTGGACGATGCCGTACCAGAGTTCGGCTCAAATCAGGCCAAATGACCTCGGCCTCATCGATTTCATGGTTGATCACATCCGAGGGTAGATCCAGGTAAACCGGCCCCGGCTTTCCTGCGATTGCCTGTCGAAATGCGCGATCGATCATCTCCGGAATTCGGTGAGTCGTATAAACGCGGCTCGCCCACTTCGTGATTGGCTTCATCAGAGCCAGTTGATCGATTTCTTGAAAACCGTCAGTAAGATATTCACTGATTGGACTCGCACCACCAAATGCGACTACAGGGCAGCAATCAATGAGGGCATTCGCAAGGCCTGTTGTCAGGTTCACCGTTCCCGGGCCGGAAGCGCCCATGCAAAGTCCTGGAATATTGGTGACGCGGGCGTATGCATGCGCGCTCATGGCGGCCGCTTGTTCATGGCGAACGTCAATACCGCGAATACCTTTTGCCATGGTCAGAGTCAGCAAATCATTGATCGGCCCGCCCATGATGAAAAAGAAATCCTTGATCCCGATTCTTTTCAGGGTCTCTGCGACAAGTTCGTTACCGGTGATGTTGGCCATTTGCAATTATTTTAGTGATGAATGGGAGTCAATATACTAACCGTTTGGTTTTGGTATCGGACCGTTATCTGCCGGAACATCTGCGATATGGAATCCAGTGAAACAGAGCCACTGTTTCATTATTTGAAATTATCAGAAGGAATGGGGCTGCGAAGGTGGGAAGCGAAGGAATGGGGTCGGACACGATAGTGTTGTTCTTATTATTAAGATGTAGTCACTGCAATCCAATTTAGCCACAAGAAGATTTTCAAGTCAGTTCAAGGAGACCCCCTTCGGGGCGCGCCGGAATGACGACCCCGGCAAGAAATCAGCAGCTTCCCATCACCTTGCCCCACTTCGGATCAGGCCTGACCTTCAAAGGCTGCGGCGCCGCGGCGAGCGCAGTGCGTGTGGTCGAGGTGATGTTCAGCAGCACCGGCTTACCGAATTCCGCTTCGAGCAGCGGCACCGCGTGGATGGCATACCAGAGTCCGCCCGGCAGCAGCAGCGCCTGGGCCTGCGGCGCATCACGCAAAGCCTGTGCGCCGAGTTCCAGTGCGAGATCATGGTCGGCGGCGGCGCTCGACACCTTGTTCTGGTCCAGCGTGCGGCCGCGTGAGCGTAGCGACACAACTTCAATGCCGGCTTCCTTCAGATAGTTCGACAGGGCGGTATTGACGTTTTCCGGCCAGCGCGTGGCCAGCGCCAGTTTGGTGACGCCGAAGTGCTGCAGCGTCGCGATATGCGCTTCGAGGTCGGTGTCACAGGAGATGCCGGTGCGCTGCGCACCTTCGTCGAGGATTTCGCGCATCTTCTTTCGCCCCAGCACCGAAGCGACCGGCACGCCGCTCAATGAGATGCGATCAACGTTTTTCTTTTTCAGCAGGTCAAAGGCTTTCCACAGCGCCGGCAGCTCGGTTTCGACCGCGGCCAGGCTGTATTCCTTGAGGTTCAGGCCCGTGGTCACCAGCATCATGCCGTCCGGCGCGATGCGGTAGAACTGGTAGGCGTCCATGTCGGTGTAGAGGTGGGGAATGACATAGCCGAGGGTAAGCCAGGGGCTGACAATGCTCATGTTGGTGCGTCCGTTAGGCCGAAAAGCCGCCATTATCCATGACTTGCAGTTCCGTCACCGGTATCCCCCCGTTTTCGGCTATCCTCGCGCTTTGCTTTTTGACCCCTTTTCACTTTTTCTTCCGGAACTCCGCACCATGGCTCAGTACGTATTCACGATGAACCGGGTGGGCAAGATGGTGCCCCCCAAACGCCAAATTCTCAAAAACATCTCGCTGTCGTTTTTCCCCGGCGCCAAGATCGGCGTGCTCGGCGTCAACGGCTCGGGAAAATCCAGCCTGCTCAAGATCATGGCCGGTGTCGACAAGGAATACGATGGCGAAGCGACGCCGATGCCGAACCTGAACATCGGCTTCCTGCAGCAGGAGCCGCAGTTGAATCCCGAGCAGACCGTGCGCGAAGCGGTGGAAGAGGGGCTCGGTGAAGTGTTCAACGCGCAGAAAAAGCTCGATGAGATTTATGCCGCTTATGCCGAACCGGACGCGGATTTCGACAAGCTTGCATCCGAACAGGCCAAGTACGAGGCGCTGCTGTCCAATGCCGGTTCCGATACCGAGCATCAACTCGAGATCGCCGCCGACGCACTGCGCCTGCCGCCTTGGGACGCCAAGATCGACAAGCTGTCGGGTGGCGAGAAACGCCGCGTCGCGTTGTGCCGCCTGCTGCTGTCCAAACCCGACATGCTGCTGCTCGACGAACCGACCAACCATCTGGATGCGGAAAGCGTTGATTGGCTGGAGCAGTTCCTGCACCGTTTCCCGGGTACTGTCGTTGCGGTCACCCATGATCGTTACTTCCTTGATAACGCCGCCGAGTGGATCCTCGAACTGGACCGCGGTTCCGGCATTCCATGGAAAGGCAATTACAGTTCCTGGCTGGAGCAGAAGGAAGACCGCCTGCAGAAGGAAGAAGCGACCGAATCCGCGCGGCAGAAGGCGCTGAAAAAGGAACTCGAGTGGGTGCGCCAGAATGCCAAGGGCCGCCAGGCGAAATCGAAGGCGCGGATCGCGCGCTTCGAGGAACTGTCATCGTTTGATTACCAGCAACGTAACGAGACCCAGGAGATTTTCATTCCGGTGGCTGAGCGCCTTGGCGAGCAGGTCATCGAATTCAAGGACGTGTCCAAGGGTTTCGGCGACCGCCTGCTGATCGACAAGCTGACGTTTTCGATTCCGCCGGGCGCCATCGTCGGTCTCATCGGCCCCAACGGTGCGGGTAAATCAACGCTGTTCAAGATGATCACCGGCAAGGACAAGCCCGATTCCGGCGAGGTGGTCATCGGTTCGACGGTGAAGCTCGCGGTGGTGGATCAGTCGCGCGAGGCGCTGCCCGACGACAAGACCGCGTGGGAGGCAATCTCCGGCGGGCTCGACATCATCAATGTCGGCAAGTTCGAAATGCCGTCACGCGCCTACCTCGGCCGTTTCAACTTCAAGGGCCAAGATCAGCAGAAAAAAGTCGGCACGCTGTCCGGCGGTGAACGCGGCCGCCTGCATCTGGCGCAGACGCTGCTCACCGGCGCCAACGTGCTGCTGCTTGACGAACCGTCCAACGACCTCGACATCGAAACACTGCGCGCGCTGGAAGATGCACTGCTTGAATTCGCCGGCTGCGTGCTGGTGATTTCGCATGATCGCTGGTTCCTCGATCGCATCGCCACGCACATCCTTGCCGCCGAGGGCGATTCGCAGTGGACCTTCTTCGCCGGCAACTACCAGGAATATGAAGCAGACAAGCGCAGGCGCCTGGGTGAAGAGGGCGCCAAGCCGAAGCGGCTGCGTTACAAGCCGCTGAAGCTGTGATTCCGTAAGTAATTGTTATTATTAATAAATATGGCGCCCTCGGGCGCCATATTTATTTGCAGCTGTTGATTTGCGGTTTCAGCCGCGTCCGGCGTAGGGCATGTCGGTGGCCATCACCATCAGGTGATAGATGTTCACATTCAGCGGTTGATTGGCCATGAACAGTACCGAATTCGCCACGTCGGTGACGTCGATCATCGATTCCGCCTTGATCGAGCCGTCCGCCTGTTTGACGCCTTTGGCCATGCGCGAGGCCAGCCCGGTCATCGCATTGCCGACATCGATCTGGCAGCAGGCGATGTTGTACTGGCGGCCGTCGAGAGAGATCGTGCGCGTCAGGCCGGTAATCGCGTGTTTGGTCGCGGTATAGGGTGCGGAGTCGGGGCGCGGTGCGTGCGCCGAGATCGAGCCGTTGTTGATGATGCGACCGCCCTGCGGGCTCTGCATTTTCATTATTCTGAACGCCGCTTGTGCGCAGAGGAACGACCCGGTGAGGTTGGTATCGACCACCGATTTCCATTTGTCGTAAGGCAGATCTTCGAACGGCACACCCGGTGCATTCTGTCCGGCATTGTTGAACAGCATGTCGATGCGGCCGAAGCGCTGCTGCACTTTGGCGAATAGCGCGGCTACCGCCTGCGGATCGCCGACGTCAGCGGCAACTGCGAGGCCACGGGCCGCATCACTGCCGGCCTCGGCAATCGTGGCATCCAGCGTGTCCTGATGGCGGCCGGTGACGGCCACGCTCCAGCCGTCTTTCAGCAAGGCGTGTGCAGTGGCTTTGCCGATGCCGCTGCCGGCGCCGGTGATAACGGCAATTTTTTCGGTTTTGCTCATGGCGCTCCTCCGGGGGTGTCGTAAATTGCGCCGCGCAGGGCGGAGACTATTTGATCCAGGAATCGCGCAGCGTAACGGCGCGGTTGAATACCGGTGCATTCGGGCGTGAATCCGCAGTATCGGCGACAAAATAGCCGTGGCGTTCGAACTGGTAACGCGCACCGGGTTCGGCTGTGCCAAGCGCCGGTTCGAGTTGTGCGGTGATGGTTTTGACCGAGTCCGGGTTCAGGTCGAGCAGGAAATCGCGGCCGCCGGAACCGGGGTGTGCATCCTTGAACAGCCGGTCATAAAGGCGTACTTCGGTGGCGCGCGCATGCGTGGCGCTGACCCAGTGGATATTGCCCTTGACCTTGACGGTATCAGCGCCGGGCGTGCCCGACTTGGTGTCGGGCAGGTATTCGCAGTGCACCTCGACCAGGCGTCCTTCATGGTCCTTTATGCAGCCGGTGCATTTGACGACATAACCGTAACGCAGGCGCACGCTGTTGCCGGGGAACAGCCGGAAGAACCCCTTGGGCGGCTCTTCGGCAAAATCCTCACGCTCAATCCACAGTTCGCGCGACAGCGGCACCACGCGCTTGCCGAGGTCGGGCTTTTGCGGGTGATTGGGGGCGAAGCAGTCTTCCTGCTGCCCTTCGGGATAGTTGTCGATGATCAGCTTCACCGGGTCGAGCACGGCGATGCGCCGTTCGGCGATCTCGTTCAAGTGCTCGCGCATGCAGTCTTCGAGCACCGAGTATTCAATCCACGAATCGGCTTTTGATACGCCGATGCGGTCGGCGAACAGACGAAAGCCTTCCGGTGTGTAGCCGCGGCGGCGCGCGCCGGTCAGCGTCGGCATGCGCGGGTCGCTCCAGCCTGAAACGTGTTTTTCTTCGACCAGTTGGATCAGTTTGCGCTTGGAGAGCACGACATAGCTCAGGTTCAGCCGGGCGAACTCGATCTGCTGCGGCAGCGGGCGCGCGAGCAGGCCGCCGTCGGCGAGTTTGGCCAGCAGCCAGTCGTAGAACGGCCGCTGGTCTTCAAATTCCAGCGTGCAGATCGAATGGGTGATCTGTTCCAGCGCGTCCTCGATCGGATGGGCGTAGGTGTACAGCGGATAAATGCACCAGGTGTCGCCGGTGCGGTGGTGCGTGGCCTTGCGGATGCGGTAGATCACCGGATCGCGCAGGTTGATGTTGGGCGAGGCGATGTCTATTTTCGCGCGCAGCACCATCGCGCCGTCGGCATGTTTGCCGTCGCGCATTTCGCGGAAGCGGGCCAGCGACTCGGCGGCCGGCCGGCCGCGCCACGGGCCGGGTTTGCCGGGCTCGGTCAGTGTGCCGCGGTTGGCGCGCATGTCCTCGGCGCTTTGTTCGTCAACGTAAGCGTGGCCGGCGCTGATCAGATATTCCGCGGCTTCGTACATATCATCGAAATAATCGCTGGCGAAGTAGCCGTTCGGACCCCAGTCGAAGCCCAGCCACTGCACGGCATCGCGGATCGAGTCGACGTATTCCTGCTCTTCCTTTTCCGGATTGGTGTCGTCGAAGCGCAGGTGGCAGGCGCCGGCGTAATGCAGTGCGAGGCCGAAGTTCAGACAGATCGACTTGGCATGACCGAGATGCAGGTAGCCGTTGGGCTCCGGTGGGAAGCGGGTGCGGATTTTTGCGGTATCCACAGCCGCGCCGGCATGCACGCGCGCAGGCCCTGGCTTGCCGCCCCAAGTGCGGGCAGCGTATTTGCCGGTAGCCAGATCGGCCTCAATGTGGCTGCGGATGAAGTTGGATGTCGACGCAACAGCTTCCGCGCCGGTTTTCGCGTTTTTTGCCATGCTGGAGGAGGGAGGTATTGCCGGGTAAAGCGGCGAGTAAAGCGCCATTTTAACCCGTGCCGCGCAGGGACTTCAGCGTTTTGCGAGATACCGCGTCGGCAACGGGCGTTCGATAAATGCCCCGCCCTTGCGGGTCAGCCGCCAGCCGCGCCCGGACTTGTGGTTGGACACGACTTTGGCCAGTTTACCGTCGATGAAATGCAAAGCCACGCCATCATCGGCGGCATAACCTTCGGCGATGGCGCCGCGTGCAACCATTTTGCGGTAGGTCGGGCGCCGCAGCGGTTCGCTGTTGTAATGCGGGCAGTTGCTGCCCGGCAGGAAACCCAGGCAATCGATTGCGGTCAGCGGCCCGGCGATGGAATCGGTGATGCCCTGTTCGAACCAGCAGATCGAACCCGCGCTCCAGCCGCCGAGCACGATGCCCTGCTGCCAGGCGGTGCGCAGATGCGCATCCAGCCCCCAGTCCCGCCACACCGCGAGCATGCTGCGGGTGTTGCCGCCGCCGACGAAGATCGCATCCTGTTCGAGCACAAACGAAGCCAGATCGAGCGGGGTGCGCGCAAACAGCGGCAGGTGCGTCGGCTTGCAGTTGAACTGGCCGAAACCGGCATAGAAGCGCAGGCGCCCGGCATCGGCATCGCCATGCGCAGTACCGATGAAGCAGACTTTGGGTTTGCGTTTGCCGGTCTGCTTGAGGAAATAATCGACCAGCAGCAGGTTGTCGAGTTCGAGCGGCAGTGCGGCGCCGCCGATGGCAATGATCTGTTTTTTCATTTCCGGAAGCTTATCGCGTTACCGGAAACGGCAGAAGTCGGGCCAGCCGGTTTGACGTCCGGCTATTCGACTTTGACATTCGCCGCGCGGATCACCTTGGCCCACTTTGCGACTTCTTCATCGAGGAATTTTGCGAATTCGGCCGGCGTGCTGCCGACCGGATCGGTGCCCATCTGCGTCAGGCGGTCACGCACTTCCTGCCGCTGCAGGACCGCGCCGATTTCCCGGCCCAGCCGTTCGACGGCCGCTTTCGGTGCACCTGCCGGTGCCAGCCAGCCGACCCAGGTGCCGCCGGTGACCGGCACGCCGGTTTCGGTCAGCGTCGGAATATCGGGCGCGGCGGCGATGCGTTTTTCCGAGGCCATGCCGAGCACCTTGATGCGGCCTGACCGCACATGCGGCAGCATCGACGAGGGCGTGTCCATCATCAGCTGGATTTCGCCGGTCATCAGCCCCTGCAATGCCGGTGCGGTGCCCTTGTACGGCACATGGGTCATCTTCACGCCCATGGTCAGCATCAGCAGTTCGGTGGTGAGGTGTGCTGCGGCGCCGATGCCGCTGGAGCCGAACGACAGCGTGCCGGGCTTGGCCTTGGCCAGCGCGATCAGTTCGCGCGCATCTTTCGCCGGCAGGTTGTTGTTGGCGCAGACGATCAGCGGCGCGGTGGCGAGCAGGGATACCGTGGCGAAGCTTTTCACTGCGTCGTAGGGCAGCTTCGGATACAGCGTCTGGTTGGCGGCGTGCGCGGCGATGACCGAGGCCAGCGTGTAACCGTCGGGATTCGCCTTGGACACGATTTCCACGCCGAGAATGCTGTTGGCACCGGGGCGGTTGTCGACCAGCACGTTCTGCTGGATGCTCTTCGACAGTTCCTGCGCGATGATGCGCGTGGTGACGTCGGTGATGCCTCCCGGCGGGTACGGCACGACGACACGAATCGGCCGGCTCGGATAATTTTGTGCGAACAGTGGAATCGCCGCAAACAGACATAGCGTGGCGAGAATTGCAGCAGGCAGTGATGGATGGCGCATGATTTCATCCCCCCGATGTGAAGTCTTATTGTTCGAGTTTGAATCCGGTAGCCTTGATCAGTTTTGCCCAGCGGTCTTTTTCCGCGGCCAACCACTTCGCCATGTCTGCAGGGCTGTTGCCGATCGGACCTGCGCCCTGGGTGGACAGTTTTTCCTTCATGTCCGGCGTATGGATGATGCGGGCGATCTCGACCTGTAGCCGCGCCACCAGTTCCGGCGGCGTTTTCGCCGGCGCCAGCACGCCCTGCCATGAACCGGTGACAAACCCCTCGAGGCCGGGTGTTTCAGCCACTACCGGCGTATCCGGCAACGATGGAAAACGCTTGTCGCTGGAAACGGCAATCAGGCGCAGGCGGCCGCTTTTGGTGTGCGGCAGTGTGGCGAGCATGCCGTTGAACAGCAGGTCGGCTTCGCCGGTGGTGGTGATGAGAATGTTGGCAAAGCCGCCCTTGGTGGGTATGTAGGCCCAGTCGATCCCCGTGCGGTAGGCAAACATCAGACCGGCCATGTGCGGCGCGCCGCCGAGGCCGGTGGCGTAGTTCAGCTTGCCGGGTCGGGCTTTGGCCAGGGTGATGATTTCCTTGACCGTTTTTACCGGCATGCTCGGATGGGTGGCCAGAATGTGCGGCGAGTACGAGACGACGGTGATCGGCGCAAAATCCCTGATGATGTCGAAGGGCATTTTCGCGAACACGCTGGGGCTGATCGCGAGATTGCCGACATCCATCAATACCAGCGTGTAACCGTCAGGCGCAGCGCGTGCGACAAAGTCGGCGCCGATGTTGCCGTTCGCGCCAGGCCGGTTATCGGGCAGCACCTGCTGGCCCCAGGCCTCAGTCAGTTTGGCGCCGATCAGTCGCGTCAGGATGTCGGAAGTGCCGCCGGCAGGGAACGGCACGATGATGCGGATGGGTTTGACCGGGAACGATTGCGCGGCGATGGTTCCGCAATAACCGGTGGCACATACCGCCACAACTGCCAAGAGCAGTGCACGAAGCATGATCCCCTCCCTGGGAAAGTGGGCCGCTCCCGCTCTTGAGTTTGCTGGCGAATCGCGGCGCGCAACCATGATATTCCCGTTTGGCGTGTTGTGAACGCACAAAAAAACCCGGCGGGTGCCGGGTGGTTTTCGGGATGGTTTTGTTTATTTTTTTGCCGGGCAGGTGCTGATGCCAAACGGCAGATAGGCCGGACACCAGCCCAGCGACCCGGTCAACAGGGGAACGATACCGATCAATCCCCACCAGCGCGCAGCACCGTCAACAATGAAAACCAGCGAGAGCAGCGCGAGCCCCGCGACGATGCGTAAAACTTTATCGATACCACCGACGTTTGATTTCATGGCTGATCCTTTTGATAAACATGGCACTTGCCATGGCTGCATCTTAGGCGCTTGGCCGGATGCGGTCTTTAATCCAGATCACAAACGCAAGTTTTTGTTTTTATTTGCTATTTCGCGTTGACGACCCGCCGTCGCAAACTGCTGGCGGATGCCTGGGCGGCGGAAGCGCCGCATCTCGCCTGTGGCGTGCAATCGGCTATGCTACGGGCCGCAATGAACACCATGGCCTTTCAGACCCTGCGCGCACTGGCGGACGGCGCCTTTCACTCCGGCGAGGATATCGCGCGCGTGCTCGGCGTGACCCGCAGCGCGGTGTGGTACGGCATCCGCGATATCGGCGGCGCCGGGTTTGTCATCGAAAAAGTGCGCGGCCGCGGTTACCGCCTGTCGCAGCCGGTGTCGCTGCTGGATGCGGCGCAGGTGCGGCTTGCGCTGGGCGCAGCGGCGCAGACTGTCGACATCGAGATTTGCGACACCCTCGATTCAACCAATACCCGTTTGCTGCAGCGCGCGGCGCAGGGTGCGCGCGGCGGTCTCGCGCTCGCGGCTGAAGTGCAGACCGCCGGGCGCGGCCGGCGCGGACGGGTGTGGCATTCTGGGCTGGGCCATACACTGACGTTTTCGCTGCTGTGGCATTTTGCCCAGGGCGCGCGCGAACTGGGCGGACTCAGTCTTGCCGTCGGCGTGGCACTGGCGCGTGCGCTGCGCGGCGCGGGGGCGCGGGATGCGCAACTCAAATGGCCCAACGACGTGGTGCTCCCGACCGGGAAACTGGCCGGTATCCTGATCGAGATGCAGGGCGACGTGCTGGGGCCGAGCACGGCGGTCATCGGCGTCGGCGTCAATGTTCGCGCCGATGCACGGGTGCTCGCGGCGGTGGACCAGCCGGTCGCCGATCTGGAATCCGCCGCCGGCGCCGCGATTGATCGCAATGCGCTGCTGGCCGGACTGCTGCGCGAACTGTCCGCGGTGATCGGCGTATTCAGCGAGGAAGGCTTTACCGCGTTGCGCATGGAATGGCAGTCACTGCATGCCCGGCAGGATCAACCGGTGCAGTTGCTGTTGCCCGACGGCAAAATCATCGACGGCATCGCGCGCGGCGTGGCCGAGGACGGCGCTTTGCTGCTGGAAACGACGGCAGGCCTGTCCCGCCACCACAGCGGCGAAGTCAGCCTGCGCGCGGCAGCGGTTGCGGCATGAACATACTCGCCGTCGACATCGGCAATACCCGCATCAAATGGGGCCTGGCCGAGGACAGCGGCTGGTTGCGCCAGGGCTGGGTGGCCACCACCAGGCCTGATGAACTGAAAGACGAGTGGGCGGGTTTGCCGGCGCCTGACCGGATGGTGATTGCAAATGTCGCCGGCACTGCGGTGCAGGGGCAGGTGGCCGCATTGTTGCCCGCAGCGTCGCGTCCGCCGCACTGGCTGGTCAGCGCGTCCGTGCAATGCGGTGTGCGCAGCAGTTACGCTGACCCGGCGGCGCTTGGAGCGGATCGCTGGGCGGCGCTGATCGGCGCCTGGCATCTGACCGGCGCGGCCTGCGTGGTGGTGAATGCCGGCACCACCATGACCGTGGATGCGCTGAGCGGCGAGGGCGTGTTTCTCGGTGGCTGCATCGTGCCCGGTGCAGCGCTGATGCGGGCCGCGCTGGCGCGGGATACCGCGAATCTGGCGCTGCGCGAAGGTGCGTTCCGTTTTTTTCCCGACAATACCGGCGACGCGATTTTCAGCGGCACGGTCAATGCGCTGGCCGGCGCCGTCGAACAGGTGGTGCGCAATCTGCAGGACAGCACGGGAACCGCGCCGCGGGTGCTGCTCTCGGGCGGGGATGCGGGCCTGATCGAGCTACGGCTTAACGGTGTGGTGACTGTTGTGGATAATCTGGTGCTGGAAGGTCTGCTGCAGATCGCGCGGCAGACGGAGTGATGGAGCGCTGATGAGACTATTGCTGATATTGCTGGTGCTGGTGAACCTCGGATTCTTTGCCTACCACCGGTTTCTCAATGAAACCGTGGATGCGTCCGCGCAGATCGCCGCGCTGCAGATCACCCCTGAAAAAATCCGCCCCGTCGCTGCCACGGCGACTTCTGCAGTCGCCACGACCGCGCCGGCCGCTGCGCCAACTGTGCCGTCGCCGACCGCGTGTGTGGAATGGGGGGCGTTCGGCGGACCTGATGTCGCCCGCGCTGATGGCGCGTTGCTTGCCCTGGCGTTGCCGGCCGAGGCGGTGCAGCGCCGCGTCCTCGACATTGACGGCTATTGGGTACACATGCCGGTGTTCAAAACCAAGGCCGAGGTTGACCGCAAGCTGGGTGAACTGAAAGCGCTGGGCGTGACCGAATTTTTTGTGGTGCAGGATGCCGGTCCGTGGCGCAACGCGGTGTCGCTGGGGCTGTTCAAAAGCGAGGATGCGGCGAATGCCGAACTGGAGCGGCTGCGCAAGCTCGGTGTACGTTCGGCGGTGGTGACGCGGCGGGAGAAATTCCTCAAGCAGGTGAGCTACTTTGTGCGCGAACCCAGCGCTGCGACGATTGCCCGCATCACCGAGTTGCAGCGTGATTTTCCGACCACAGAGATTAAAGCGGCGAGCTGCCCTGAAGTAGCACCCCAAAAATAAAGTACTTTAAAAACAGATACTTATAAAAATAACTCTTGTAGTGAGTGGTTACTCAGCGGGGTTCGCTGGCGCGGACCCGTTCGAGCAGCGAGGTGGTCGAACGCTGGTGGGCAAACGCGATCGAGTGTACGCGGCCGCCCCAGCCCTGCACTTCCCGCGCGCCGACGATGGCCTCGGGCTTCCAGTCGCCACCTTTCACCAGCACATCGGGTTTGACCGCGAGGATCAGTTCCAGCGGCGTGTCGGCTTCAAACCAGGTCACGCGCTCAACGCAGCCCAGCGCCGCAACCACCGCGGCGCGATCCGCCAGTGTGTTGACCGGGCGATCGGCGCCTTTGCCCAGGCGTTTTGCTGACGCGTCGCTGTTCAGCGCAACGATCAGGCTGGCGCCGAGGGCGCGGGCCTGCGCGAGGTAGGTGACATGGCCGCGGTGCAGGATGTCGAATACGCCGTTGGTGAACACCAGCGGGCGCGGCAGCAGCGCGGCATGGGCGGCGATGTCGCCGGGGGCGACGATGTGCCGTTCAAAAGCGGGGGTGTCATGCATGGGCAGGCAGTCTACGCGTGCGCGTTGCCGCCGACAAACCCCGGCACGGACGGTCAGGTTCAGTGCGCCGGGATTTCCTTGCGGAAGCGGTTGAGGTCCTTCACCGACTCAAACTCGCGACCGAACAGCAGCGACAGATTGCGCAGGATCACCGTCACCACCTTATGTTCCCAGTCGCGGTCGAAGCGGATCTGCTGGTCGAGCCAGTGCTCCAGCCACTCGGGGTCGGGCAGGCGGCTTTGCACGGTGTCGTTGGGAAACAGGCTCTTGTTGACGTGCAGATTGGTCGGATGCAGCGGCTTGCCGCTGCGTCCCGAGCTGGCCATCAGCACGCCGACCTTGGCAAAGGCGGTGCGCGCGGTATCGCCGACGCTGTTCAGCGCGCGTTTCATGTATTGCAGGTAGGCGCCGCCATGGCGGGCCTCGTCGCGCGAAATCAGATTGTAGATGTGTTTGATCACCGGCTCGGTGTGCCAGTCCATCGCACAGCGGTACCAGTGGTTGAGGCGGATTTCACCGCAGAAATGCAGCATCAGCGTTTCCAGCGGCGGGGCCGGGTCGAAGGTGAAACGCACTGCCTGCAGTTCTTCCTGTGTCGGCACCAGTTCCGGACGGAAGCGGCGCAGGTATTCCATCAGCACCAGCGAATGTTTCTGTTCTTCGTAGAACCACACCGACATGAAGGCCGAGAAGTCACTGTCGTGCTGGTTGTCGCGCAGGAACATTTCGGTGGCCGGCAGCGCCGCCCATTCGGTGATGGCGTTCATCTTGATGGTCAGCGCCTGTTCGTCCGACAGTTTGCTGCCGTCGAAGGTATCCCAGGGCACGTCGTTGGACAGGTTCCAGCGGATCTGTTCCAGGGATTTGAAGATTCCCGGGTATAGCATATGACTGGTGGTGATGAATTCCGGGTTGACTTGCATCGGAGGCTCCGGGGATTTCGGTGTGACGGGTATTTGCATTATGACCTTCCTAATGTTTCCAGAATATTGCTGCTGGTGAGCCCCGGCTTCAGCGGCTGCGCCGGCAGCGCTCCGAGCAGTATTTCACAGTGTCCCAGACCTTGGCCCAGCGCTTACGCCAGGCCATCGGGCGGCCGCAGGCCACGCAGATCTTGAGCGGCAACTCGGATTTTCGCATTACGCGACTCGCCGTGGTGTTCAGCGTCTTGCGTGTTCGACGCGCCAGCGTTCCAGGGCATAACGCATGTCGTCGAAGGAACGCAGCAGCAGAATGCCTTCAGGAGCCTTGCGCGCACGTGCCAGGGCGCCGCCGCCGCCCCAGATTTCAGTGCCGTCGGGTAACAGACCCCGCAGTTCGCTCAAACCGGCCAGCGCGGCGCTTTGGGTTACCGCGCTGCTGAACGACAGCGCGACCACATCCACCGCATATGCCGGCACGGCATTCTTGACGTCTATCACCGGAGTTTCGGCGCCGAGGGCGACGCAGGCTGCGCCTTCGGCGGTCAGCACGGCTTCCACCATCAGCAGGCCGATGCGGTGTTTTTCGCCGGGCAGCGAGGTCAGCAACACGCGAGGTGCCGAGCCGCGGCCGGGTTGCGCGATGATCGCGTTACGCAGGATGTTCTGCACGTGCTCGGCGTACAGGTGCTCGTCAAAAATGGCGACGCGTCCCGCGAGCCAGGCTTCGCCGATCCAGTGATTCAAAGCGGTGACGGTTTCGGTGACAAAGCGCAGCAGGCCCTGCTTCATCAGCGCCTGCTGCAGCGCGTTGCGGAAGTTTTCGACATCGTGGCGCAGCAGCAGTTCGGTGATCGCCTCGATTTCGGGCGGCGTGCTCTGTGCCGGCGCACGCGAGGAGATCAGCTGGGTCAGTTCGGAAACGCTGCGGTTGATGATTTTGCCAGGGCGGTGACCGGAATCGATCAGCAGTCGCAGCAGGCGCAGTTTTTCCAGTTCCGGCGATGAATACAGGCGCTCGTCGTGGCGGTCGCGCAACGGTTTCGGGAAGCCGTAGCGGCGTTCCCAGACGCGCAAGGTGTCCTTGGACAAACCGGTATCCCGCTCGACAGCAGAGATGTTGTAGCAAACATCCGGGGTAGTCCCTGCAGAGATAAGGGTATTGTTCATTTGTCGTGGACAGTATTGGGTTTTATCGCTTAAAAATGGGAATTTCTGCAGTCATTCTGTATCTTTGACCAAGACATTATTGGACAGACATTGGACAAAGTCAATGTGCTGACGCCCAATTAGCTAAACGGCGTGGCTTTATGTCAGTCATCTGCCATGGACAAACTACAGTATATCCCTCCACAGGAGCTCCTATGAATGCCCCCGAAAAATGGCTGTTGCCTGACGTCCAGGCCAACGCTGACCGCCGCAACATCTACATCAACCAGGTCGGCGTGAAATCGCTGGTCCACCCGGTACGGATCGCCAGTGCGGATGGTGGTGTGGTCTCCAGTGTGGCCACCGTCGACATGACGGTCGGTCTGCCGCCCGAGGTCAAGGGCACGCACATGTCACGTTTTATCGAAGTGCTGCAGCAGCATGAACAGGCGCTGGATGCCGGTGGATTCGCTGCGCTGCTGGAGAAAATGCTGCAGCGGCTGGATGCCGATAGCGGCATGATCGAAATGCGCTTCCCCTATTTCATCAGCAAGCGGGCGCCGGTGTCCGGCGTGTCCAGCCTGCTCGACTACCAGGTGATGCTGCGCGGGGAACGCAAGGCGGGCGGCAGCGTGTTCACCACCCAGGTATCGGCACCGGCGACCAGCCTCTGTCCCTGTTCCAAGGAGATTTCCGATTACGGCGCGCACAACCAGCGTTCGATCATCACGATCACCGTGGAAGCTTCTGCAACGCTGACCATTGAGGAAATCGCCGGCATCGCCGAGCAGGAGGCTTCCTGCGAGGTCTACGGACTGCTCAAGCGCCCGGATGAAAAGTATGTGACCGAACGCGCCTACGACAATCCGAAGTTTGTCGAAGACCTGGTGCGCGACATTGCGCTGCGGCTGGATGCCGACTCCCGGGTGCGCGGTTACAAGGTCGAGGCGGAGAACTTTGAATCGATCCACAACCATTCGGCCTACGCCCTGGTTGAACGCATCAAGCCATTCGCGGCATGAACCGGCAGGCGCCCGCGAAACGCATCGCCGTTGTCGGCTCCGGCATTGCCGGGCTGTCGGCGGCGTGGCTGCTGTCGCGCGCGTATGCAGTGACGTTGTTCGAGGCCAACGACTATCTTGGCGGGCACACCCATACCGTTGACGTCAAACTGGACGGCATCACTGCGCCGGTGGATACCGGTTTTCTGGTGTTCAACGAGCGTACCTATCCGAATCTGATCGCGCTGTTTGATTACCTCGGGGTGACTTCCACTGCCAGCGACATGTCGTTCTCGGTGAAACTCGAAGCCGAGCGCCTGGAGTGGGCTGGCAGCAGCCTGTCGACGGTATTTGCGCAGCGGCGCAATCTGTTGCGTCCGGCGTTCTGGGGCATGCTCGGCGATATCCTTCGCTTCAACCGGGAGGCCGGTGCGTTGGCGCAGGCGCAAGGTGATGCTGCGCAGTCGCTGGGGGAGTTTCTTGTTGCCGGCGGCTACGGCCGTGCATTTCGCGACTGGTATCTGCTACCCATGGCCGGCGCCATCTGGTCCTGCCCGACTGCGACGATGCTGCAGTATCCGGCACGAACGTTTTTCAGGTTTTGCGCCAATCACGGGCTGCTGCAGGTCAGTGACCGTCCGCAATGGCGCACCGTCAACGGCGGCGCGCGAAGCTATGTCGACAAGCTGGCGGCAGTTCTGTCCGATGTGCGGCTGAACCGGCCGGTGACTGAAGTCCGGCGCAATACGGCCGGGGCCGAACTGCAATTTGCCGATGGTGCCGTGGAACATTTTGACGAGGTCGTGCTGGCCTGCCACAGTGATCAGACCCTGCGACTGCTCGCGGATGCCGATGCCGTCGAGCGTCGCATGCTGGCCGCGATCGGCTATCAGTACAACGAAGTCGTTCTGCATACCGACGAGCAGTTTCTGCCGCGTCGCCGCTCGGCCTGGTCGGCGTGGAACTACCATGCCGATCACGCCGCGGATGGCGGACGGCCCGTGGGCGTGAGCTACCTGATCAACAAGCTGCAGCCGCTGCCGTTCAGCAGTCCGGTAATCGTCACGCTCAACCCGATCCGCGAGCCGCGGCCCGGCCATGTCATCGAGCGTTATCATTACGCCCACCCGGTGTTCGATCTCGGCGCCGTTGCCGCGCAGTCGTGGCTGCCGCAGATGCAGGGCCGGCATCACACCTGGTATTGCGGGGCCTGGGCCGGTTATGGTTTTCACGAAGACGGCCTCAAGGCCGGCATGGCTGTTGCTGCAGGTCTGGGCGTGACGGCGCCCTGGATTGCCCAATCCGAAGCGCTGAAAGCCGCAGCATGAGCACGACGGTTTCAGCCGCGCGGCTGTATTGCGGCGAAGTGCTGCATCGCCGGCTGGCACCCGCCGTGCATGCTTTCCGTCAGGGCGTGTTTTTTCTGCGTCTGCGCATCGACGGGCCCGAACAGCCGCTGCCGGCATTGTGTTCAAGAAACCGCTGGAACCTGTGCGGCTTTTACGATGCGGATCACGGTCCGCGCGACGGCAGCCCGCTGGAGCCGTGGATTCGCGGCCTGCTGGCTCGTCACGGGCTGGCCTGCGCTGACGGCGCGATCTGGCTGCAAACATTTCCGCGGGTGCTGGGTTACGTGTTCAATCCCGTCAGCTTCTGGCTATGCCATGACCGCACCGGTGCATTGCGCGCCGTGCTTGCGGCGGTCAGCAACACCTTCGGCGAACATCACAACTATCTGGTGGCGCACGCCGATGCGCGCCCGATTGCGGGCGGGGACTGGCTGAGCGCCCGCAAGGTCTTCCATGTGTCGCCGTTTTTTCCGGTCAGCGGTGAATACCGTTTCCGCTTTGCCGATCATCCGCAGCGTTGCGCGTTCCGCATCGACTATGAAGACGGGCGGGGTAACAGCCTCGTCACCAGCGTCAGCGGCACCGCACAGGCGGTGACCACGGCGGCGCTGTTGTGCGCATTTTTCCGTTACCCGTGGATGACGCTGGGCGTGATGCTGCGCATCCACTACCACGCGCTGCGGCTGTGGCTGAAGCGCGTACCCTTTTTTGCCAAACCGCTACCCCCCGCAGAAGACACCACACGATGACGACCGTCCTGACCAACCGCGCGCTGCTGCGCACCGAACCCGCCTCCGCACGCTGGATGTTCAAACTGCTTTTGCAGCTGCGCTGCGGAAAGATCACGCTGCATTGCCCGGACGGGCGTTGCCAGGAGTTTTCCGGTGCCCAGCCCGGCCCTCATGCGGCACTGAGGATCACCGACTGGCGGGTATGCAACGACATTCTCGGGCGCGGCGACATCGGACTCGCCGAAGCCTATATTGCCGGTCGTGCCCAAACCGATGATCTGACGCAACTGCTGCTGCTGGCTGCAATGAACGAGCAGGCGATTGAAGCGGCTATCCATGGCCGCTGGTGGGCCACGCTGGCCTACCGCTTGCGTCACTGGTTGCGCCCGAACACGCGCAGCGGCAGCCGCAAGAACATCCACGCCCATTATGATCTTGGTAATGACTTCTACCGGCTGTGGCTGGATTCGACGATGACCTATTCATCGGCCTTGTTTGAAGGCGATCTCACGCGCAGTCTGGCTGATGCGCAGTCGGCGAAATACGCCCACATTCTGCGGGCTCTCAATGTGCAGCCCGGCCAGCACATTCTTGAAGTCGGCTGTGGCTGGGGCGGTTTTGCCGAACATGCCGCGCGTGCTGGTTGCCGAGTTACGGGCATCACCATTTCCGCGGCCCAGCTGGAATATGCGCAACGCCGCATCGCTGCAGCGGGCCTTCAGGACCGTGTCGAACTCCGGCTGCAGGATTACCGCGATCTCGACGGACAGTTTGACCATGTGGTGTCGATCGAGATGTTCGAGGCGGTAGGGGAACGCTACTGGCCGGGTTATTTCAGCATGCTGCGTGAACGACTGAAGCCGGGCGGCCGCGCGCTGGTGCAGAGCATCACCATTGCCGAGTCCAAGTTCGAGCGCTATCGCACGGGCACCGATTTCATCCAGCAATACATCTTCCCCGGCGGCATGCTGCCGTCGCCGCAGCGTTTCGGTGAGGTCGCCGCCGGGCAGGGCATGAGCGTCGAAGACATGCATCATTTCGGACTGGATTACGCGGAGACGCTGAGGCATTGGCACCAGATGTTTGATTGCGCGGCACCTGCAGTCCGCGACCAGGGTTTCGACGAGCCCTTCATGCGTACCTGGCGTTTTTATCTCGCCTATTGCGAAGCCGGTTTCCGCGCCCGCGCCACGGATGTGGTGCAGGCGGTGCTGGTTCATGCGTAACGCCGCAGCATTTGCGTTGGTGCTGGTGTTCGCAGCGCCTGCCGCGGCCGTCAACGTGCCGGCCGAATTGCCGCCAGCGGTGTGCAGCGCGCTGGAAACCTGCCGCATGGTCGGCAAGGGTCGTTTGCGCTGGTGGGGGTTCCATGTTTATGACGCTGCGCTGTGGACGCGCGACGGGCGCTGGCAGGCCGATGCGCCGTATGTGCTGGATATCGTTTATGCGCGCCAGGCGACGTCCGGTCAACTGGCTGAAACCAGCATTGACGAAATGCGCCGGCTCGGCGTCAGGGATGAGGCCAAACTGGCGCGCTGGGACGCGGCAATGCGCAGCACCTTTCCCGACGTGCAGACCGGCAGCCGGTTGATCGGCATTTACCGGCCGCAGCGCGGCGCGCAGTTTTACTCCGCCACGCGATTGCTCGGCACCATCGACGACCCTGAGTTTGCGCGCCGCTTTTTCGAGATCTGGCTGGATCCGCGCACCCAGACGCCCGATCTGCGCGCCGCGCTGCTGAGCGGCAATGGCCGCGCTGACTAAATTCGAGCTGACGGCTTATGCCGCGGTAGCGCTGCCGCTTGCGGCGGCGGCCTTGCCGGTGCATGTGCAGATGCCGAAGTTCTACTCGGCACTCGGTCTGGACCTCGCGGTAATCGGCGCGGTGCTGCTCGGCGTGCGTCTGCTTGATGCCGTCAGTGATCCGTTGCTCGGCGCGCTGGCCGATCGCATTCCACCGCGCTACGGCGGGCACAAGGTGATGATCGCCGGCGCCGTGCCCGCGCTGGCCGCAGGACTCTGGCTGCTATTCAATCCGCCGGCATCAATGACGCTGCTGGTGCCCTGGTTGGTGGCTGCGCTGGTGCTCGCTTATCTGGGTCTGAGCGCGGCCAGCATCGGCCACCTCGCACTGGGCAGCGCGCTGTCGCGCGATTACGTCGAACGCACCCGGATCACCGCGACGCGTGGTGTTGCCGCGCTGGCAGGCGTGCTTTGTGCCGCCGCCATTCCGGAATTGCTGGTTCGGCAGCAGGGCGCAGCAGACGGTCTCGCCACGTTTGCGCTGGGTTATGCGCCGGTGCTGGTGTTTGCCGCGGGTGTCACGCTGCTCGCCGGCCCATCTCCTGTCGCCCGCGCTCCCGCGCGCGCCGTTTCATTGTCAGCGCTGATGCTGCCCTTGCGTAATGCGCGGTTCCGCCGGCTGGCCGCGGTGTTCCTGGTCAACGGCATGGCCGCAGCCGTGCCGGCGACGCTGCTGCTGTTTTTTGCCGCCGATGTATTGCAGCGTGCGGATCTGACGCCGTTGTTCCTGATCCTGTATTTCGCTGCCGGCGCTGCGGGGATGCCGCTGTGGGTGCGCCTTGCGGATCGCGCCGGCAAAGTCCGCGCCTGGCTGGTGGCGATGGTGCTGGCGGTGGCGGCGTTTGTCTGGACATGGTTTCTGGGCGCGGGTGACGCGGCGGCATTTGCCGCAGTGTGCGTGCTCTCCGGGATCGCCTTCGGCGCCGACCTTGCGCTGCCGGCCTCGTTGCTCGCCGACCTGATTGATGACGATGAAGATGATCGCGGTCGTCCCGACGGGGCTTACTTCGGGCTGTGGCATCTGCTGGAAAAGTTGGCGCTGGCGCTGGCCGCGGGTGTCGCGCTGCCGATGCTGCAATGGCTGGGTTATCAGCCGGGATCGGCGGCAGGTTCGGGATCGGCCTTGTCACTGGTTTACGCACTGCTGCCTTGCGCCATCAAGCTGGCGGCAGCGGCGATGCTGGCGTTGACCCTGACCGACACGCGGCATACAGCGATGTCTTTGAAAGGAGTGGTGAAATGAGTTTATTGCGAAGTGTGTTCGCGCTGTTGTTGATGAGTCTTGCGGGCTGCGGATCGGTAGCGGTCGAACAGTACCGCGATGAACGGCCGGCACTCGATCTGCAGCGTTATTTCGACGGCACCATCGATGCATGGGGCGTTTTCCAGGACCGCAGCGGCAAAGTGGTTAAACGGTTTACCGTGCGCATCGATGCCCGCTGGTCCGGCAATACAGGGATTCTGGATGAGCATTTCGAGTATTCTGACGGCAGCAAGAGCCGCAGGGTGTGGACGCTGGAGCGCATCGACGAACATCGTTATCGCGGCACGGCCGACGATGTGATCGGTGAGGCGATCGGCGAACTGCATGGCAATGCATTGCGCTGGCAGTATGTGCTGAAGCTGGAGGTCGATGGCCGCGTCTGGGAAGTGGATTTTGACGACTGGATGTATCTGATGGACGAACAGGTCATGCTCAACCGCTCGGTGATGAGCAAGTTCGGCGTACGCCTCGGCGAAGTGACGCTGAGTTTCAGGCGACGTCCATGAGCCTCAACCGTCGCATCCTTGAATGGCGGGACCAGCGCGTGTGGGTGGTCGGCGCATCGAGCGGCATCGGTGAGGCGCTGGCCATGGCGCTGCTCACGCGCGGCGCCCGCGTTGCGCTGTCGGCCCGGCGAGCCGGTGAGTTGGAGCGGCTCGCGGCCGCGCATGGCGCGCAGGCGCTGGCGGTGCCGCTGGATGTAACGGATGCGGCTGCCGTACTGCCGGCCTTGCGGCGCGTGGTTTCCGCTTGGGGCGGTGTTGATCTGGTGGTGTTGTGTTCGGGCGCGCACCAGCCGGTGCGGGCCTGGGATCTTGACGCCGCGGACGCCCGGCGTCTGGTGGACGTCAATATCAATGGCGTAATCAACTGCCTGGCGCCGGTTATAAACCAGTTGCTGCAGCAAGGAGCCGGTGGTGTCGCGGTGGTATCCAGTGTTGCCGGCTATGGCGGATTGCCGACGGCCCTGGTCTACGGTGCGACCAAGGCAGCACTGATTAATCTTTCCGAGACGCTGTATCTGGATCTTGCGCCGCGCGGCATCGGCGTTTATGTGATCAATCCCGGTTTCGTCAAAACCCCGCTGACCGACCGCAATACGTTTGCGATGCCGGCGCTGATCAGCGTGGAAGCGGCGGCGACTGCGATCATTGCCGGGTTTGCCCGCGGTGATTTCGAGATCCACTTTCCAAAGCGCTTCACGCTGTGGCTCAAGCTGCTGCGCCTGCTGCCGTATCGTTGGTATTTCGCGCTGGTACACAAGGGGACGGGTTTATGACGCAGCAACGGGTGGATGCGCTGGTCCGCTTCTTTGAAACACTGACCCTGCAGTCGATTGCGGAGTTGCCGGAATACTACGCGGCGGACTGCCGTTTCCGCGATCCCTTCAGCGACGTAAAAGGGATTCCGGCGGTGACGGCCATTTTTCAACACATGTTCGAGCGTCTTGATGCGCCGCGATTCCTGGTGCGCGAGCGCATGGTTGACGGCGCGCGCGTGATGCTGACCTGGGATTTCGAGTTCCATTTCCGCGGCTGGCGACCGCAAGTCACCCAGAACATTCATGGCGCCAGCCTGATCACTCTTGATGCGGCAGGGCTGGTGGCGGTGCATCGCGATTACTGGGATGCGGCCGAAGAGCTGTATGAAAAACTGCCGTTGCTCGGCGCGCTGCTGCGACTGCTGAAACAACAAGGGCGTCCGAAGGCGCCCTTGTAAGCCATTGTTTTTATTTATATTTTAGTCAAGGTATTCGAAGACCCGGATAACCTTGCTGACGCCGCCGGTGGTGCGCGCGACTTCTGTGGCATCCGTGGCTTCCTGTTTCTTGATCATGCCCAGCAGGTATACAACGCTGTCTTCGGTGACGACTTTGACATGCACCGCGCTGAACTTGTTGGCATCGACGAAGCGGGCTTTGACCTTTGACGTAATGACCGAGTCGTTGGTGCGCGCCTGCAATGAACTGTTGCCGCCGACTTTGAGTTCATTAAACACATTGCGTACGTTTTCGACGGCACGTGTGATGCGCTCGGCGTCGGTCTTGGCGGCTTCCGTCGCAACCTCGCCAGTCAGCAGCACGACGCGGTTGTAGCTGGTGACGTTGACGTGGGCGGCTTTGACCTTTTCCTCGATTCTTGAGGCCGCTTTCAGCTCAATGCCTTGATCCTCGGTGATGGTGCCGACGGTGCGACGGTCCTCCGCGAGGATGACGCCAGTTGCTGCCGCGCCCCCGATCGCAACCGCGGCACATCCGGATACCACCGGCAACAGCGCGATGCAGGTCAACGTAAGCAGTTTTCGCATTTATTCAACTCCCAAAAGTAGACAATCAATGCCGTCGCACAGACAGTGCAGCGACAGCAGGTGCACTTCCTGGATGCGCGCGGTACTGCTCGCTGGCACGCAGATATGCACATCGTCAGGCCCCAGCATTTCGCCCATCTTGCCGCCGTTGCGTCCGGTGAGTGCGACGACCCGCATGTCGCATTCATGTGCGGCCGCAATGGCTGCAACAACGTTGGGCGAATTGCCGCTGGTTGAAATCGCCAGCAGTACGTCGCCGGCGCGTCCGAGCGCCCGTACCTGCTTTGAAAACACCTGGTTGTAGTCGTAATCGTTGGCGATCGAAGTCAGGGTCGAACTGTCGGTAGTCAGCGCCATTGCCGCAAGACCTGGCCGTTCGACCTCGAACCGGTTCAGCAGTTCCGCAGAAAAATGCTGGGCATCGGCAGCCGAGCCGCCATTGCCGCAGGCCAGTATTTTTCCGTCGGCCTGAAGGCAGCGCACCATGGATTGCACGCCGGCGGCGATGGGTGCGGCGAGCGCATCCATGCTCTGCAGCTTGAGATGGGCGCTTTCGGAGAAGTTTTCGCTGATGCGGCTGATGAGGTCCATGGTGGCGGTATTGTACCTGTAAAGAGTAAAAGTGAATGAAGCGACGCCTAAGCTTCGATCGCGTTGCGCAGCCATTCGATGCGCGGCGGATCGCCCGTCAGCAACACGGCGTCGAAGCGGCAGGGCGGGGTGGACTGGAGTGTCGCCAAATAGTGACGGGCGGCTTTCAGCAGTTTGGCCTGTTTGGCGGCGGTGATGCTGGCTGCAGCCCCGCCGTAAGTGTCATTGGCCCTGCTGCGTACTTCCACGAACACCACCGTGGGGCCATCCCTGGCGATCAGATCGATTTCGCCAAAGCGGCAATGATAGTTGCGCGTCGTGATGACGAGGCCCTGTCGCTGCAGGAAGTCGGCAGCGAGCGCTTCGCCCTGTTCACCGCGCGGGTTCACGCGCACCGGGTTCCGCGAGCCGTACTTTGCCGTCGATGAAGCGGCCGGCACGCAACGTGCGATCAATGATGCCGCCCGGCCCCAGGGTCAATTCGCCGGTGACTCCGTCGAGTTTCAGGCTGCGCGCGCCCGACAGCAGCAACTGGGCGATGCGCCAGGCATCGATGCCGAGCGCATGCAGGCGTTCGAATTCGGCAGCGCCGGGTTCGGGGCGCGGGTAGCTCATCACCGCCGGATGATCGGGTTCGATCAGCCAGGGCATGTCGACGAAAGTGACGTTGGCGAGATCAAACGCCGCCAGCGGCCCGCGCTCCCCGGCGTAGACGCTGGAAGTCGCATAAGTCGCGTTTGCACCGAGGTAAGCGCGGATGGCGCGGGCTTCGTCATGATCCAGCGCCAGGAACACCATGTCCGCCTCGGGGCGCATCGCGGATTTCAAGCGCGCGGGGTCGGGCGGGATCGCCTCCGCCAGCACGGTGCCGCCCAGGCGCGAGAATTCAGCGGAAAAGGCGGATTGCATGCGCCGTTGTACTGCATGGGTGCCGGCGATGATCAGCGCATTGCGCCGGTTGTCACGGTAAGCCAGTTGCGCCGCCTGTCGTGCCTCGCTTTCGACCTGCAGGCTCAGCATGTACAGATTTTCAGGTGCGCGGCCGGTCTGGTCAGGGATGTTGAGCGCGAGCGTCGGCACCGGCACCGGTTCGCCGAAAGCCAGCGCCGTGACAGCGTCGCGGGTCAGCGGCCCGACGATGACTTTGGCCCCTGCACTGACCGCGGCGCGATAGTTGCTCAGGACATCGCTGACGTCCTCGTTCACCGGATACTCGCGCACCGGCAGCATGGGCTTGCCCTGGGCTTTGGCGGCCGCCAGAAAACCGTCACGCAGCGCGTTGGCATGGCGGGCAAAGACTTTGGCGCGTGTGGGCAGCAGCAGGGCGATGTGCGGCGTCTGAGCGACGGGGGCGGGCGTTGTTGCCGCTTCGCTGGCCAATGCGGTGGGTGCTCCGTATAGTACGGGCGCCAGCGCAGCCAAAACGAAGCTGCTGACGGCAATACGGCGCAACAGGCGGGCATCGATCATCGGAATCCGGCAACAGGACACGGCGTGGGCACGCAAATGAAGGCAGGCACCGCGACATTATATGTAGTCGCAACCCCGATCGGAAATCTCTCCGATGTCACGCTGCGCGCGCTCGAGGTGCTGCGCGCGGTGGATGTCATTGCCGCCGAAGATACGCGGATGACGGCGCGCCTGCTCGACCGCCACGGTATTGCCGGCAAGATGGTTGCGGTCCATGAACACAATGAGCGCGCTTCCGCGGAGCGCATCACCGGCATGCTGGCGGAAGGCAAATCGGTGGCGTTGGTCAGCGATGCGGGCACTCCTGCGATCTCGGATCCCGGGGCCTGCGTGGTTGCCGCCGTGCGCGCCGCGGGTTACCCGGTAGTGCCGGTGCCGGGTCCCAGCGCAGTTGTCGCAGCGTTATCGGCCAGCGGTTTTGAAAACAGCCGTTTCCTGTTCTGCGGGTTCCTGCCCGCGCGCGGCGCCGAACGGCGCGGCATGCTGACGGATCTTGTGGCCCAGCCGGCGATGCTGGTGTTCTATGAGGCGCCGCATCGCGTGGTCGAATGCGTGGCCGATCTGTGTGCAATCCTCGGCGGTGAGCGCGAAATTGTTATTGCCCGGGAGCTGACCAAAATCCACGAAACCATCCATCGCTGCCGGCTTGCTGAAGCGGTGGCATGGCTGGAGGCCGACGACAACCATAGGCGCGGTGAATTCGTGCTGGTGGTCGCCGGCGCAGCGCAAGTTCACGCCAGCGATGAGGTTGATTACGACGGGACACTGAAGATCCTGCTCGAGGAACTGCCGCTGAAGCAGGCGGTCGCACTGGCCGTAAAACTTACCGGCGGCAGCCGCAATGTGCTCTATCAGCGCGCGCTGGCGCTCAAGGGTGATGCGTGACCGGTTGTGCGCCGACAATTGCGAATTTACGGCAGGTCGCACAGCGTTTAACATCGGGCTGATATGAATTCCACCGCTTCCATCACCTCCACCACCTCCGTCACCATTGCCCGGCCCGACGACTGGCATCTGCATCTGCGCGACGGCGCCGCGATGCGCGATGTGCTGCCGCACACGGCCGCACGGTTTGGCCGTGCCATCGTCATGCCCAACCTCAAGCCGCCGGTGACCACGACGGCGCTGGCGCTGACCTATCGCGACCGCATTCGCGCGGCGCTGCCCGCCGGCAGCCGCTTCGAACCGCTGATGACCCTGTATCTGACCGACAACACGCAGCCCGACGAAATCGTCAGGGCGAAGCAGAGCGGCGCGGTACATGCCGTCAAGTATTACCCCGCAGGCGCGACCACCAATTCGGATTCCGGCGTAACCGCGATCGAAAAATGTTTCCCGGTGCTGGAGGCGATGGCGCAGGCCGGCATGCCGCTGCTGGTGCATGGTGAAGTGACCGATGCCGCGGTGGATATTTACGACCGCGAGCGCGTGTTCATCGACCGCACGCTGGCGCCGCTGGTTGAGCGCTTTCCGAAATTGAAGGTGGTGATGGAACACATCACCACGCGTGAGGCTGTGCAGTTCGTGACAGCGGCGCCGCCGCGGGTCGCAGCAACGATTACCGCCCACCATCTGCTGATGAGCCGCAATGCGATGTTCGCCGGCGGGGTGCGGCCGCACCTGTATTGCCTGCCGATCCTCAAGCGGGAGATTCATCGCGAAGCGCTGATGGCCGCGGCGATCAGCGGCAACCCGAAATTTTTCCTCGGCACCGACAGCGCGCCGCATGCACGGCACACCAAGGAAAACGACTGCGGCTGCGCTGGCATGTACACCGCGCATGCCGGCATAGAGCTTTACGCCGAAGCGTTCGCCGCAGAGAATGCGCTGGACCGGCTGGAAGGATTTGCCAGTTTCTTCGGCGCTGATTATTACGGTCTGCCGCGCAATACCGAAAAAATGACGCTGGTCAAAGAATCATGGGCGGTTCCCGCCAGCGTGCCCTTCGGTCCCGACACGCTGGTGCCGCTGCGCGCCGGCGCGGCAGTGGACTGGAAGATCGCCGGCACTTGAGGCCACGCCAGCCGCAGTGCGGTCGTCCAGCCGCCGCAGGGGCGGCGGAACCCGATCCAGTTCATTACCGCAGTGTTGATTTTCCGCGCGGCGATCTGTGGGTGTTTACCTACGGCTCGCTGATGTGGGACCCCGGCTTCGCGCACATCGCCGCCGAACCAGGATTGCTGCGCGGGTATCACCGCACGTTCTGTATTTACTCGAGCCGTTATCGCGGCACCGTCGCTGAACCGGGTCTCGTGCTGGGCCTGGATCCCGGCGGGGCCTGCAAGGGCATCGTTTACCGGATCGCTGCTGCGGGGAAAGCCGTGGCCCTGGAGGCGTTGTGGCAGCGCGAGATGCGCCGCGGCGTGTATCTGCCGCGGCTGCTGCCGGTGGCCACGCCCAACGGACGGCGCATCGCCCTGGCGTTTGTCGCCAATCGCACCCACAAAGGTTATGCCGGACGCATGGCGGTCGATGATGCTGCACGCATTATCGCGATGTGTTGCGGCGAACGCGGGCCGAATGTGGACTACCTCGTGTACACAATGCGCCATCTTGATGCGCTCGGTGTGCGTGATCATCATCTGCATCAACTGCTGGCACGGGTGCGTGCATGCGAAAAGGTTGTTGTGCGCTGACGTCGTTTCACGAGGGGCGCAAGGGCCGCGTGATACCATCGACGGTGAAGCTGGCCAGGCAGCCGCTGTGTGCGGAACAAACCGGACGGGGCAACCCGTGCGTGCCGTGCATAGAGGAAAGTCCGGGCTCCATAGGGTAGGGTGACGGGTAACGCCCGTCCGCCGTGAGGCGAGGAATAGGGCCACAGAGACGAGTCCGCTGATCAGGTCGAGGCGTGTGTACGGCAACGTGCGCATTGCTCCGGTCCGTTCAGCGGGGTGAAACGCGGTAACCTCCACCCGGAGCAACACCGAATAGGCAAGCGTTGACGCGTCCCGCCGAGCTTGCGGGTAGGTGGCTAGAGCCGTGCAGTAATGCGCGGCCCAGAGGAATGGCTGTCCACGACAGAACCCGGCTTAACGGCCAGCTTCACTTTTCCTGCGTATTTTTCGGCCGTGTCGGGGTCTGGCGACGGCCAACGCGCCTAATCGCCTGATTTTTAAGCACAATTACTTAATGCGCTACTTTCAGTACGCGTAATATCCCTTTGTTTTGATTGGATTATTTCAGCGTCAAAAAATGGTTAATCCAGACCTCAACAAGTGCGCGTAAGTCGTTGTCGTAAAAAAGGAATTTGCTAAATCGACACTTGACCTTGCTGCCCTGCTTATTTATAGTGGGGCGAAGTGGTAAAAAGTGGGAAAAAAGTCGCCGGAAGGGTCCGGCAGTGCTGATTTTCCGCCTGGCAAGGGGGCGCAAGTGTTCCGCGGGGTCGCACAACTCAATCTCGACAGTAAAAGCAGGCTTGCCGTACCGGCACGCCATCGCGATTCGCTGCTCGAACGTTGCGCGGGCCATCTCGTCATCACCGCGGACGCCGACCGCTGCCTGCTGATCTATCCGCTCCCCGACTGGGAGCTGATCCAGCAAAAACTCGAAGGCCTGTCGAATCTCGATCCACGCGTGCGCGAACTGCAGCGTCGCCTGATCGGATTTGCCGTCGACGTCGATATGGACGGCGCGGGCCGCATGCTGATCACGCCGGAACTGCGCCGCTACGCGCAGCTCGAGAAAAACGTGGTGCTGGTCGGGCAAGGCAAAAAATTCGAACTGTGGAATGACGAGCGCTGGACGCAACTCATCGACAACGCCGGCGGTTTCGGCGCCGGTGGCCTGCCAACGGAGCTGGAGGATTTCTCCTTGTGACCAGCAGCGCGCATGTCGCGGTGCTCGCGCAGGAAGCCATAGAGGCATTGAACATCCGGTCCAACGGCACTTATGTCGATTGCACGTACGGCCGTGGCGGTCACAGCCGTTTGATACTGGAAAAGCTGGGTACGGGCGGGCGGCTGATCGCGCTTGATCGCGATCCTGAGGCGATTGAGGCGGCCAAGGCGCTGCGTGATCCGCGATTCATGGCCATGCGCAGCCCGTTCAGCCGTGTGCGCGATGTGTTGCAGGAACTGGGTGTGGCGGGTGTGGACGGGATGCTGCTCGACCTTGGTGTTTCGTCGCCGCAGCTCGACGACGGGCGCCGCGGTTTCAGTTTCCGCAGTGATGCACCGCTCGACATGCGCATGGATCCGGACCACGGCCTCAGCGCGGCTGATTGGCTGGCAACGGCGGAAGAATCAGAGATCAGGGAGGTCATCAGGAATCATGGCGAAGAACGGTTTGCTAAACAGATTGCAGCAGCGATTGTTGCGGCTCGGGCGCGGGGAGCTGTTGACACCACACGAAAACTTGCCGCGCTCGTGGCAGATGCCGTTCCCACGCGCGAGCCACGCCAGAATCCGGCGACGCGCACGTTTCAAGCTCTACGGATTCACGTCAATCAGGAGCTTGAGGAGCTTGCGGTAGTGCTGCCACAGTGCGTAGCCCTGCTCGGGGCGGGCGGACGGTTGGTGGTGATCAGTTTTCATTCGCTTGAAGACCGCATCGTCAAACGCTTCATGCGCACGCAGTCGCAGGCTGATGCGCTGCCGGCACGCCTGCCGGTGCGCGCCCGCGACCTGCCGCAGCCGCAGATGCGCCTGATCGGACGAGCGGTGCGCGCCAGCGATCGTGAAACGGCGGCGAATCCGCGCGCGCGCAGCGCCGTGATGCGTGTGGCCGAACGTACGGAGGCGCTCGCGGCATGACCGCACGCATCACTTTTCTGTTGCTCGCCGCGCTGGTGCTCTGCGCCATGGCGGTGGTCGCTTCGCAGCACAAGGCGCGCAAGCTTTATGTCGAGCTGCAGAAGGAACAGGCGATTGCCAAGCAGCTGGATGTTGAATGGGGCCAGTTGCAGCTTGAGCAGGGCACGTGGTCGACGCATGCGCGCGTCGAACGCATCGCGACGCGCGAATTGAACATGCGGCTGCCGGTGGCTGGACGGGTTGAAGTGGTGCAGCCGCCGCGCGCGGCGGTGCGGCAGTGAAGCCTGCAATGAAGCGCGACCCGGCTCCCAGCCTGCCAACCTGGCGCGCCAATTTTCTGCTGATCGTCATCGGCGCATGGTTCATCGGTCTCACCGGACGTGCGCTGTGGCTGCAGGCATTGAACAACGATTTCCTGCAACGCAAAGGCGAGTCGCGCTATTCCCGCGTGATCGAGATCGGTGCCAGCCGCGGCATGATCGTCGATCGCAATAATGAACCGCTGGCGATTTCCACGCCGGTTGAATCCGTCGCCGCCAGTCCCGCCGATCTCGAGGCTGAGCCCGCCGACCTGCGTCGTCTGTCGCAGTTGCTCGGCGTTACGGAGGAAGATCTGCGCGGCAAGCTGGCCGACACCAAGCGTGAATTCGTCTACCTTAAACGTCAGTTGCCGCCCGAACAGGCGGAGCGCGTGGTACAGCTCGGCATCCCGGGCGTGTTCCTGCAACGCGAGCACCGTCGCTACTACCCGGCGGGCGACGTGATGGCGCACATCATCGGATTCACCGGTGTCGATGAAAAAGGCCAGGAGGCGCTGGAGCTTGCATTCGAAGACCGGCTGGCCGGCAAACCGGGCAGCCGGCGCGTGATCCGCGACCGGCTGGGGCGCATTGTCGAGGACGTTGAAAGCATCCGCGTGCCGCAGAACGGCGAACGCCTCAAGCTGTCGATCGATGCACGCATCCAGTATCTGGCGTTCCGTGAATTAAAAGAAGCGGTGGCCGCGCATCGCGCGAAAGCCGGCGGCATCGTCGTGCTTGATGCGCGGAGCGGCGAGGTGCTGGCGATGGCCAACCTGCCGACCTATAACCCGAACAGCCGCGGCAAGGTGGATGCGCAGCGCACCCGTAACCGCGTGGTCACCGACCTGTTCGAGCCGGGGTCGACGCTGAAGCCGTTCACGGCGGCAGCGGCACTGGAGGGGGGGCTGTTCGAGGCGGGTACGGTGATCCAGACCGCGCCGGGCAGCATGACCATCGGCAACCACACCATTCATGATGCGCATCCGCAGGGCGCATTGACGGTCGCGCAGGTGATCCAGAAATCCTCCAACGTCGGCACCGCGAAGATGGGGCTGACGATGCCGTCGGAAATGCTGTGGAGCATGTTCAGTCGCGCCGGTTTCGGTGCACCGCCGCGCTCGGGGTTTCCTGGCGAAGTCTCGGGCCGCTTGCGCGCGCACGGCACCTGGAAGCCGATCGAACAGGCGACGATGTCGTACGGCTATGGCATTTCGGTGTCGCTGATGCAGTTGGCGCGGGCCTATACGATATTCGCATCGGACGGCGTGCTGTATCCGGTGACGCTGTTGAAACGCGACGGACCACCCGAAGGCACCCAGGTGGTTTCGGCAAAAACAGCCCAGGCGATTCGGCGCATGCTGGAGATGGCTGCGCAGCCCGGCGGCACGGCCCCGGGCGCACAGGTTGCAGGATTCACGGTGGCCGGCAAGACCGGCACTGCGCACAAACTCGAGGGCAAGGGTTACGCCGCTAACCGTTACGTATCCTCGTTTGTCGGCATGGCGCCCGCTTCCAAACCGCGCGTGATCATCGCAGTGATGATCGACGAGCCGTCGGCGGGCCAGCATTACGGCGGCGTAGTGGCGGCGCCGGTGTTCAGTCTGGTGGCGGCGGGAACCTTGCGCTTGCTGGCAGTGCCGCCGGATGCGCCGGGCAAAACCACCGTGCTGGCGCCGGAACAAGCGCCAGTTGTGCGGGAGGACGTATGACGACCCGCGGACCCGACATTCAGGCTGTGCGCGCACTCGGCGTACGCCGGATGACGGTGGATAGCCGTGCGGTGCGGCCGGGCGATACATTCGTTGCATATCCCGGCGAATCCCGCGACGGGCGGGATTACATTGCGCAGGCGGTGCGGAACGGCGCGAGCTCGGTGCTGTGGGACGCGGATGGTTATGCGTGGAGCCGCCGCGTGAAAGTTCCGAACCTCGGCATCGCGCAATTGCGCAGTCATGCCGGCGTCATCGCCAGCGAGATCTACGGCAAACCCAGTGCGCGGTTGTGGACCATCGGCATCACCGGCACTAACGGCAAGACTTCGTGCAGCCAGTGGATTGCGCAGGCGCTGACCCGCACCCGGCGCAAGTGCGCGGTGATCGGCACGCTGGGCAGCGGCTTTCCCGGCCGTCTTGATGCGCAGGCCAACACCACGCCCGATGCGGTGTCGCTGCATGCGCGCATGCGTTCGTTCGTGCGTGCCGGCGCGCAAGCGGTGTGCATGGAGGCGTCTTCGCACGGTCTCGCGCAGGGTCGCCTGTCCGGTGTCGAGTTTGACGTGGCGATGCTGACCAATCTGACGCGCGATCATCTCGACTATCACGGTACGATGCGACGCTATACGGCGGCAAAAGCGCGGTTGTTCCGCTGGCCGACGTTGAGTCACGCTGTCGTCAACATCGACGACGCGTTTGGCCGCGAACTGGCGCAATGCTGGAAACACCGTCGCAGCGCGCTGCTCGGCTACGGCTTCGTCCGTCGCAGTGCGCGGCTGCGCGGTCCTTGTGTCGAGGGCAGCAACCTGCGCCTGGGGTTGGACGGCATTTCATTTGATATCGTCTCACCGTGGGGACGGGCGACGCTGGAAAGCCCGTTGATCGGCCGCTTCAATGCGACCAACCTGCTGGGTTCGCTGGCGGCGTTGCTGGTCAGCGATATCGGACTTGAGCAATCCGTTGCAGCGCTGCAAAAGGTCGCGCCGGTGCCGGGACGCACCGAACGTTACGGCGGCGGCCGCGCGCCGCTGGTCATTGTCGATTACGCACATACCCCCGACGCACTGGAAAAAGTGCTCGACAGCCTGCGTGCGGTGGCGGGCGGCAAGGCCCGTCTGTTCTGCGTGTTTGGCTGCGGCGGCGACCGCGACCGCGGCAAGCGGCCGTTGATGGGCGAGGTCGCCTCGCGCCATGCCGATCACCTGATCATCACCAGCGACAATCCGCGCAGCGAAGATCCGGCGGCGATCATCATGCAGATCGCCGGGGGCGTTCGCGGCAAACATGAACAGATCATCGACCGGCGGCAGGCGATACGTCGCGCGCTGACCGAAGCGCGGCGCGGCGACATCGTGCTGGTGGCCGGCAAAGGGCATGAGCAATATCAGGAAATCTGCGGCGTGCGTCGGCGTTACAGTGACGCTGCGGTGGTGCGTGCCGTGCTGGCGGGGGGGGTGCGGTGATGACTCTGGGTCAGGCCGCGACCGTACTCGGCGGCGAATTGCGCGGCAGTGATGTGCGGTTTTCGGATGTCTGCACGGACAGCCGCACGCTGAAATCCGGCGATTTGTTTGTTGCATTGCGCGGCGAACGCTACGACGGCCATGATTTTGTCGCCAAGGCTGCGGCTGCCGGCGCCGTCGCGGCGCTGATTGACTGCGGCCATGCGCAGGCTGTGCCGCTGCCCGTTGCCGCAGTCGAAGACACCACCGTCGCACTGGGCGCGCTCGCTGCGCACTGGCGCCGGCAGTTCGACATACCGCTGGTCGCAGTGGCTGGTTCCAACGGCAAGACCACGGTCAAGGAAATGATTGCGGCCTGTCTGCGTGCGCATTTCGGTGACGCGCATGTGCTGGCGACGCAGGGCAATCTCAACAACCACATCGGCCTGCCGCTGACGCTGCTGACGTTGCGTGCTGCGCATCGCGTGGGTGTGGTCGAGGTTGGCATGAATCATCCGGGTGAAACGGCGGAACTGGCGCAGATCGCCGGGCCGACCATCGCTGTCATCAACAACGCGCAGCGCGAGCACCAGGAATTCATGCGATCGGTCACTGATGTTGCCGACGAACATGCCAGCCTGATCAAGGCGCTGCCTGCTGACGGCATCGCAGTCATCAATGCCGATGATGCGCATGCTGCGGTCTGGCGCGCGGCCGCCGGTCACCGCGAGGTGCGTGATTTCGGTTTTGACCCGAAAGCAACAGTCAGTGCGACCTGCGAGTTGCAAGCGGCTTCCGCGCTACTCGCAGTCCGTACGCCGGAAGCGGTTGCAACGTTAAATTTGCCGGTTGCAGGTGAACACAACGCGCGCAATGCACTGGCCGCCATTGCAGCGGCCACGGCCGCCGGCGCCACGCTGGAATCCTGCGTCCGCGCGCTGTCCGGATTCGCCGCGGTAAAGGGCCGGTTGCAGATCAAGCGCAGTCGGCAGGGCGCGCTGCTGATCGACGATACCTATAACGCCAATCCCGATTCGGTGCGCGCCGCCATCGACGTGCTCGCACGTACGCCGGGACGCAAGCTGCTGGTGCTTGGCGATATGGGCGAAGTCGGCGATCAGGGCAGGGATTTTCACACCGAGATCGGCATGTATGCGCATGAACGCGGTATTGATGCGCTGTATGGGCTGGGTGAATTGGCTGCACATGCCGTACGTGCGTTCGGCGAAGGCGCGCGGCATTACGCAGCCATCGAGACGCTGCTGGTCGATGTCGGCGCCGCGCTCGGGCCGCAGGCCACGGTGCTGGTGAAAGGGTCGCGTTTCATGCAGATGGAACGCGTGGTGCGCAGTTTCGAAGACTCAACGGCGGGAGCCTAGGCGATGCTGCTCGATCTGGCGCAATGGATGGAACAGTATGTCCGTGCCTTCAACGTCTTTAGTTACCTGACGCTGCGCGCGGTGCTGGCCTGCCTGACTTCACTGTTGATCTCGTTCATGATCGGGCCGACGCTGATCCGCAAGCTGACCGCCTACAAGATCGGCCAAGCGGTGCGCGATGACGGCCCGCAGACCCATCTGGTCAAAGCCGGAACGCCGACCATGGGCGGTGCGCTGATTCTGGTGTCGATCATTGTTACCACGCTGCTGTGGGCCGACCTGCAGAACCGCTTTGTCTGGGTGGTGCTCGTCGTCACAGTCGGTTTTGGCGCTATCGGCTGGGTCGATGATTACCGCAAGGTGGTGCATCGCAATCCGAAAGGGCTTTCGGCAAAGACCAAATTCTTTTGGCAGTCGGTGCTCGGTCTGGGCGCAGCCTTTTTCATCGCTTATTCGACCAACCTGCCGGCGCAGACGGCGTTCATCGTGCCGTTCGTCAAGCAGGTAGCTTATCCGCTGGGTGGGATCGGTTTCATCGTGATGACCTATTTCGTCATCGTCGGCACCAGCAACGCAGTGAATCTCACTGACGGTCTTGACGGACTGGCGATCATGCCGACGGTGATGGTCGGCAGCGCGCTCGGCGTGTTTGCCTACGTTGCCGGCAATGCGGTGTTCGCCAAATATCTGGCGTTCCCGTACATCCCCGGCGCCGGCGAGCTGACGGTGATCTGCGGTGCGATCGCCGGTGCCGGACTCGCGTTTCTCTGGTTCAACGCCTATCCCGCCGAAGTATTCATGGGCGATGTCGGTGCGCTGGCGCTGGGCGCTGCGCTGGGCACCATCGCGGTAATCGTGCGACAGGAAATCGTGCTGTTCATCATGGGCGGCGTATTTGTCGTCGAAACCCTGTCGGTAATGCTGCAGGTGGCGTCGTTCAAGCTGACCGGAAAACGGATATTCCGAATGGCGCCGCTGCACCACCACTACGAACTCAAGGGCTGGAAAGAAAATCAGGTCGTCGTTCGCTTCTGGATTATCACGATGATGCTGGTGCTCGTCGGGCTTTCGACATTGAAGCTGAGATGAGATGCATGACGCAAGCGCAATATCGACCATGCCATCTGCCGCAGCCCTGCCTGCTGCGGTGGCCGGTGCAGCCGCATTGGAGGTCATGCTGATGCGCGCCCTCGAAGGTGCGCGGGTGGTGGTGGTTGGTCTCGGCGACACCGGTCTGTCGCTGGTGCGCTGGCTGCAGCGTCATGGCGCGAACGTGTGCGCCACTGACACCCGGCAGACTCCGCCGCAGGCCGGCGCGCTGAGCCGCGAATTCCCCGACGTGCAGCTGATGCTGGGTGTTGCGCCGGATCAAGCGGTTGCCGCAGCCGACATCATTGCAGTGAGTCCAGGCGTTGATCGACGCACCGGAGCAATCGCGCAGGCGGCTAAACACGGCGTACCGGTGGTGGGTGACATTGAACTGTTTGCGCAGGCGCTGGCACAGCGCGGTGATGCGCCGCCGGTGATCGCGATTACCGGTTCCAACGGCAAAAGCACAGTGACGGCGATGGCCGGGGAGATCTGCGCGGCGGGCGGCTTGCGTCCGGTGGTCGCCGGCAACATCGGCCTGCCAGTGCTGGATGCGCTGGCCGCGATCGAGGACGGTGCGACGATGCCCGGCGCCTTTGTGCTCGAACTGTCGAGCTTTCAGTTGGAGAGTACGATTTCGCTGCAGCCGCGCGCGGCGACAGTGCTGAATATTTCCGAAGACCACCTCGACCGTTACGACGACCTGCAGGCATACGCCGCGGCCAAGGCGCGAATTTTTTCCGGGGACGGCGTGCAGGTGCTCAACCGCGAAGACATGCGCAGCGCCGGCATGAAGTGCCAGGGTCGCTCTGTGGTCACGTTTGGTCTTGATGTACCGCGTGCCGAAGAAGACTGGGGTTTGTCCGGTCACGATGCTGCGGCGGCTCTTCAGCGCGGCTCGCAGATCGTGGCGCCTGTATCGGCTTTACGTATCGCCGGTTTGCACAACGCCGCGAATGCGCTGGCCGCAGGGGCGCTGTGCCGTGTGCTGGGGGTATCCGATGCGGTAATTGCGCGGGCTTGGCAGGATTTTCAGGGGCTGCCGCACCGCGTAAAAAACATCAATAAAATCAACGATATATGTTTTTATGATGATTCCAAAGGCACCAATGTCGGCGCCACAGTTGCTGCGCTGACGGGAATGCGCGAGCCGGTGGTGCTGATTGCCGGTGGTGACGGCAAGGGTCAGGACTTTGCGCCGCTTGCCGCAGCCGCGCGCAGACGCGCCAGGGCCGTGGTGCTGATCGGCCGCGATGCGCCGCTGATTGCTGCGGCGATCAGCGATGCCGTTCCGGTGCTCAACGCTGCGGACATGACGCAGGCGGTTGCGATGGCATTTGATGTTGCACAGTCCGGCGATGCCGTGCTGCTGTCACCGGCCTGCGCCAGTTACGACATGTTCCGCAATTACGTGCACCGCGCCGAAGTGTTTGCTGCAGCGGTGGCTGAACTCCAGCGGAGGCGCGCGTGAGCCAGTATTTCGCCACGATGAACCAGCGCGGCGTCGGCGCGGATTACGATCACAGCGTGATCTGGGTAACGGTGCTGCTGCTCGCGCTGGGTCTGGTGATGGTGTATTCGGCGTCGATCGCCAGCGCCGAAGCCAGCCGGGCGACCGGAAACAACACGATGTATTACCTGATCCGCCACGCGATATTCGTACTGGTCAGCTTGTTCGCTGCGGCGATGGTGTTCCAGGTCCCGATCCGGGTGTGGCAGCCGGCGGCGCCGTTCCTGTTTCTTGCCGGGCTGGGTTTGCTGGCGCTGGTGCTGGTGCCGGGCATCGGCCGCGAGGTCAACGGCAGCCGGCGCTGGCTGTCTCTGTTTGTGATCAATCTGCAGCCCTCGGAACTGATGAAGATTGCCGCGGTGCTGTACGCGGCCGACTACACGGTGCGCAAGGCGGCGTTCATGCACAGCCTGCGCAAGGGCTTCATGCCGATGTTCGGTGTGATGCTGCTCACCGGCGGACTGCTGCTGCGCGAACCCGACTTCGGCGCCTTCGCGGTGATCACCGTGATTGCCATGGGTATCATGTTCCTCGGCGGCATGAACTGGCGGCTGTTCGCCGGATTGATCGTGATGCTGCTGATCGGCTTCCTGCTGCTGATCTGGACCAGCCCGTACCGCATGCAGCGCGTGATCGGTTTCATGGATCCGTGGGCAGATCCTTACGGCAAGGGCTACCAGCTGTCCCATGCCCTGATCGCATTTGGCCGCGGCGAATGGTTCGGCGTCGGTCTTGGTGCGAGCGTTGAAAAGCTGTTCTACCTGCCCGAGGCGCATACCGATTTTCTGCTTGCAGTGATTGCCGAGGAGCTCGGATTCGTCGGCGTGCTGACCATCGTGCTGTTGTTCTCGTGGCTGGTGTGGCGGGCATTTGCCATCGGCCGGCGCGCGACTGAACTCGAGCGGCCGTTTGCGGCGCTGGTTGCCCAGGGCATCGGCCTGTGGATCGGCGTGCAGGCGATCATCAATATGGGCGTCAACATGGGTGTGTTGCCGACCAAGGGGCTGACGTTGCCGCTGCTGTCGTTCGGCGGCAGTGCGATCCTCGCCACCTGCTGTGCGCTCGCGATACTAATGCGTATTGACTGGGAAAATCGGCAGCTTGCGAGAGGGTTCACGATATGACGACGCGAGCCCTCGCCACGGCTTTTGTCATTACAACCGGCTGCTGGTTTCGGCGCAGCCACAACCGGCAGCTTGCGAGAGGGTTCACGATATGACGACGCGAGCCCTCGCCATGGCTTTTGTCAGCACAACCGGCTGCTGGTTTCGGCGCAGCCACAACCGGCAGCTTGCGAGAGGGTTCACGGTATGACACAGACCCTGCTCGTGATGGCCGGTGGTACCGGCGGTCACATTTTCCCCGGGCTTGATGTGGCTGATGTGATGCGCGCGCGTGGCTGGAACGTAGTCTGGCTGGGCGCCAAGGGCGGCATGGAAGAACGCCTGGTGCCGCCGCGCGGATATGCGGCGACATGGATCAGTTTCGGCGGTGTCCGCGGCAAGGGGCTGCTGCGTAAACTGGTGTTGCCCGTGGCTTTGCTGATTGCCTTTTGGCAGAGCGCCGCCGCGATTTTCCGTTACCGTCCCGATGTAGTGCTGGGCATGGGCGGTTACGCCGCGTTTCCCGGCGGCATGATGGCGGCGCTGTTCGGCAAGCCGCTGGTGATCCATGAGCAGAACGCGGTGCCGGGACTCGCCAACCGGGTGCTGGCCGGTGTTGCGGACCGCGTGCTGTCGGCGTTCCCCGATGCTTTTGAAGGGCGGGTTGACGTGATCTGGTCGGGCAACCCGATACGCACCGAGATTGTCAATCTCGCACCGCCGGAAGCGCGCTTTGCCAATCGCAGCGGACGATTGCGGTTGTTGATCCTCGGCGGCAGTCTGGGGGCGAGGGGTTTGAATGAAATCGTGCCGCAAGCGCTGGCGTTGCTGCCTGTTGCCGAACGTCCGATCGTTGTCCATCAGGCGGGCGCTGCCCATGCCGATTCGGTGCGGCAGAGCTACCGGCAGTCCGGTGTCGATGCGGAAGTGCTGGCGTTTGTCGAGGACATGGCGTCGCGTTACGGCGAAGCCGATCTGATCATCTGCCGCTCCGGCGCAACGACGGTGACTGAACTTGCTGTTGCTGGCGTCGGCAGCATTCTGGTGCCTTTCCCGCAAGCGGTTGATGACCACCAGACCCGTAACGCCCGTTACCTGGCCGACCGCGGCGCCGCGCTGCTGATGCCGCAGCCGACGCTGACGCCGCAATCGCTGGCTGAAGAGCTGCGCGGCATGACGAGGGCGAAGCTTCTCGAAATGGCACGTGCCGCCCGCGGCGTGGGCAAGCCGGATGCAGCACAGAAAGTCGCCGACATCTGCATGGAGCTGGCGCCGGCACGAGACGAATCGATGACGGTGAATCGATGAGACATAAGGTCCGCAACGTGCATTTCGTGGGCATCGGCGGCGCCGGCATGAGTGGCATCGCCGAGGTGCTGCTGAATCTCGGTTATGCGGTGAGCGGTTCTGATCTGAGCGAAGGCAACGCCACGCGCCGGCTGGCCGGGCTGGGTGCGCAGGTGCGCATCGGCCATGCCGCTGAAAACGTCAGCGATGCCGACGTCGTGGTGATTTCCAGCGCGGTCAAGGCGGACAACCCGGAGGTGCTTGCGGCCCGCGGCCGTCTGGTGCCGGTAGTTCCGCGGGCGATGATGCTCGCTGAATTGATGCGCCTCAAAAAGGGGATTGCGGTTGCCGGCACTCACGGCAAAACCACGACCACCAGCCTCGTCGCCAGCGTGCTGGCCGAGGGCGGCCTGGATCCGACGTTCGTGATCGGCGGCCGGCTGGAGAGCGCCGGCGCCAATGCGCGGCTCGGTGGCGGTGAATTCATCGTCGCCGAAGCGGATGAATCGGACGCGTCGTTCCTGCATCTGCAGCCGGTGATCTCGGTGGTGACCAACATCGACGCTGATCACATGGAAACGTATGACCACTCGCTCGACAAGCTGAAGCAGGCGTTTGTCGATTTTGTCGAGCGTTTGCCGTTCTACGGCGTGGTCGTGCTGTGCAATGACGACATCAACGTGCGTTCGATCATGCCGCGTCTGACCAAGACCGTGGTCACCTACGGGCTGGAGGAGGGTGCGCAGATTCGTGCGTATGCGGTGACCGCGTCCGCCGGACAGATGCGTTTTCGCGTGCAGCGCAAGAACGGCCGGCGCCTGACCGACCTCGACATCACGCTGAACCTGGCCGGGGTGCATAACGTGTTGAACGCGCTGGCGGCAATTGCGATTGGCATGGAAGTCGGTGTGCCCGATGAAAAAATTGTTCGTGCGCTGGGCGAATTCAAGGGCGTGGGCCGGCGTTTCCAGCGTTACGGTCCGGTACCGGCAGCGACGGGCGGCACTTTCGAATTGATTGATGACTACGGTCATCACCCGGTCGAGATGGCGGCAACCATTGCCGCGGCGCGTGGCGCTTTCCCGGGACGCCGTCTGGTCATGGTATTCCAGCCGCACCGTTATACGCGGACGCGTGACTGTTTCGAGGATTTTGCGCGCGTGTTGTCGAGCGTTGATGCGTTGCTGCTGACCGAGGTGTATGCAGCCGGCGAGTCGCCGATCGTTGCCGCCGACGGCCGGGCGCTGGCGCGCGCGGTGCGGGTGCTGGGCAAGGTGGAGCCGGTGTTCGTCGAGCAGGTGGCTGAACTGCCGGCTGCGATCCGCGGCGCGGTTCGCGACGGCGATGTGGTGCTGGCGATGGGGGCCGGCTCGATCGGCACCGTGGCCGGCAGGCTGGTGCAGGGCTGACATGAATATGAGCGACCAACAACAACTATCGGCTCACGGACTGCGCGGGGAATTGCGCAACGACGAGCCCATGGCGCGGCATGTCAGCTGGCGCGCCGGCGGACCGGTTCGCCGCGCCTACACGCCGGCCGACCTCGACGATATGGCGCTGTTTCTGCGCGGACTGCCGGATGGCGAACCGGTGCATGTAGTCGGGCTGGGCAGCAATCTGCTGGTGCGCGACGGCGGTCTCGACGGCACCGTGATCTTCACGCACTGGGCGTTGCGCGGTCTGCGCGTCGTGCCCAGCGATGAGACCGGCGGCGAAATCTGGGTTCAGGCGGGTGTCGCCTGCCCCAAAGTGGCGCGCACAGCGGCCATCAACAATCTGGCCGGAGCCGAGTTTCTTGCCGGCATCCCCGGTACCATCGGCGGCGCGCTGGCGATGAACGCCGGCTGTTATGGCGGGGAAACCTGGAATCTGGTGGCCCAGGTCGAAACGCTGGACCGTACCGGAATGCGGCATGTGCGTACGCCGCAGCACTACACCATCGGCTATCGCAGCGTCGAGCGGCGTTCCCACCAGATGTCGAGCATGACGAGTGGCTCCGTGTATCACGGCATCGAGGAATGGTTTGTGGCGGCGACCTTCCGCATGCCCCATGGCGATGGCGGGCAGGCGCGCGCAAGAATCAAGACTTTGCTGGCGCAGCGCATTGCCGCGCAGCCGCTGGGCATGCCTAACGCGGGTTCGGTGTTCCGCAATCCGCCCGGGGATCATGCGGCACGGATGATCGAGGCTTGCGGGCTGAAGGGCCGCTGCATCGGCGGCGCGTCGATTTCGGCGAAACACGCCAACTTCATTGTCAACAACGGCGGTGCCAGCGCGGCCGATATCGAAGCGCTGATTGAACTGGCGCAACAAAGTGTGCAGCAGCAGTTCGGCATCCATCTGGAGCGCGAAGTGCGCGTGGTCGGGGAGCGCGCATGAGCAGCCCAGGGAAAATCGCGGTGCTGTTCGGCGGACGCAGCGCAGAGCGTGAAATTTCACTGATGAGCGGCGGCAATGTGCTGAAAGCACTGCAGCAGAGCGGTCTCGATGCCCATGCCTTTGACCCGGCCGAACGTGAGATTTTTGAGCTCAAGCGCGACGGCTTTGCTCGCGTGTTCATTGCATTGCACGGCCGTTACGGCGAAGACGGCACGGTGCAGGGCGCGCTGGAACTGATGGGCATTCCGTATACCGGCAGCGGCGTAATGGCTTCGGCGCTGGCGATGGACAAGGTGCGCACAAAAATGGTGTGGACCGCGGCCTGCATCCCGACGCCGCGATTCGAGGTGGTTGATGCCGGCAGCGATTGGGCCGGTGTTGCGCAGCGTCTCGGTCTGCCGTTGATCGTCAAGCCGGCGCACGAGGGATCGACCATCGGTCTGACCAAGGTGACTGCCGCTTCGCAACTGCCGCAAGCCTATGCGCTGGCGGCGCTTCACGACGCGTTTGTGATGGCGGAAGAGTTCATCGCCGGTGAAGAACTGACAGCCGGTTTTCTCGGGGACCAGGTCTTGCCGCTGATCCGCATCGAGGCGCCGCAGGGTAATTACGACTATCAGAACAAGTATTTCAGCGACGAGACGAAGTATCACTGCCCCTGTGGTCTGCCGGAGGCGGAAGAGCTGCGCATCCGCGCGCTGGTGATGAGGAGTGCGCAGGCGCTGGGCTGTGCCGGCTGGGGGCGTGCCGACCTGATCCGGCGCGCCGACGGCAGCGTGCAGTTCCTGGAAATGAACACCTCGCCCGGCATGACCGGGCACAGCCTGGTGCCGATGGCGGCGCGTCAGGCCGGTCTGTCATTCAACGATCTCGTGCTGCGCATTCTGGAGCTGGCTCATGTGGGATAAGCCCGCCGCGCTCAATCGTCTGTCCGACCTGCTGGTCGTGGCGGCGCTGCTCGGCCTGTTGTATGGCGGCGCCTTGTGGATCGTGCGCCTGCCGGTGTTTCCAATTACCGAGGTGCGCGTGGTTTCGCCGTTGACTCATGTCACGCCCGAACAGGTGGAAAGCATTGTGCGGCGCGAAGTTCGCGGCAATTTTTTCACGCTGCAACTGGCGTCGACGCGCACCGCATTCGAGAAGCTGCCGTGGGTGCGGCGCGCGGATGTGCGCCGCCAGTGGCCCGGTGCGCTGGAAGTGGTGCTCACCGAACATGTGCCGCTGGCACGCTGGGGCAAGGCGGGGCTGGTGAATGTGCATGGCGAAGTTTTTGAGGCGGCTTTCGACGGCGCGCTGCCGCTGTTCAACGGCCCTGAAGGCGCGGCGAAGGAGATGGCTATTCAGTACGAGTTGTTCCGGCGCAGCCTGGCGGTGATCGGCAAGATGCCCGGCGAACTCAATGTATCGCCGCGTCGCGCCTGGCAGATCCGGCTCGACGACGGCATGACCGTGGATTTTGGACGTGAACATGTCGAGGATCGCCTGCGGCGCTTCGTGTCGACGTATCCGCGCACGATTGCGCGCATGACGAAGCCAGTGGACCGGGTCGATCTGCGTTATGCCAACGGGTTTGCTGCAAGGGTACCGGGATTGCCACCGGCGGCGGAAACCAAGCCGAAGCGCGGCGTTTAGGCGCACGGGAAAACAGGTCAGGGAAAAACGGACTATGAGCAAGAACAGAGAAAGCAAAAAACTGGTGGTGGGCCTGGATATCGGCACATCGAAAATCGTCGCGATTGTCGCCGAGCTCAAGCCGGAGGGCGGCTTCGAGATCATCGGCATGGGCAGTCACCCGTCGCGCGGGTTGAAAAAAGGCGTGGTGGTCAACATCGAGACCACCGTCAATGCCATCCAGCGCGCGCTGGAAGAAGCTGAGCTGATGGCCGACTGCAAGATCAGCGAGGTCTACACCGGAATCGCCGGCAACCATATCAAGAGCTTCAATTCGCAGGGCATGGTCGCGATTAAGGACAAGGAGGTCGCGCAGATGGACATCGATCGCGTGATTGAGACCGCGAAAGCCGTGCAGATTCCCAACGACCAGCAGATCCTGCATGTGTTGAATCAGGAGTTCATCATCGACGGTCAGGAAGACGTGCGCGAGCCGCTGGGTATGTCGGGTGTGCGGCTGGAGGTCAAGGTGCACATCGTCACCGGCGCGGTGTCGGCGGCGCAGAACATCATCAAGTGCGTCCGGCGCTGCGGACTCGAAGTCAATGACCTGATCCTGCAGCCGCTGGCTTCTTCAGTCGCGGTGCTTTCCGAAGACGAAAAAGATCTCGGCGTGTGCCTGGTCGACATCGGCGGCGGCACCACCGATATGGCGGTGTTCACCAACGGCGCGATCCGTCATACCGCGGTGATCCCGATTGCCGGTGACCAGATTACCAATGACATCGCGATGGCCTTGCGCACCCCGACCAAGGATGCGGAAGACATCAAGCAGCGTTTCGGTTGCGCGCTGTCGCAACTTGCAGATCCGCAGGAGATGGTCGATGTGCCGGGGGTCGGCGACCGCAGCTCGCGCCAGCTGTCGCGCAAGACCTTGGCCGAGGTGATTGAGCCACGCGTCGAAGAACTTTATTCGCTGGTGCAGGCCGAGTTGCGGCGCAGCGGCTACGAGGAACTGCTGTCGTCAGGTGTGGTGCTGACCGGTGGCTCCAGCTCAATGCAGGGCATGGTCGAACTGGGCGAAGAGATATTCCACATGCCGGTGCGCATCGGCATGCCGCAGTACGCCGGCGGCTTGGCCGAAGTGGTGCGCAGCACGCGTTATGCGACCGGGGTCGGTCTGCTGATGGCCGGCGCCGACGAGCATCGCCAGCGCGATGTCGCACGCATGCATGTCAGCAGTTTCCAACAGGTGATGGACCGCATGAAAACGTGGTTCACGGGAAATTTTTAGAAATGGCGTCGATGACAGGAATTTGCGGATTGAGGGATTTTTGGTTTTTGGTTGCGGGATTTTTCAACATAACTTTGCTTGCAGAAAAAGGAGATTCACATGATTGAACTGATTGATGCACAAGCGCAGGAAGCAGTAATCAAGGTGATCGGTGTCGGCGGTTGCGGCGGCAATGCGGTGGATCACATGATCGTCCATGGCGTGGAGGGCGTGGAGTTCATCTGCGCCAACACCGACGCTCAGGCGCTCAAGCGCAATCAGGCCAAGACCCAGATCCAGCTCGGCACCGGCATTACCAAAGGTCTGGGCGCCGGTGCTAATCCCGAGATCGGCCGCCAGGCCGCTCTTGAGGACCGCGAGCGCATCGCCGAGATGATCTCCGGCGCCGACATGCTATTCCTGACCGCAGGCATGGGCGGCGGCACCGGCACCGGCGCTGCGCCGGTGGTGGCGGAAATCGCCAAGGAACTCGGCATCCTGACCGTGGCCGTAGTGACCAAGCCGTTTGCATTTGAAGGCAAACGGCAGCGGCTGGCGCAGGAAGGACTCGACGCGCTGGCGCAGCATGTCGATTCACTGATCGTCATTCCCAACGACAAGCTGATGCAGGTGCTGGGCAATTCGATCACGCTCGACGAAGCTTTCCGTGCCGCCAACGATGTGCTGCACGGCGCGGTTGCCGGCATCGCGGAAATCATCAAATGCCCGGGCATGATCAACGTCGACTTTGCCGACGTGCGCACGGTGATGGGCGAGATGGGTATGGCGATGATGGGTTCGGCGAAGGCGGCCGGCACCGGCCGCGCGCGCGAGGCTGCGGAACAAGCGGTGGCGTGCCCGTTGCTCGAAGACATCAATATTTCCGATGCGCGCGGCGTGCTGGTCAACATTTCGGCGAGCAAGGCGACCTTCCAGTTGCAGGAAATGTACGACGTCATGGAAACCATCAAGGCGTTTGCGGCGGATTCGGCGACGGTCATTGTTGGCACGGTGTACGACGACAGCCTGGAAGACAGCCTGCGCGTGACCATCGTTGCCACGGGGTTGGGCAAGCCGCTGGTGCGCCACGCTTCGAAGCCGATGATCGTGGTGTCGCAGAAGACCGGCACCGACAACATGGCGATTTCCCAAGACGTTGACTACGGTGCGCTGGAGCAACCGGCGGTGATCCGTCGCCGCAACCGGGATGCAACGATTGAAGCGATGCGCCAGTCCGGGGTGGAAATGCTTGATATCCCGGCGTTCCTGCGCAAACAGGCGGACTGACCCGGCGGTTGAGCGAAGGCGGCGCGCGCCAGCCGAACCGGGCTGGGCGCGGGTGTTGCGGTGCGGCATCATGGTAAAATCCTTGATGCCGCCGCCATTGGCAATTGGCCGGACTTTTGGACAACCATCGCAAGCTGACTGAACGTGATCAAGCAACGCACATTGAAGAACGTGATCCGCGCCACCGGCGTGGGTCTGCACACGGGCGAAAAGGTTCACCTGACCTTGCGCCCGGCGCAGCCGGATACGGGGATCGTTTTCCGGCGTACGGATCTTGCGGAGCCGGTCGATATCAAGGCCGATCCGTATGCGGTGCATGACACACGGTTGTCCTCCTGCCTGGAGAAGGACGGCGCACGGGTGCAGACGGTCGAGCACCTGATGTCGGCGCTGGCGGGTCTCGGCGTCGACAACGTCTGGATCGATGTCACGGCGCCGGAAGTGCCGATCATGGATGGCAGCGCCGGTCCGTTCGTGTTTTTGCTGCAGTCCGCCGGCATCGAGGAGCAGGATGCCCCGAAAAAATTCATCCGCATTCTGAAACCGGTGGAGGTTCGCGACGGCGACAAGTGGGTGCGTTTCGAGCCCTACAACGGGTTCCGGCTGGAACTCGCCATCGACTACGCGCATCCGGTGTTCGACGCCAGCGCGCAGACAGTGGTGGTCGACTTTGCTTCCACCTCCTACGTCAAGGAAGTGGCGCGGGCGCGGACATTCGGCTTCATGCAGGACGTTGAGAGCATGCGCTCGCAGGGGCTGGCCCTTGGCGGCAGCCTCGACAATGCCATCGTCATGGATGAGTACCGGGTACTGAACAACGACGGCCTGCGCTATGACAACGAGTTCGTCAAACACAAGGTGCTGGATGCCATCGGCGACCTTTATCTTCTGGGGCATCCGCTGATCGGTGCCTTCAGCGGACACAAATCCGGCCACGCGATGAACAACCGGCTGCTGCGGCATCTGCTGGAGCAGCCGCAGGCCTGGGAATACGTCAGTTTTGACCGCATCGAGGACGCTCCCGCCTTCCTCGCCTGGCAACCGCAGGCGGCCTGAGGTCCGGGCGCTGCAGTCCCATCCCTAGTCTATGTTGCTGCTTCGCCTGTTTGGCCTTCTCGCGCTGATCACCATCGGGGTTTCGCTGGGGCTTTATGCCTGGTACCGGGAGCCCCGCTACCTGCGTTTCGCGTGGCGGGTTTTCCTGGCCACGCTGGCCTTTGCGCTGGCGCTGGTGGCGTTTTATGCCGTGGAGCGGCTGTTGATGGTGGTTTGAAGGTGATCGACGCCGCGGCCTGTTCAGGCCCCGGCGCGCCGCCTGGCGGCGAATCTGGACAGCGCAGACCGTAAACCGGGATCTTTGATGCGCTGCGACAATTTCTCAAAATACTCAATAGAATCAATGCTTAATGGCGATTTTTTCGGCACCGGCGCGGGCCGCCGGGCAGGCTGGAAAACTTGAACTTGGATGTGAATTCCAGTAACCTGCGCCCTCTGCTTTTGTAGATTCTTGAGCAGTCGGGGCGCCAACTGGCGCAGTTTTGCCGCGATTGCACCGTTGTCTGCCGCTATCATCAGTATGCCGCCGCGGTCTCCGACCACACGGCTTGCCGGGATCAGTTCAGGGGGCGTGCAGACTTCATATAGCCTTTGCAGTGCAGCAATGCGCTGCATGGTCCGATTGAGAGCTGATAAGCCCGTGGTGTTGCCGATCAGGGCGCTTAGTTTGCGGTTGGACATGGCGAAAAGGGGATGTAGACCATGAATATTATTCTGGTTTCCGAGAAGCTGCCAAAGGCGCGGACCATTACTTTGGGCTGGCCGCACCTGATTGCTTCAGGCATGGCCATGTTCGGGTTGGTGATCTTGCTGGCCGGGGCGCTCAATTACGGCATCCTGCGTTTTGCCGCCGAACTGAATATTCCCTATGTGCGGGACGTGCTGGTTTCCATCCAGCGCCAGCAGCAGGAAAAAAACCAATCTTACCTGCAGGATAACCTGAATGCGATGGCTGTCCGCTTGGGTCAGATGCAGGCGCAGTTGCTGCGTCTCGAAACTCTGGGCGAGCGTCTGGCCAAACTCGCCGGATTCAAGCCCCAGGACCTGATGTTCAACGAGGTGCCCGGGCGCGGCGGCGCGCCGTCTTCAATTCCCAGCCAGAACCTTTCGCTGAGCGACTTTACACAGCAGATTGATGAGTTGACCCGCCAACTGGAAGACCGCGGCGACAAACTCGGCCTGCTGGAGTCGATGTATACGCAGGAAAGCGCGCGCAAGAAACTGATCCCGACCAAGCTGCCGGTCGAGGGTGGCTGGTATTCCTCGAACTTCGGCTGGCGCATTGATCCGTTCACCGGCCAGCGTGCATTTCATGAGGGCATCGACTTCATGGCCGAGGAAGGCACCCCGGTGTTTTCAGCGGCTGCAGGGGTGGTTGTCTACGCCGAGTTTCACCCTCAATATGGTAATATGATCGAGATTGATCACGGCAACGATCTGATATCGCGTTATGCCCACGCATCGAAGAAATACGTGAAAGTCGGTGATGTGGTTTTCCGCGGATCCCGGATCGCCGATGTTGGCCGGACCGGTCGCGCAACAGGCTCGCATCTGCATTTTGAGGTGCGCCAGCGCGGTGCCGCTTTGAACCCCGCGCGGTTTCTGCAGTTGCCCGGCTGACCGGCTGCACCAAACGCAAGGATTGCAAGGGGGTGGGATTATCCCACCCCTTTTTTATTCGGGAAGTTCATGATTACCGGTTTATTGAAGAAAGTATTCGGCAGCCGCAATGAACGGCTGCTCAAGCAATATCGGCGAACAGTACGCGCCATCAATGCGCTGGAGCCGCAGATCTCGGCCCTGTCCGACGATCAGTTACGTGCCAAGACCGAAGAATTCCGCGAGCGCATTCGCCAGGCTGTAGCAGCGCCTGAGTCGGCTGTCGAAGCGGCTGCGCAGTCAGCCGATATCGACCGCCGTCGCCGTGCAGCGTTGGATGCGCTGCTCCCCGAAGCTTTTGCCGTAGTTCGCGAAGCCGGCAAGCGCGTAATGGGCATGCGTCATTTCGATGTGCAGCTGGTCGGCGGCCTTGCGCTGCATAGCGGCAAGATTGCGGAAATGCGTACCGGCGAGGGCAAGACCCTGATGGCGACATTGCCGGCTTACCTCAATGCGCTCGCCGGCACCGGCGTGCACATCGTGACCGTCAACGACTATCTGGCGCAGCGCGATTCCGACTGGATGGGCCGCATTTACCGTTTCCTCGGCCTCAGCGTGGGCGTCAACCTGTCGCAGATGGAGCACACGCTCAAGCAGGAAGCCTACCGCGCCGACATTACCTACGGCACCAACAACGAATTCGGCTTCGATTACCTGCGCGACAACATGGTCTACGAGTTGTCCGAAAAAGTGCAGCGCGGGCTGGCCTACGCCATCGTCGACGAGGTCGATTCGATCCTGATCGACGAGGCGCGCACACCGCTGATCATTTCCGGTCAGGCGGAGGACACCACCGATCTCTACGTGCGCATGAATGTCGTGGCGCCGAAGCTGGTGCGGCAGAAGGATGAAAAAGACCCGGGTGATTACTGGGTCGACGAGAAGGGCCACCAGGTCGTCCTCTCCGAGGACGGACACGAGCGCGCCGAAGCGCTGTTGGCGCAGGCGGGCATGCTGCCTGAGGGCGGTAGCCTCTACGACGCCGCCAATATCTCGCTGATGCATCATCTGAATGCGGCGTTGCGGGCGCACAGCTTGTTCCACCGCGACCAGCAGTATGTCGTGCAGGACAACGAGATCATCATTGTCGATGAGTTCACCGGGCGGTTGATGCCGGGCCGTCGCTGGTCGGAAGGGCTGCATCAGGCGATTGAAGCCAAGGAAAGCGTGGAGATCCAGAAGGAAAACCAGACGCTCGCCACGATTACCTTCCAGAACTACTTCCGCATGTACGGCAAGCTTGCCGGCATGACCGGCACGGCGGATACCGAAGCCTACGAGTTCCAGCAGATTTACGGGCTGGAGACGGTGGTCATCCCGACGCATCATCCGATGATCCGCGACGACCGCATGGACCAGGTGTTCCGCACGTCGCGGGAAAAATACCAGGCGATCATCAATGACATTCGCGGTTGCTACGAGCGCGGCCAGCCAGTGCTCGTCGGCACGACCTCGATCGAGAACTCCGAGTACATCGCCGGCATGCTGCAGAAAGAGAAGCTGCCCCACAACGTGCTCAATGCCAAGCAGCATGCGCGCGAAGCCGAGATCATCACCCAGGCCGGCCGGCCGCAGGTCATCACCATTGCCACCAACATGGCGGGCCGCGGCACGGATATCGTGCTCGGCGGCAACCCCGAGCCGGAAATCAACCGCGTGCTGGCCGACGAAAGCCTTGATCCGGCGGCGCGCGAGCAGCGCGTGGCCACGTTGCGTGCTGAATGGCAACTGCGTCACGACCAGGTATTGAAATCCGGCGGTCTGCATATCATCGGCACCGAGCGTCACGAATCACGGCGGATTGACAACCAGTTGCGCGGCCGTTCCGGCCGCCAGGGTGATCCGGGTTCCAGCCGTTTCTATCTGGCGCTTGACGATTCGCTGCTGCGCATTTTTGCTTCCGACCGCGTCTCCGCGATCATGGAGCGGCTGAAAATGCCGGATGGCGAGGCGATCGAGCATCCGTGGGTGACGCGATCGATCGAAAACGCGCAGCGCAAGGTCGAGGCGCGCAACTTCGACATGCGCAAGCATCTGCTTGAGTATGACGATGTGGCCAACGATCAACGCAAGGTCATCTATCAGCAGCGCAATGAGCTGCTCGAGAGTTCCGATATTTCAGCGACGATCGCCGCAATGCGCACCGATGTTGTCAACGGGCATCTGGCCACGCATGTGCCGCCGGGCAGTCTTGAGGAGCAGTGGGACATTCCCGGACTGGAGACCGTGCTGCGCGGTGAACTGGGCCTGGATCTGCCGGTCCAGCAGTGGCTGCAGAACAGTCCGGATATGGAAGAGACCGTGCTGCGCGAGCGCGTGGTCGAGGCGGCGCACGCGCGTTACATTGAAAAAACCGGTTCGGTCGACCAGCCGGCGATGCGGCAGTACGAACGCGCGATCATGCTGCAAAGTGTGGATTCGCACTGGCGTGAACATCTCTCGGCGCTCGATCATCTGCGTCAGGGCATACATCTGCGCGGTTACGCGCAGAAGAATCCGACGCAGGAGTACAAGCGCGAAGCGTTTGAGCTGTTCTCCCTGCTGCTGGACATGATCAAGACCGACGTCACGCGTACGTTGATGACGGTACAGATCCGCAGTGCGGAGGAATTGCGCGCGGCCGAGGACCACGAAGCGCTGCAGAACGTGCAGTACCAGCACGCCGATGCGCTGACCGGAACGACCGAGCCGGCCGTTGCCGAGCCCGAGGCTGCGGCGCAGGAAGAAAGCGACCCTGTGCAGCCCTACGTGCGCGACGGTCAGAAAGTCGGCCGCAACGATCCCTGCCCCTGCGGTTCGGGCAAAAAATACAAGCAGTGCCACGGCAAGCTGAGCTGAGTTTGGAGGGATCGTCATGCCCGTCAATCTGAATCCGCCCGATCCGAAATCACTGCTGCCGGTCGCCGGTGTCAGGCTGGGCATCACGCAGGCGGGCGTGCGCAAGGCGGGGCGCAAGGATCTGCTGCTGATCAGTATTGATGACGGCGCCCATGTCGCCGGTGTTTTCACCCAAAACCGTTTTTGTGCGGCGCCGGTCGTTGTTTCGCGCCAGCATCTGTCGATGATCGACCCCGGTAAGGGCGTGCGTGCGCTGGTGATCAATACCGGCGTGGCCAACGCCGGCACCGGTGCCGAAGGTCTTGCCCGTGCGCGTCAGACCTGCGCCGATGCGGCGCAACTGCTCGGCTGCAATGCTTCACAGGTGCTGCCGTTTTCGACCGGCGTGATCATGGAGCCGCTGCCGGTTGATCGCATCGTCGCCGGCCTGCCGCAATGCATCGCGGCGCTGAAGGCGGATGCCTGGGCGGACGCTGCGTCAGCGATCATGACCACGGATACGGTGCCGAAAGCGGTGTCGCGGCAGTTTTCGATCGGCGGTGCCACGGTCACCGTGACCGGTATTTCGAAGGGCGCCGGCATGATTCATCCGGGCATGGCGACGATGCTGGGTTTTGTGGCGACCGATGCGAAAGTCAGTCAGCCGCTGGTCAAGGCCGCGGTTGCTTATGCTGCGAAGCATTCATTCAATGCGATTACCGTCGATGGCGACACCTCGACCAACGACAGTTTCATGCTGATCGCCACCGGCAAGGCGGCGATGGCTGAAATCTCTGATGCGAAAAGCCCGGAATATCTGGCATTCCGCGATGCCGTGACGACGGTGGCGACGACGCTGGCGCAGGCCATCGTGCGCGACGGTGAAGGCGCGACCAAGTTCATTACCATCAAGGTGGAAGCAGGCCGCGACGAGGATGAGTGTCGCAAAGTGGCATTTGCGATTGCCCATTCGCCGCTGATCAAGACCGCGTTTTTTGCGTCCGACCCCAACCTCGGCCGGATTCTTGCCGCCATCGGTTATGCCGGCATCAATGACCTCGAAGTCGAAGGCGTTGAACTATATCTTGACGACGTGCTGGTCGCCGAACGCGGCGGCCGCAGTCCGTCGTATGACGAGGCGCAGGGCCAGCGCGTGATGAAGCAGGCGGAAATTACCGTGCGCGTTGTGCTCAATCGCGGCCGTGCCGCGACAACGGTCTGGACCTGCGATCTGTCGCATGACTACGTCAGCATCAACGCCGACTACAGAAGTTAAAAACCGTTAAAAAACAAATAGTTATGAATAATTCCAAGGCCATTAGCACGCCCTCCGACATGGCATCGCTGCTGGGTCGTGCGGAGTCCGTGCTGGCGCGCCTTGAACAGCTACTGCCGGCGCCGGCGGTGACAGTGGACTGGAACGCTTCAATCGCCTTTCGCTGGCGGCGCAAGGGCGAGCGCGCGGCGCTGGAACCCATACATCACGTGCATCACATCGATCTGCGCGACCTGCATGGCATCGACGAGCAGAAGTCGCAGGTTGAGCAGAATACGCGCCAGTTCGTCGCAGGATTGCCTGCCAACAACGTGCTGCTGACCGGTGCGCGCGGCACCGGCAAGTCGTCGCTGGTCAAAGCGCTGCTGAACAAATATGCGTCACGCGGTTTGCGCCTGATCGAAGTCGAAAAGCGCGACCTGACTGATCTGCCGGACATCGTCGAACTGATCCATGCCCGGCCCGAACGTTTTGTGCTGTATTGCGACGACCTGTCTTTCGAGGCGGACGAACACGGTTACAAGGCGCTGAAGGTGGTGCTCGACGGTTCGGTCGCTGCAGCGTCCGAGAACTGCCTGGTCTATGCAACATCCAACCGCCGTCACCTGATGCCGGAATTCATGAATGAAAATCTTGAATACCAGCATGTCGGCGACGAGATCCATCCCGGCGAAACCAGCGAAGAGAAGGTTTCCCTGTCGGAGCGTTTCGGTCTGTGGGTTTCGTTCCATTCCTTCGACCAGGACGAATACCTCAGCATCGTCCGCGTCTGGCTGGAGCACTTCAAGGTGTCCGGTGTGAAAAGCGCCGAAGTCGAACACGCCGCGCTGCAATGGGCGCTGACCCGTGGCTCGCGCAGCGGTCGCGTGGCATGGCAGTTCGCCCGCGACTGGGCTGGCCGCACGCGTCTCGCGCGGCGCAAATAAATCCGATGAGTACGTCCACGGGGCGCCACCGCATTGCGGTCGTTGCTGCCGTGCTGCAGCAGCCTGACGGCTGTTTCCTGCTGGCGCAGCGGCCGCAAGGCAAGGTCTACGCCGGCTACTGGGAGTTTCCCGGCGGCAAGGTTGAACCCGGCGAGACGCCGCTGCAGGCGCTGATCCGCGAACTGCATGAGGAACTGGGTATTGACGTCACTGCGGCCTATCCCTGGCTGATCCGCGAATTCGACTATGAACACGCTGATGTGCGGCTGCATTTCTTCCGCGTGCGTGGCTGGCGCGGTGAACTGCATGGCCGCGAGGCGCAGGCCTTTGCGTGGCAGCGTATCGAGTCGATAGACGTTGCGCCGCTGCTGCCGGCGAACGGTCCGATCCTGGATGCACTGGCCATTCCTGAAACCTATGGCATTACCGGATTTGCCGCGTCCGAACGGCCACGGGCGCTGGCTGCGGTGGATGCCGCGCTGCGCAACGGGCTGCGGCTGATCCAGGTGCGCGGCAAAGACTGGCCCGCCGAGGTTTTTGCCGATTATGCGCGGGAGATTGTGAGCCGGGCGAAAGTCGCCGGCGCGCGCGTGCTGATCAATGGCGATATCGGGCTCGCGCAACGCTGCGGTGCTGACGGCGTGCATCTGACGTCACGGCAACTGCATACGCTGCTGTCCCGACCGCAATGCGCACTGGTCGGCGCTTCCTGTCACAGCGCGGAAGAACTGCGCCGGGCGGAAACGCTTGGAGCGGATTTCGCCGTGCTCGGTCCGGTGCTGCCGACGCCGACGCATCCTGATGTGCCGTTGCTGGGCTGGGCAGGATTCAGTGATTGTGTCTCCGCAACACGAATCCCGGTTTTTGCGCTGGGTGGATTGCAGGAAACGGATCGTGCAGAGGCGCTGGCCAACGGCGCACACGGCCTTGCAATGATTCGCGGCGCCTGGCTTCCCGTTACTTCTTCCTGCTAATTTGGCTTGAAGTCGGGGTCTGCAGTCGGCAGTTCTTCAGATTCGTCGCTTTCGGACACCGGTACGCGATAACGTTCGGTTGCCCAGGCGCCGAGATCAATCATCTTGCAGCGTTCGGAGCAGAACGGGCGAAAACGATTCTCGGGATTCCATTCGATGCTGGCGCCACATTGCGGGCAGACGACAATTTTTCCGGCCATCGTTCAGAGATTGCAGAAGGTCAGTTCAAATTCGACGTCGGTTTCCGACGCCTTCGGCCGTTGCATGCCTTCCTGGGTGGTGAAGCGGATGTTCAGCGCGTATTTGTTGGCGCTGATTTCGGGAATGCAGGCGTAGTCGCCCGACAGTCCGATGCGCAGCATCTGCGCCATGCGCCCCGCCATCATCTGCTGGTAGACCCCCTGCTGCGCAATCTGCGTGGTGGTCTTGCCGCTCTCGCGGAGCAGGCGCAATACGATGCCGATGGCATCGCGTGTGGGCAGGAACGGTGCCAGCCATTGCTGCAGATCGTGGCGACGTACTTCCGTTTCCTGCTGCAACCAGTAGTGATAGGAGGGTAGGTCGAACTCGCAGACGCCGCCGGGTATCGCGGTGCGCTGCTTGATGCTCATCAGCCATTCGTTTTCGCGCAATTCCTGACCGACTTTTCCCGACGCCTGGAACAGCCGCGAAGAACACTGATCGATCTGCCACAGCACATTTTCCAGGGCCTCTTCGGAAATGTCCGGGTTGTCGCGCAGCGCCTCCAGCACTTGCTTCTGGCGTTCGAGTTCCTGCAGCAGGTCGGATTTGAGGTCGGCGCGGCTGGCGACTTCGAGGATTTCGAAAATCAGCAGCAGCGCGACATGATGTTCTTCACCATCGGGTTTGCCGACGAAGTAGTTGATACGCTCGAACAGATCCTCGAGGCGCAGCAGGGTTCTCACGCGCTCGCTCAGTGGATGGTCGTAGACAATCACGTCCGGTGCGCCCGATGGATTAGGGTAAGAATGCAGTTGCCGGAGTATCGGGCAAAAACCGGAAAAAATAAAGGCTTAATGCGCTGATTCATTGCGGGTTTTGGGCTGCAGTCGCCAGTTTCAGGTAGCAGTCATGGAGCAGAGTCACCTGGCTGCGCAACCGGGCAATATCACCGTCGTTGCGCAGCACGTCATCCGCCCGATCCAGCCTTTGCTGTCGGGGCAGCTGCACGGCCATGATTGCCTGTACCGCTTCTGCGGTCAGTCCGCTGCGCTGCATGGTGCGGCTGATTTGCAGCGATTCGTCGCAATCAATGACCAGCACCCGCCGTACCAGGTCCGGATAACCGCCGGTTTCCAGCAGCAGCGGCACCACCAGCATGACGTAAGGGGCCGTTGAGCTGGCCACACGATTCCGCGCTTCGGCGCGGATCAACGGATGAAGGATGCCTTCCAGCACCTTACGCTGGGCGGGTTCGGCAAACACACGTTTCCGCATCGCCGCCCGGTCCAGGCTGCCATCGGTGGCCACGATGCCGGCGCCGAAGGCTGTCGTGATATCCGGCATCGCGAGACCTCCCGGGCGAGTCAGTTCATGGGCAATGTCGTCGGTATCAATAATGCCGGCGCCCAGTTCGGCAAACAGCGCCGCAGCGCTCGATTTGCCGGAACCGATGCCGCCGGTGACGCCGACGCAGTACGTCATCAGAGGGGGCCGAGATAGGCGCGGGTCAAGGCCGGCCCGTGCAGCAGCGCAATCATGCCGGCGATGGCGAGGTAGGGGCCAAACGGAATCGGGACACTGCGCCCTCTGCCCGCGAAAACGATAAGGCCGATGCCGATGACGGCGCCGACCAGTGATGACAGCAGTATCGTCAGCGGCAGCATGGTCCAGCCCAGCCAGGCGCCGATCGCCGCGAGCAGTTTGAAATCACCGTAGCCCATGCCTTCCTTGCCGGTGGCCCACTTGAATGCCCAGTACACGGACCACAGCGTGAGGTAGCCTGCGGCCGCGCCGATTACCGCCGATGACAGGCTGACGTAGGTGGCATTGATGTTGAACAGCAAGCCCAGCCACAGCAGCGGCAGCGTGATGCTGTCAGGCAGAAAAAACGTGTCGAGATCGATAAAGGTCAGCGCGATCATGGACCAGGTGAAGAATAATGCACCCGCTGCGGCCATGCCGAAACCGAAGTGCCAGGCGATGTAGCCGGACAACGCGCCGGTCAGCAGTTCGACCGCAGGGTAACGCCTGGAGATTGGGGCCTTGCAGCCGGCGCACCGGCCGCGCAACACCAGCCAGCTCAACACCGGAATGTTCTCCAGTGCGCTGATGCGGTGACCGCAGGCCGGACAGGCGGAGCGCGGCACGACCAGGTTGTAGCGTTCAGGCGGCGCAGGTTCCTGGCCGGTGAGTTCCGCGCATTCCGCTTTCCATTGCCGCTCCATTATTTTGGGCAGGCGGTGGATCACGACATTGAGAAAACTGCCGACGCACAGACCGAGCAGGGCGGCGCAGGCGGCGAAAACGGGCGGGTTCGACAATACGGTCATCATGGCTGGAGCCGGCTTTGGCTGTTCACGGGTTGGCCGTCGCGGCGATGCTGGATGCGCGCCGGGCAGGGAGCGGCGCCTTGCGGCGCCGTCATGGTTATACGGCGGAGCCGAGTTTGAAAATGGGCAGATACATCGCGATCACCATGCCGCCGATCAGCGTGCCCAGTACCACCATGATCATCGGTTCCATCAGGCTGGCCAGCGCCTCGACCGTGTCATCGACTTCCTGTTCAAAGAAGTCGGCGACTTTGCCGAGCATCGCGTCGAGCGAGCCGGCTTCCTCGCCGATCATCGCCATCTGGATCACCATGCTGGGGAACACTTCGGTGCCCTGCATGGATGAGGTCAGGCTCGAACCGGTCGAAACCTCGGCCTGGATTTTCTTGGTGGCCACGTAATACACATAGTTGCCCGATGCGCCGGCTACCGAGCCCAGTGCCTCGACCAGCGGCACACCGGCGGCAAACATCGTGGCCAGCGTGCGCGTCCATCGCGCGATCGACGATTTGCGGATCAGATCGCCGAAAACCGGAATTTTAAGCACTACGCGATCCATGAACATCTGCATTTTCACCGAACGTTTCCAGGTCCAGAAGAATGCATAAATGCTGCCGCCCATGGTGCTGAACAGAATGAACCAGTTGGCGACGACGAAGTCGGACATCGCCATGACGATCAGCGTCGGCGTCGGCAGATCCGCACCGAAGCTCTTGAACACTTCCTTGAACGCCGGGATCACGAAAATCATGATGATGGCCGTAATCACCACGGCCACCACGATGATCGCGATCGGGTAGAACAGGGCGGATTTGATCTTGGCCTTGATGCCGAGGATCTTTTCCTTGTACGTCGCCAGGCGGTCAAGCAGGCTTTCCAGAATACCGGCGGCTTCGCCGGCGCCGACCAGGTTGCAGAACAGTGCATCGAAATACAGGGGATATTTGCGGAAGGCCTGGGTCAGGCTGGAACCGCTCTCGACATCGGTCTTGATGTCTGTCAGCAGTTTGCCGACCGCCGCATTGCTGGCGCCCTTGCCGACGATCTCAAAGGCTTGCAGCAATGGCACGCCGGCTTTCATCATGGTGGC
>CAIZLW010000101.1 GCA_903933915.1 uncultured beta proteobacterium | reverse complement strand
TCCAGCCGACCACATCGTAACGCGTGAAGGTCGGCGCGCCGGTGCGCTTGGCGACGATCCAGGTGTGCACCCCGAAGGCGCCGCGGCGGCCGAAAGCCGGCGCGGCAAAAACCTGGACGACCGGCTCTCTGACCTTCGCCGGGTCGGGCGACAGGCCGGTCGGTGTCAGCGCCGCTTCGCTCCACGACACCGTCGAGGGCGAGTGAAGGGCGACGCTGATCGCCGGCGGGACGACGAAAAAGGCAGCGATCAGCAGCACGAACACTCTCGGAAGACGCGATTTGGGGCGCAAGCGTGGACTCTCAGGACGACGGACAGTAGAGCGCGCTATCAAACTTTCAACAGCCGGACTTCGCCAGGGCACTCATGCTTTGTCCCTCGTGAGCCCAAGCGCTCGTAGCCAGGCACGGACCTGCATGAACGCATCGACTTGAATCTGCTCCGCGGTCATCTCCCCCAGCGCATCTGATTCGGCGAGAAATGCCTTTACCGTCTGCGGCCCGAAATCATCCTCATGCTGAAACTTGCCGGCAATGTTCCGGTACCCCGTCGTCACGGATTCGTCCGCCAGCAATTCCTTGCAAGCCTCCGCCAGCGCAATCGGCCCGCCATCGAAATTCCTTACCGAGAAATAGATGTCGTAGGCATCCTTCTTCTTGTCGCGGCCGATGAGTGCATAGCCCTTCATCACCAGGAACGCCGGGATCGATGCCACCAGCAGGTCGACCGAATTATTGCGGCCGTCCGGCATCCGGCCTTCGATATGACGCACCACGTTGTGATCCAGCGCCACGCGCGCCCCGCTGGCCTCGATGACGCGCAAACCATCGACCAGGGGTGGCCGGTTCTTACGGGTCTTCGCATCGTCGGGCATCATCAGGTCGATGAGGATCGCGATCGGTTCGCCTTCATCCAGGTGCACCCAGCGCCTGAGTTGAAACGGTTTCAGATCATCCACACCGCGTTCGTAGCCCGCCGTTTCGAGACTCTCGATCAGCGTCGCATACTCGCCGGCCGACAATGCCTCCGGCGACAGGTTCAGGTCTACATCCAGCGTGCCGATATGCGACGGCCGCACATTGGGCATCAGCAGCCAGGGCACGGCGCCACCCACAATCACGAACTTTTGACGGTAAGCGCCGAGCACCTGACCCAGTTCGATCAGCACCGAATAGGCGGCCGCCGAACCGCGGGCGTCGTAGTCGCGGGCGACATCCGGCAGATTCAATTCGCCACCTGCCAAAGCGGCGCAATGCGCGTCTGGCGCAGATGCTCGGCGGCCTCGGCGCCGCGCTCGCCGGCGGCGTGGAGGTCGAGATAGGTTTGCGCCAGGCCGGTGCACCAGATACCCGGCGCAGCCTCATCCCGATCTGCAAGCACGCCTTCATCGGCGGGGCGTTCGACGATGACGGTTTCACCCTTGGTCACCGGCTCCAGCTGAAGCCACTGCTGCAGAATTGGTTCCCCGACATCATCGGCGTAAAACAGCTGCGTCGGATACCGCGCAAACGGCGCCTGCCATTGCGCGGCCGAAAACGAAGCCAGGAGCGCGTGCTCCCCCTGTCCGGCGGCGTTCAACGCGGCTTTGATCTGTTCTTCAAGTGCATCGCCATGCAGCATCGTGTAATAGCGCTTGCGTTCGACCCCGCGCTTTTCGTAGGCATTGCGCCAGGCGTCCAGTACGGCATCCGCGCGTCGCAGTATCAAACCATCCGCTCTTGCCTCCGCCCATTCGCGATCCAGCAAGGCCTTGCGCACGTTGCTGACCTGCCCGAGGCTGACACCTGCCGCCGTTTCCAATTCCTTGACACGCCAGATGCGACCGGGTTCGTGCAACAGGCAGCGCATGATCCGGGCAGCCTTGGGCGCAAAAATCGAACGCAGCCCGCGTTTTTCCGTCTTCGGATTGCTCGCTCCCGAACGCTCGATGAAAACGGTGCCAAAAGTCAGATGGCAGTTGCCGGCGAAATCCGCATAACCCACCCCGGCCTGCCGGCAGATTTCCGCCGACTCGGGCGAAAGATAGGGTGCCAGCAAGACCGGATAGACCTCGGGATCGGCCAAGCCAGCCAGATACTCTTTCATTTCCAGGATCAGCGTACGCGCCTGGCGCGGCTGGACCTGGCTTTCTACTTTGCAGGCGAGCCGCCACCGATCATTTCCTGCCTGCACGGACAACATAAAGTGCGGGTTGCGCGGCCCCGGCAGGCCAGAGAGCGGCGGCGCTTCGGCAACGCCGATGGACTCAAACGCGGCTCGCGCCAGACGCTCGCGCAGTATGGTTTTGGCTTCCGCTATCTGTTGGAGTTCGGCGTTCATAGTGATTTCAGCAACCGTTGAAAGCTATTGATTGGGTGAAATCATAGGCTAATTTTTCACCATAATCAAGAGTTTCAACATCCGTTGAAACTACAAATCGACTCACGCTTGCATGACCGCAAAAGTTATGCGGAGCGGTATCC
>CAIZLW010000100.1 GCA_903933915.1 uncultured beta proteobacterium | reverse complement strand
GGGTCGGTAACCGGCGGCGTGTACGCCATCGGCGTTTCGGTGACGCCCCAACTGCGCGCGGCAGCGGTGCCGAACACGGCTTCACGGAAGGGTGGGCCTGACGGTTCCGCAGCAACGATGCCTTTCACCAGATTGGGGCGCGCATCGGCCATCACCCAGCCGAAGGGGCCGGATTGTGAATGGGTGAGAATGATTGCGGGGCCGATTTTGTCGAGCAGCGCGGCGCCGGCGTCACGCAGCAGTTTTTCGCTGATGCTGTTGGGGCGCAGCAGTTGCACCTGGGAAGCGTAGAACTGGTCGAACACCGGATCGCCGCGCAGTCCCTTGTTCGGGCCTTCGCCGGGGAACTGGGTGTGCAGTTCCGCCTTGGGCCACAGCTTGAATTTCGCGGCTGCGGTGAATCGCTTCTCAATCACATCCGCCGAAAAGCGCGAAATCTCGCCGGCATTGCCGGCATCGGCGGAGCGTCCGCGCGCGGGCTGGTCGATCACGTAAACGGCATAACCTTGTTCTACAAAATAATCCGCCCAGCCTTTGCGACCGTCCGGCGTGCCGGTGAAATTGGTGCCGGTCTGCGCAGCGCCGTGAATCATAACGATCGGGTAAGGCTTGGTGACTTTGGCGGGGATGCGGTATTCGGCATACATCTGGCCGGCCATGATCTGTCCGGCTTTGGTATCGACATACTGGCCTCCGGCAAACAGATAGCCTTGTTTGACGGTATCCTGCGGTGCGGCGCAGCCGGCGATGGCGGCTATCAGCAGGGACCCGATGGCGATGCGGCGAGTCAGCATTGTTGTTCTCCTCCGGAAACGTCAATGAAGGGGCAATTCTAAGGCATCCTCCGGTCCGGGACGGAAGCTGTTCCGGTGAATCACCGGGCAGGGTTCCGCCCGGTGCTCGCTTATAATATTGGTTGTAATTTCCTAATATCCGGTAAAACTTCCCATGAGCATTGGAATTGATCAAAGCCTGCACGCTGAAATTCGCGAAGGTGTGCGTGCGGTGTGCAGCCAGTTCGACAGCGCCTATTGGCAGCAGGTTGATGATGTGCGTGGTTATCCCGAAGCCTTTGTCAAAGCGCTGACGGATGCCGGCTGGCTGTCGGCGCTGATTCCCGAGGAATACGGCGGTTCGGGCCTGAGTCTGACCGAAGCGTCGATTATCATGGAAGAGATCAACCGCAGCGGCGGCAACTCCGGTGCCTGCCACGGCCAGATGTACAACATGGGCACGGTGCTTCGCCACGGTTCTCCTGAACAGAAGAAAAAATACCTGCCGAAAATCGCCACCGGTGAACTGCGGCTGCAGTCGATGGGTGTGACCGAACCGACCGCCGGTACGGACACCACCAAGATCAAGACCGTCGCCGTCAAAAAGGGCGACAAATATGTCGTCAACGGTCAGAAGGTATGGATCTCGCGCATCCAGCATTCCGAACTGATGATCCTGCTCGCGCGCACCACGCCGCTGGCGGAAGTCAAAAAGAAATCCGAAGGCATGTCGATATTCATCGTCGATCTGCGCGACGCCATCGGCAACGGCCTTGAAGTCAAGCCGATCCGCAACATGGTGAACCACGAAACGAATCAACTGTTCATCGACAACCTGGAAATCCCCGCCGAGAACCTGATCGGCGAGGAGGGCAAGGGTTTCAAGTACATCCTCGACGGTCTGAACGCCGAGCGCATCCTGATCGCTGCCGAGTGCATCGGTGACGGTTACTGGTTTGTCGAACGTGCCACCAAATATGCCAAAGACCGCGTGGTGTTCGATCGCCCGATCGGCCAGAACCAGGGCGTGCAGTTCCCGATCGCGCGCAGTTACGTCAACGTCGAAGCGGCCAACCTGATGCGTTACAAGGCGGCGGCACTGTTTGACGCCAAACAACCCTGCGGCGCCGAAGCCAATATGGCCAAGCTGCTCGCCGCCGATGCGTCATGGGAGGCGGCCAACGCCTGCCTGCAGACCCACGGTGGTTTTGGTTTTGCGGCGGAATACGACGTCGAGCGCAAATTCCGCGAGACGCGGCTGTATCAGGTGGCGCCGATTTCGACCAACCTGATCCTGTCCTACGTCGGCGAGCATATTCTGGGCATGCCGCGGTCGTTCTGATCCATCAGCGAGTTGCCAATAGGCAATTGGACGGCGCCTTAATAGGCAATCAGCCGGGACCAATCTTTTTTTTGGGGGGGGGGGG
>CAIZLW010000099.1 GCA_903933915.1 uncultured beta proteobacterium | reverse complement strand
CGGCGCTGATCGATTCGTCCTGCAGCATGCCCCGCACCATCGCGGTGATGTCCGACTCGTATATTCCCGGACGCTTCTTGAATTCCCATTTTTTCCCGGCGGGAAAAACGGGGGACTCCGGTACTTTGGTATTGCTCATGACGGGGCTCGCAATGCGGTTGGAATTATTGGAATAACACCGCAAGTTACTGCGGCTCGGGAGCGGGAGTCAATAATTCGGGACTCCAGCCATAACAGGAACAGGTATGTGAAATGCCGCCGGGCGCCAGCGGTTCGCGGCGCTCCTGCGGTTTGCTGAACCAGTTGCCGGTGACCTCGGCAAGACCGGCGATCGCCATTCCGACAAACAGCACGGCCGACGCATTATTCGAAAACGTCACCTGGCCGCCCTGCATCCCAGCCGGCGGCGGCGCACCAAAGGAGTCGCTCAACCGTGCATTGCCGATTTGCTGACTGCCGCGCACGCTGCTACCGGTGGTCGTTGTGTTGGATCCGCCGCCGCTGGTCTGACTGCCATACAGCGTGGTGGTGCAACCGGGCAGCACGGCGAGAAAGACAGCAATGGCGATGAGCTGCTTCATGGGTCCAGTATAACCCCGGCACCAAGAAAAACATTCAATGAAAACAACAGGATGATGCAGGCGTCGCGAAAGGGCCTGCGTCATCGTTGACAGTAAATCTAGCGCCCCGGTACCGCCATTTGTTCACGCTTCATCAGCAGCGGCGCGGCCATTTTTCCCGGCACCACATAAGCCCACTGCGAACGCGCCTGCTCCAGCATCACCCGCGCCTCGAGACGCTGCAGGTTGTCGGCAAAATCCTTGTCGAGCTTGGCCACGTCTTCCGGCTTCTCCTTGGCTTCCGGCTTGCGCGTTTTCGGCGGCGTGCCGGCGACGGTGTAACGCAGCACAAAGTCGCCATTGGCCAGCGGCGCCAGTTTGACGGTGTAGGTCAGATTGTCGAACGTCTCCGCGGTCAGCACGGCGGCTTTGCCGGCGCCAGCCTTGTCATCAATCACCACGTCGCTGAAGGCCAGGCTGCCCAGTGCATTGGTCGCCGTCACTGCGGCGCTCGGATGGAGCTGGCCGCCGCCCGCGGCAAACTTCCACTGACCCCACTCCTCGTCGCGCGCGATTTTCCACGACGACGCACCTTCACCCGCAAGCTGCAGCGTTCGGATGCGGTCAGCCTTGAAAAAATCCTTGGCGACCCAGGCGCCGGGTGCCGTCACCGCTTTTTCCAGCGGGTCGGAGACCACGGCGACGCTGTCGCCACGTCCGGCCACCAGCACATGGCGGCCCGCCGGCACGCCGTCCTTGGCGTTGGGCAGCGGATTCATCGGGTCCTTTTTCAGCGACACCTTGCCCAGCACCAGGCTCACCAGCACCTTGCCGGAGGCATCGCTCAGTTCCATCAGCGTGCCGGTGCCTTCCTTCGCGCCCTTATCATTGGCCGCCTTATCCGGTGCGAGCAAGTTCAAGCGCGGGTGCAGGCTGGCACCGACGGGTTCCGTCTGCACCACCTTGACGTCCAGCAGCTTCAGGATCAGGCCGCTGATTTCGGCAAAATCCGCCGGATAACCGCCGCGCTGCTCGACCCGCCAGACTTTATCCTTCAGCGCCAGCGTCACTTCCTTGTCGGCATCCTGCAGACGCAGCTTCGCGACATCGCTGATTTTCAGCTCCGGCATCAGCCGGGCGCCGATTTTCGCACCGCTGTCGCGGTACAAAGTGATGTCCTGCCAGAACAGCGCGATACTCACACCGCCGAGCAGCAGGACAACCAGCATCAACCACAGAAACTGTTTACGGTTCATGACGCACGAATCCTTGCATGGGCCTTACGGCGCTTGACGATCGCCAGTCCGACACCCAGCACCATCACCAGCAGCGGTACCAAGGCGATATTGATGATCTTGGTCAGCAGTTGCAGCGTTTCGGTTTCCTCACGCAAAGTCTTGCGCACATCCTTCAGTTCCTTGCGCGTCTCGATCGACTTCTTGCGGAAATTTTCCAGCTCGGCCTGCTGCTCCGTCGTCAGGATCGCGCCGCCGGTGGCGCTGCCCGAAGCCTTGCCCTTCTGCAGCGCCTGCAGCTTCTCGGTGGTCTGGTTGAGCGTGTCTTCCAGCGCCTTGATCTTGCCGAGGTAGGTTTCCTGCGCCCGCGCTTCCATCTGTTTGATCACCGTCAGCGGTCGGCTGAATGCGGCGCGGCTGCGCAGATTGATCAGCGCGCTGTCGCCGGCCATCTGTTCGACCAGGCCTTGCGCAAACGCCAGATTGCCGTTGCGCGGTACGGCGACGCGCTGGCCGAACATCTCCTGGATCTCGACCGCGGCGCCGTCGGTCAGCATGTCGACGTCGCCGACGATGACCACGGTGTTTTCAGCGGCAGCTTCGCGCAGGTGCGACTTGCGGTCGGCTTCGAACTGCGCCGGATCCACCGCTTTGCCGCGCGCGAAGGGGTCGGCGGGTTTACCGTTGGGGAACGCGGTCTTGAATTTGCCGGTCAGGCGGAACGCCAGCGGCTCTTCCTGGCCCGAAGGCTGGAAGCCGCGGGTCGACGGCTCACCCGACAGCGTGGCGATGATCAGATCGGCGAGCATCGAGTTTTTCGAGGTGTGCACCAGCGTGGTCTGCTTGAGACCTTCCGGCAATTTCACCGCAAAGCTGGCACTGAACGGCATCAGCAGCGTGCCGACCTGGCTGGTCACCACGTCGTCCATATTCAGCGCTTCGTTGTTCAGCGACAGCAGCGTCGGCAGCAGGCGCGGGCCTTCGCCGCTGGCGAAAGTCAGGTCAGCCACCACCTTGCCCTGGCTGGACTCCACACCCCAGGCCTTGAACAAGGTCATCAGATTGGACTGCCCGGCCGCATTGCCGCCGAACGGATTCTGCAGATCCGGCTGCTGGTCGAAGTAGGCATAGCTGTCGATGAACGCGATGACCTTGCCGCCGCGCAGCACAAACTGGTCGATGGCGTATTCAGTCGGCTCCATGATGTCGCGCGGATGGATGATCAGCAGCACCTTGATGTCGTCATCGATCTTGGTCGCGGCGAGATCCACCTTGCGCACGTCGAATATGCGCTTCAATTCCGCAGCCAGCACCCACGGATCGGACGGCTGCTGTTTTTTCACCGGATCGAGCGAGCGGCCGAGTACCGGCAAATTGCTCATGATGCCGATCACCGACTTTTTCGCCTGACCGACTTGCGAGATCGAGCGCGTGATGTCGTACTCGAGCAGGCGCTCGCGGTCCGGCGTCAGCACCGGGATCGCAGCCTTCTGGTCGAGGAAGGACACCGACAGGCCGAGGTAGAACTTCTCGCCGGTGTTGGTCATCTGTCCTTCGACGTTGTCCAGCGCGGCGGATTCTTCAGCGTCGGAGTCGGGCTCGGGGTTGAACTTCTCGATGATGACCTTGCCGTTCGACGCCGCCTTGAATTCATTGAGCACATCTTCGACGCGGCCGGCGAAAGTCTTCAGACCCGGCGGCACTGCGGTGCTGCCCTGCGAGTAATAAAGGCGGATCCTCACCGGCGCTTCGAGCTTGGCGAGGATCGAACGCGTGCCTTCGGACAGCGTGTAAACACGCCCTTCGGTCAGGTCGACGCGGGCATTGAGCGCGCTGAAAATGAAATTGGCCGCAACCAGGATCAGCGCCAGCGCGAGAATGCCGCCGGCCGAATACATCAGGGTCTCAAGATTCTTGTTTTTCATGATCTGATTTTCCGTAACATCATCCAGCACGCTGGTTGCGGATGATCACGCCAGTGGTGAACAGCATGAAACCGATCACCGAGGCGAAGAACACCACGTCGCGGGTGTCGAGCACGCCGCGCTGAAAGCCTTCGAAGTGGGTCATCACCGAAAACGCGGCGATGACCTCGACCACCACCGGGCTGGCGAAACGCGTCAGCAGGTCAGTGACCGGCGTGTAGCCGGCGAGGATCAGGAACAGGCAGATCATCACCGACAGGATGAAGCTGATGACCTGGTTGCGCGTCAGCGCAGAAGTCATGCAGCTCACCGCGAGGTAGGAACCGGCCAGCATCAGGCTGCCGATATAGCCGGAGAAAATCACGCCGTTGTCGGGATCGCCGAAATAGTTGACGGTAATCACCACCGGGAAGGTCAGCGCCAGCGCCAGCGCAAGGAACAGCCACGACGCGAGGAACTTGCCAACGATGGCCTGCCAGCTGGTGATGGGCATGGTCAGCAGCAGTTCCATCGTGCCGAGGCGCCGCTCTTCCGACCACAAACGCATGCCCACCGCGGGCACCAGGAACAGGTACAGCCACGGGTGCCAGGTAAAAAACGACACCAGCGAGGCTTCACCGCGTTCGAAGAAGTTGCCGATGGTGAACGTGAAAAAACCGGTCAGCAGCAGGAAAATCACCAGGAACACGTAGGCGATCGGCGAGGTGAAGTAACCCGACAGCTCGCGTTTCATGATGGTACGGATGTTGGCCCAGGCGTTCATGCTTGCACCTCGTGCTTGACGGTGTCCGGCAGTGTGATCGCACGGAACACTTCGTCGAGTTTGCCTTCGGGAGAACGCGCCTTCAGTTCCGCCGGCGTGCCGCTGGCGACGATGCGACCGCGGTCGATGATGATCACGCGCGAACAGGCGGCTTCGACTTCTTCAAGGATGTGCGTCGAAAAAATCACCACCTTGTTTTCACCGAGGCGCTTGATCAGGCCGCGCACTTCGTGTTTCTGATTCGGGTCCAGACCATCGGTCGGCTCGTCGAGGATCAGCACGTCCGGGTCATGGATCAGCGACTGCGCGAGGCAGGTGCGGTGTTTGTAGCCTTTCGACAGCGTGTCGATCGACTGATACAGCACGCCTTCGAGGAAACACAGCTCGACCGCGCGATACACCGCGCGCTTGCGGGCGTCGCCCTGCAGGCCGCGCAGTTCGGCGCAAAAATTGAGAAAGCCGTTGACGGTCATGTCGGCATAACCCGGCGCGTTTTCCGGCAGGTAGCCGATCAGCCGCTTGGCTGCGATCGGATTTTCGACCATGTCATGGCCGCCGACGAGAATGCGGCCCGAAGTCGGGGGGTAGTAGCCGGTGATCATGCGCATCGTGGTCGACTTGCCGGCGCCGTTGGGGCCGAGAAAGCCCAACACTTCGCCGCGTTCGACGCTGAACGACACATCATTCACCGCCAGTTTTGGCCCGAAAGCCTTGACCAGGTGTTCGACGTTAATCAATGACTCTCTCCGTTGCGTTGCGCGCCCGTTCTGCGGCCGCGCGTTTTTTGTGGCCTGTTAGATAGCGCTGCCGCCAAAAAATTCAAGGCGATAACGCCACAACAGGACAGCCGCCACCCGTTGCCGGGTGGAATACTTATAACCCATTGATTATATTGGATTATTTTACAATCCCGCCGTTGTCTGCACAGTCTCTGCAGCAGCAGAAGTGGTGCCGACAGTCTGAATCGAACAGACGACCTACCGCTTACAAGGCGGTTGCTCTACCAACTGAGCTATGCCGGCGGGAGGCGGGATTATAGCGCCTCGCTAAAGGGCGGGCCTCCTATAATTGCGCCTCTATTTCACTCGCGGGACATCTCCAAAATGAACGTTTCTCCAGTAGGTATCGTCGGTTGCGGCCTGATGGGCAGCGCTTGCGCCAAACGCCTGCTCGCGGCCGGCCATGCCGTCGTCGGCTACGACATCGATCCCGCCAAATCCGCGGCACTCGGCGCCATGGGCGGCCGCTCCGCGGCATCGCTGGATGAACTGGCGCTTAACTGCCGCACCCTGGTGCTGGCGGTCTTCAATACCGAACAGGCCGAAACGACCTGCGACGCGCTGCTCGCCGCCTTGCCCGCGCGCCCCGAAGGAAGCCCCCTTGGGGGGGGTGCCCCGACGCTGACCGCGATCTGCGTCAGCACCTGCGACCCCGACCGCATTGCCGCACTGGCGCAGCGCCTGCCCGCGCAACGCCTGCGCTTCGTCGAAATGCCGGTCTCCGGCACCAGCGACCAGACCGCGCGCGGCGACGCGCTGGGACTGGTCGGCGGCGATCCTGCGGCCGCCGAAGCGGTCAAAGATGTGCTCGAAGCGATCTGCCCGCGCCGCCACCACCTCGGCGCCGCCGGCAACGGCGGCCGCGCCAAACTCGCGATCAACCTGATCCTCGGCATCAACCGCGCCGCACTGGCCGAAGGTCTGGTGTTCGCCGAACGCATGGGCCTGCCACTGACGCCTTTCCTCGCCGTCGCGCGGGATTCAGCCGCCTACTCGCAGATCATGGACGTCAAAGGCGACAAGATGATCGCCGGCGACTTCACGCCGCACGGCAAGATCGCGCAAACGCTGAAGGATTTTTCGCTGATGCTCGAACTCGCACAGCGCCTGCAGCAACAGTTGCCGCTAGCCGGCACCTACACCGACATCGTCGAAGGCTGCATGAAAGCCGGCGAAGCCGAACTCGACAATGCGGCGGTGATTCGCGAAATCCGGAGGCGTTCCCGAGCGAGCTAATGATGCCCGGTAGACCCTTAAAAGATGCTTGGCTGGCACAAATCAACCAACAGAGTTAGTTCAGTGTCATGAACACAACCACGCTCACGATAGAGTCGTTCTCGGAAAAAATTCCCGTAAACTTACTCGCGAAATCTGGGAAGGTTTTTTACTCAGGTCGCAACGCGTTCTCAGCTCCATCCGCTTTATATGTACTCGGCGTCAATCCGGGCGGCGATCCCGCCGACCATGAAGCAGATACTATAGAGAGCCACACCCAGACAGTTCTGCACACTAAAGCCGCAGACTGGAGCGCATACCGCGACGAGTCATGGGAAAAGGCGCCCCCGGGCACTTACGGGATGGCTCCTCGCGTTTTGCATTTGTTCACCGAACTTGGTGTCAGTCCAGGGAACGTCCCTTGCAGCAATTTAGTGTTCGTGCGCTCACGTCGTGAGGGCGACCTTAAAAGCAACATGTCATCACTCGCCGATCAATGCTGGTCATTCCACGCACATGCAATCGAACGGTTACATCCAAGAGTCATTCTCTGCTTTGGAAAAACCGCGGGCAATTATGTACGAAAGAAAGTTTATGCCAACAAGATGATTGGTGAGTTTGTTGAGAACAACAATAGACGTTGGCGCAGTCAGGTATTTTCTAATACCCAAGGTTTGAAGGTACTCGTCGCAACTCACCCAAGCATTGCGGACTGGACTGCACTAAGCACGGACCCTACCCAGTTAGTAAGAGAATCACTTCGATGACACAAAATTTCGAACTGGAAACAAGGACAGACTAACCACTTCCCCCTGTGAGCCGCCGAGCAGCGCAGTCAAGCCGGGGGGGGCAGTCGGCGAGGACTGTCTGAGCCCTCGCGCAGTTTGCGAGGGCGAGTTCCGCAGCCGCCCGGCTTGGCGAGCAGCACAGGGGAGTCCGAAGGACCGGCGAGCCGGGGTCGCCTTCTTTTGGTTACTTTTCTTGGCGGGACAAGAAAAGTGACTAGCTGCCGGGCTACCCCCGGCGAAGTTGCCTTTGAAGTTGAAGCGCAAAGCTGCTGCCAAGCACACCCTGGATTCCGGCGTGCGCCGGAATGACGGTAATTCGTATTCACGCACTTACGGTCAAATCAAATAAAAAAACGGCGCGGAATCTCCGCGCCGTCATTAACCTCATCTCCAACCGATCAGGTCTTCTTCACCGCATACCCATAAGCCATGTTGGTGCGATCACCACCCTCACGATCGTACGCCTGCTTCGCCAGCGCAAACCGGTCATTCACCAGCGATGCACGATGCTGCGCGGTCACTCCGTAAATCCGTGCATTGTTTTCGCCGAAGATGGCCTTTTTCACCGGACCGTCCGCCGCACCCAGGGACGCGAAACCGTACTTCTTGCGCATGTCTTCCGGAATTTCCAGACGGCGCAGCGCTTCGATCTGCCATTGCGGCGCACCGGTCCAGACCGCGTCCGTGCCCCACACAATACGATCCGCGCCGAGGCCCTTGACCAGTTGCCCCATCATCGCCGCGCACAGCCGCGGTTCGGCCACGGTGCTTTGCGCGAACAGCTGACCGACGTCGCCATAAACGTTGCGCACACCGAATTTCTCCGGGATATCGCACAGGTCGGTCACCCAGTCGATACGCCCGGTCTGCTCGAACTGCTCCATGCCCACCTTGTACGCGCCGCCGGTGAAGCGGAATGCCGAGTGGTAACAGATGAAATTGAGCTGCGGCCAGTCCTTTG
>CAIZLW010000098.1 GCA_903933915.1 uncultured beta proteobacterium | reverse complement strand
GCTGATGTCGTCTCCGGTGCGATTGAGGCGATACGTCTGCTGGAGGGTGCACAGTCTGAAGGGCGACCTTATGACCTGGTTTTGATGGACTGGATGATGCCTGGAGTTGATGGCGTCGAGGCGATTAGAATGGTCCGGGCCAGCAATACTATCTCGAAGACCCCTGCTTTTGTCATGGTGACTGCTTACAGTCGCGACGAATTATTGTTAAGGGCTGAGTCGGTGAAGATTGACGGCGTTCTGGTGAAGCCGGTCAGTCCTTCAACTTTGCTCGACAGCATTTTGAATGCGCTGGGCAAGGAGGTTGTATCTCAATCCAGAAAGAAAGAGCGTAATACCACCCACCTGGAGGCTTTGAAGCGCATCAGGCGGGCTCATATTCTGTTGGTCGAGGATAACCCGGTGAACAGGGAGGTGGCCTTGGAAATCCTGCAGGATGCCGGATTGAAGGTGGATATCGCTCACGATGGCGCCGAAGCCGTTGCCAAAGTCCCGTTCGGGAACTATGACGGCGTGTTGATGGATTGCCAGATGCCGGTTCTTGATGGCTATGAAGCTACACGCCAGATCCGGCTTATGCCCGGGTTTGCTACTTTACCGATACTGGCAATGACGGCGAACGCAATGGCCGGTGATCGCGAAAAGGTCATGGCTGCCGGCATGAATGATCACATCGCCAAACCGATTGATGTCACTCAATTATTCCTGACGCTCGACCGTTGGGTCAGGCCCGCAAATCCGGAGCCGCTGCAGGCTGCGCCGAGGGAGCAAAAGCAGGGGGAAGATTTTCCTGATATCCCCGGGCTTGATCTGGCGAACGCGCTGGCTCGAATGGGAGGCAGCAGGAAACTCTTGCGCAAGATATTGCAACGTTTCTGCGAAACCCAGTCAGGTGTCTTTGATCGTATCCGCAAGGCTTTGGGGAGTAGTGACTTGGTTACTGCGACGCGCGAGGCACATACCCTCAAAGGGCTTTCCGGAAATATCGGCGCGATTTCGCTTGCGGGTCATGCTGCTGGATTGGAGGCGCATTTTTCCGGTGGAGAATCCATCGACTTATCATCCGTTCTTGTAGCGGCTGAATCCGAGTTGCTGGATGTGATTGACCGGATCAGTGCCAAGTTCGCAATCGATTCGGCCTCGAATGATGTCAAGGACCCGCTGCCGGTTCCGGATTCCGACAGGATGCGGTCAATGATCGGCAAGCTCCGGACGCAACTGGCCGAAAGTGATGGTGAGGCGGCGGATACCGTGGATGCATTAATGGAACTCGCGCGGAATACCGTGATTGAAAGTCAGATGCGGCCGATAGCTGCTGCAGTGGCAGACTATGAGTTTGAATTGGCCCTAAAGCATCTGGATGCCCTTCTAACCAGAATTTAGGTTGTCATTCAGAATTTTTGAGCGGGAGTTCGATACCATTCGCCTTTCTTGACGATCTTTTCAGTGGCCGGAACCATCATGTAGTGCGGCGACAAAATCTGCACCCCGTACTCGTTGAGTGCGTACTGGATACTGGTGTGCAGCATGCTCTTGACCTTGGAACTTGGGTGCGGCTCGCTGGAGACGGTCTGCGCGACTAAGCGGTATTCCGGATAGTATTCAGAAAGTGCGTTCTGAACTCCACTGTTTAAAAAAAATAGAAATAACATTTCTTAATTTATTAGGGTGTTTCGATGAACAAGCAGCGTTCCAAAATTGAGCAGCAAACAGCCGTCCCAGCGGTCTCTTCCAGTTTGTGGGATGTGATTATCAATAATCGGCTATTCATTTTATGGATTGCCGCAGCCTGTCTTTGGACCTGGCACGGCAAGGTGCATGAAATAGACCCTGTCCACCAGCGTCAGGATCTGGAAACGCTGATGGTCAGAGCAAAGGCCTCGGTCGATGGTTACCTGAAGGAGCAGGGGAAGTTGCCTACCGAACTTCCTGACCTGACGTTGGCTGGATTAATCCGTTACACCCCGATTGATACCACTGCGCAGCCGCCGACTTATTCCCTTGAGGGCAAGCTATTGAGTGCTTATGAGTATTGGGGCAACGTCAATGGTGGGGGTGCCCGATGATCCCGCGTAACGGGCTTTTGCACCGGCAGAGCGGATTCACGCTTATCGAGCTTTCGCTCGTAGTGGCTATCATTGGCATCATCGCAGCGTTGGCACTGCCTTCTTACCGTGAATACGTCGAGGAGGCCCATGTGGCAGATGTTTTGGCGACTTATCACGCGATTGCCGAAGAATCGCAGGCAATCGCGCAGACGGCTGGGGGTGATGTCTGCAACTGGCCTGCTGATTCATATTCGCCCGTCTACAAAGAGATCATCAGCAAGGGAAGGGCGCGGCTGGCAGGGTTGAATCCCAATCTTTGGAAGCCGAGTGTTAACCACTTCACCTCCGGCACCGTAACGACGGCTAAGGATAAGGTGAGGTTCTATATCCAATTTGGCGCTCTCGGCTCAGAGGGGGTATTACGCACCCATCTTCTAGCTATGCGCTTTAAGAAAATGGGGCTTTTCAACGGTTGGGCGATGGATCTCCGCTCTGGAGCTGCCTTCAAGGTTTACCTAGCCGACTGCAAGCCCTGAGCATCATGCTTTGGATGTGATGCCCGGCCAGCGGCTACCGCCGTGCTCAGCGTTTCTTCTTCGCGTTTTCTCCTAGACCTTGCGGTAATCCTGCAGCCCAATCAGGTCTTCGATCTGCTTGCGTGCGGTAGTGAGTTCACTTTTCCTGATGCCGGTGTAGGCGCCGATTTGCGAAACCCTAGTGGCGCCATTGAACAATTTCCGACCCAAGCGGTCGTGCAACGGCCGCACCTTCTGCGGCGCGTCAATTCCCAAAATGCGAACACGGTATTGCCGGCCGCGTGATGGCGCGCAAAGTCAACCGGTTGGCGTGTAGAGCAAAGCCGATCGGTCACTCGCTTGGCATGATCGAAACACACTGAAAAACAAAAGGGGAAGTGCATGAAGCGAATGCTGACAATTGCCGCTGAGAGTGGGGACACGGATGCCATGCTCATGCTCATCGAGGAATACGACCGCAGTGACCTACAGCGATGCTGGACGTGGGCGCACCTGTCTAGGCTGGTCGGTGACGATCTAACAAAAGACGCGCATTTAGCAATCAACGATGACGGCTCGGAATATGACTTCGATGTCGGCGGTCCGGCCTATGTAGGCGGCCGAGAAGGGATACGTCTTGAGTTGCTTACTCCAGCGCAAGACGCTACTGCCAGACTGGCTGCGCAGAAACTGTTTGAACAGATAGAGCAAATGCGCAGGCTGAACGTAGAATGAAGCATGAGTTTGATTGTTACTGCATCAAGTGCCAGCAGGAGGACGTGCCGGAGCGCACCAGCAAGCTGGTTGTCGCGGCTGTGATCACTGTTCTGGCGATGGCCCTTACGTTCGGGCAACGGGCGCATGCTGCGGGAGGGTTGCCGACCGCGCTAACAGAGCAGCGAATGGGGTAGTAAAAAGGGTAGCAAGAGCAAAAAAAAGGTGAAAGCCTTGGCACATACACTACTGCATCATCGGCGTATAGGCAGCTACGGGTGTTTCCGGTTTCATGGCGTCGTATTTTACGAGAAGCACGGGGTGATTGAATTTTGTTTTTAGAAACAATTAATTGCGTTTGCGTTTGCGATCGCGCTTGTGTTGTAGCATTGGCAGCATTATCGGCACTACAGTTTAAATAGCAGAGGAAAATTCCGCAGTGAAAGAGATCACCGTAATCGGCGCGGGCATCGTGGGCATCGTGACTGCGATATATCTGCAGCGCGAAGGCCACAGGGTCACTGTAGTTGATCGTCAGTCGCCGGGCGAGGGGACCTCCTTTGGAAATGCCGGGTCGGTGGCGCCAGGTTCAATCGTGCCCGTGGCCATGCCTGGCACACTGAAGCAGGTTCCCAAGTGGCTAAGTGATCCGCTGGGGCCGCTGACGCTGTCCTGGCGTCAACTGCCGTTCATGCTGCCCTGGTTCCTGCATTTCCAGCGCGCCTGCAACCCTGACCGGGTGCAGCGCGCGGCAGCCGTTCTGCGATCACTCAATGCGCCGTCGGTTGATGCGTACGTTGACCTGCTGGGCGCTGCCGGTGCACCGGAGTTGCTGCGGCGTGAGGGTATGCTGCATGTCTATAAAACCGAAGCCGGGTTCAAGGCCAGCGCGTTCGGGCGCCGTTTGCGTGCTGACAACGGGTGCGCCATGGAACTGGTCGATGCCGACAAAATCCGTGAACTCGCGCCCGGCCTTTCGCCAGGCTACCGCTGGGGTTTTAACCTGCTGGACAATGCGCATGTGCGCAGCCCGCAGGGTGTGGTGCAGGCGCTGGCTGCGCATTTCAAGCACAAGGGCGGTATGCTCATCCGTGCGAACGTAACGGATATTCGCTGTGATGCAGGCGCTGGCGTGCAACTGCATACCGACGATGTGGTACTGACTGCCGAGTGCGTGGTCATCGCGGCGGGTTATGCCTCGGCCAAACTCGCGGCAAAACTCGGCACCAAGGTGCTGCTGGCGCCGGAACGTGGTTACCACATCGAAATTCCCGGCGCCGTAACCGCACAACACTGTCCGGTTACCGACGGTGAGTCGCGATTTGTTGCGACGCCGATGGCAGGTGGCTTGCGCATCGCCGGCACCTCCGAGTTTCAGGCCGCCGATGCTGCGCCTAACTGGGCACGTGCGGAAACGCTTGCGAAGCTGGCAGAAGGCATGTTTCCCGGCATCAAGGTGGAGAATTACAGCCGCTGGATGGGCGTGCGTCCGTCAACGCCGGATTCCTCGCCGGTCATCGGCCGTTCGCCTCGGCACCGGCAGGTGCTGTTTGCCTTCGGTCATGGTCACTGGGGACTGATGTCGGCGCCGGTCACCGGCCAGTTGGTGGCGGATCTCGTCGCTGATCGAACACCGCGTATTGACCTGTCACCGTTCCGGCCGGAACGGTTCAGTCTTTACTGAGCTTCGATCCCGGCCGGCTTGACGATTTTTGCACAGTGCTGCATGCACTGCTCCGCAATGGTCATGACCCAGAATGACAAAAAGCGGCGTTTTCAGGTTTGCAGCGGCGTACTGCAGGGCACCCATGATCGACGGCCCGAGGACATTGCCGGCGACGCGGATCACGGGCAGTTTTCCGAATCCTGCGTCAAACACCAGCTCGGGAGGACCCCGGCTGTCGCTGCAACCCAGAATCGTGGCATAGGGTTGTTGGCCCTTTGTCAGTTCTGCGTGCACATCTTTCTACACGGTCTGGAAGCTGGCGTTGCCGGCAATGAATCGCGCGTTTCCTTCCTTGAGGCGCGTGAGCGCTTCTTGTGCCGTGTAGGCCGGCGACTTCGGCTGACTCATGATTTTTTCGGTTTCGACGGTGATTTATACCAGTCTTCCGGCTTTACGATTTTCTCGGATGCCGGATCCATCATGTAGTGCGGTGACATGATCTGCACGCCGTACTCGTTGAACACGTCCTGAATATTGGCGTGAAGCATGCTCATGATTTCAGCCCGCGGGCGCGGCTCGCTGGGTATGGCTTGTGCGACCAGACGGTATTCAGGGTAGTAGTCGGAGAGTGCGGTCTGGAATACCCGGGGTGCCGGCGCATGGAGTATGCCTGTGGTGCGTTGGGCGGCTTCGATCAGCATCGCTTCAACTTGCCGCCACGGCGTGTCGTAACCGATGGTAACCACAGTGTCGACAATGTAGCCCGATCCATGCACCGCGCGCGAATAGTTTTTGGTGACGGTTCCGGTAATCATCGAGTTCGGCAGCGTCAATTCTTCACCGAGGCCGGTGCGGATCGTCGTCGTAAACATGCCCACGCGGGTGACTGTGCCTTCATGTTCCCCCACGCGCACGAACTCACCGGCCCGCATGGTGCGGGTGTAGGTGAGGATGAGACCGGCCGCACCCTGTCCGACAATGCTTGACGCCCCCAGCGACACCATCAAGCCCAATAGCAACGACATGCCTTTGAAGGCTTCGGTTTGCGCGCCCGGGAGGTAGGGGTAGGCCATGGCGATGGCGAATACCCAGATCGCAAAACTGAATAAACGTCGGGTGGTCGGCATGGTGTCCGAACCCAACCAACTGAGCGTGTTCTCGCTTTTCGACATCCGTTCGAGTACGCCGCTGAGAAAGACAATCGTAAAGCGGGCAATGGCGAAGATGACTATGGCGACGCCAAGTCCGGGAACTGCCCCGAGGATGCTGCTGCCGATGCCCTGAATGACATCAAGCAGATACGCGTTGAGTCTCAATCCCCAAGGGCGGGTATAGGGAACGGTTGACAGCAGGTAACTCAGCCACTCGTAGGTCAGGATGGCAACGATGAGCCAGCGCAATGCGCTGAGGACTTTGAGCAGCACACGCACCACATGACGACGTTCCAGGAGATTGGTGTTGCCAACTTTCAGTGCCTCGGCTTTCCGGGCGGCGATGTCAACGAGTTTTACCGATATCCATCTCCGTATCACCGACAGTATCCACAGCAGGGTGACAAACACCGCTGTGGCGATACCGGAGGTGATGGCTGATTTCAGCAGGGAATCAAAACTCCGGGCTTCCAGGGTTTCGCCGATGACTTTCTGCAAATCTTCAGCGGCTTTTTTGGCGGCTACCTCAAGCGTCTCCTCCTTTACGGGGTCCAGATCAGCTTTGGTGACGATGAATGCCAGCGTGTCCCCGACCATGATCAGTTGCCCTGCCGGGTTGTGCTTGACTGAAACGGTGTGTGCTTCGTCGCTCCGGAGCAATTGCCTCAGAGTGGCGGTTGCGCGCTCGGCGCGTTTCTCGGGCGACATGCCCATCAACGGGCCTCTGAATACGAAAACCGTGCGGTTGAAAACAACCAGCGGCACTTCGTTGGAAGCCTGGGTTTCCGGGGCAGTATCGGCAGCCCTGGAGAGGCCTGAAGCCATGCACAGGGTGATGCTTATTACCAGTGCGTACAGAATTTTTTTCATTATTCTTCCCCGGGCCGTATGTGCGTCTGATAATTGCGGAACCGCGCACGACAGGCTGTTGATCAATTGCCGATGAGGCAAGTGTAACGTTTCCCGGCGGATTTGAGCGCGGCGCTGCAGCTCAGCGGGGCGATTGCTGTGATGGTTGTTATCATGGCGCATGAATTCTTTTCCGGGACGTCGTCCGCTGCGGCGCAGCCTTGCTGCGTTCACACTGCTGCTGGGCTGTGCCTGCACCCCGCAACAAGCCCTGATTTCCGCATTGGTACCTGACGGCACCGCTTCGTTGCTGCTGAGCCACATGGAGGGTGTTGCGGATGCCAACCGGCAGCGCGTCGCGGAACTTGAAAAGCAGGGCGACTGGGCTGGTTTGGCGAAATTTGCCGAGGACAATATCGCCAAGGATGCGTTCAGTGCCGAATGGCGGATGGTCGCCGGCTATGCGTGTTCCCGGTTGCGTGATTATCCGCGTGCCATGGCGCATTTCAGCGAACTGGTGCGGATAGCGCCTGATGATGCGACGGGTTATCACTTTCTGGCCGAGACCCAGCGTGCGGCAGGGCAGCCGGAACGTGCGGTGACCACGCTGGAGCGCGCACTGCTGGTGGTGCGCGAGTCCCAGGTGACCTATCAGCTGCTGGGCGAGGCCAACAGCGATCTGGCGCGGTATGTGCCTGCGGCGGCGGCCTATCGCCGTGCGCTGGCGATTGATCCGAATTACGGCGATGCGTGGTTCGGTCTGGGACGCGCGTCGCTGCGGCTGGCCCGCAACGCCGATGCGCGCGAAGCCCTGAGGGCGCTGGAACAGATGCGATCACCGCGCGCGGCCGAACTGCGTGCGATGATGACCTACTGACGTGGCTACCCGCTGTCAGGCCTTCAGCGCCGGTGTCAGGTGCGGCGCGATCAGCGGCAACAGTTGCGCAAACACTTTCGGATTGCCGGCGACGATGTTGCCTGTATCCAGATAACCGTCATTGCCCTGCAGGTTGCCGACGAGACCGCCGGCTTCGGTGATCAGCAGTGCGCCTGCGGCAATGTCCCACTTGCTCAGTCCCATTTCCCAGAAGCCGTCAAGCCGGCCTGCGGCGACGTAGGCCAGATCCAGCGACGCCGATCCCGCGCGACGGATGCCGGCGGTGTGTTTGATGATGTCGCGCATCATGCCGATATAGGCTTCGAGATGGTCGAGTTGGCGGTACGGAAAGCCGGTGCCGATCAGCGCGGGCTGCAGGTGCGCGCGTTTGCTGACGCGGATACGGGTGTCGTTCAGGTAGGCGCCGGCGCCCTTGCTGGCGGTGAACAGGTCGTTGCGGCCCGGGTCGTACACTACGGCGTGGGTGAGCACGCCTTTGTGCGCCATGGCGATCGATACTGCATATTGCGGAAAGCCGTGGAGGAAATTGGTGGTGCCGTCCAGCGGATCGATGATCCACTGATACTCCGAAGTGCCGGACGCACCGGACTCCTCTGCTAAAATCGCATGCGCAGGATAGGCTTCGCGCAGCGTGCGGATGATGGTCTGTTCGGCTTCGCGGTCCACCTCCGAGACAAAGTCGTTCGCGGATTTTTCCTTGACGGCGATGACATCAAGATTTCGGCCTGCCCGGTTGATGATGCCACCGGCGCGGCGCGCGGCCTTGACCGCGATATTGAGCATTGGATGCATGGTGGGCTGCGATGAGTGATTTAAAAAAGAGCGAAAATAACAACAGCGAAAGCAACGAACGGCTGTCCGCCACCAGCAGTCGGTATTGGGATCAATACCTCAATTCCATCAATACCAATCCGGACCGGCGCGACCCGCCGTATTTTACGTGATCCCGCCTAACCCACTCAAAAATATTCGCATCGTCCTCTGCAACACCGCGCACCCCGGCAACATCGGATCGGCAGCGCGGGCGATGCGCACGATGGGCATCACCGACCTTGCGCTGGTCAATCCGCAGCGCTATCCGGATCCGCAGACGCAATGGCTCGCTGTCGGCGCGACCGATGTGCTGGCGGCGGTGCGGGTGTGCGCGACGCTTGATGAGGCTTTGCAGGGAACGACATTCGCAGTGGCCTGCTCGGCGCGCAGCCGCGATGTCGCGGTGCCGATGGTTGACGTTCGCGCTGCGGCGGCCCAGGCGGCTGAAGTGGCCCAGTCGCACACCGTCGCTTTTGTCTTCGGCAATGAAACCTCCGGACTCAGTAATGATGAGGTTGGGCGCTGCGGATTGCTGGCGAGCATACCGGTGGACCCGGAATTCTCGTCGTTGAACGTGGCTGCCGCGGTGCAGGTGTTCTGTTATGAACTGCGGCTCGCCTGCGGCGGCGCATTGCCGGTACCCAAGGATGAGCGGCTGGCCACGCACGAGGAGGTCGAGGCGTTCTTCGGTCATCTGGAAAGCACAATGACCCAGACCGGGTTCCTCAATCCGGCGCACCCGCGCAAGCTGATGCTGCGTTTACGCCGGCTGTTCGCCCGCTCCCGGCTGCAGGTGGAGGAGGTCAATATTCTGCGCGGCATCCTCAGCAGCCTGATCACCTCCAAAAAGCGGGATTAAGCGCGGGGTTATTAACCCCATGTTTATAAAAGCGTTTTACGCTCCGTTTGAATCTTGATTAAAATAGTAGGACTTCATTCGCCCGGATACCCATTGATCAGGTCACGCTAATGTTTGAGCGTATCAAGGAAGAAATCGCAGTCGTTTTTGAACGCGACCCTGCTGCGCGCAGCGGCTGGGAAGTGGTGACCTGTTACCCGGGTTTCCATGCTTTGCTGGCCCACCGCGTATCGCATGGCTTGTGGATGTATGGCTTCAAATGGCTGGCGCGCTGGGTCGCGCACTTCGCGCGCTGGCTGACCGGCATCGAGATTCATCCGGGCGCACGCATCGGCCGGCGCTTTTTCATCGATCACGGCATGGGTGTGGTCATCGGTGAAACCGCCGAGATCGGCGACGACTGCACGATCTATCACGGCGTCACACTGGGCGGTACCACCTGGAACAAGGGCAAACGCCACCCGACGCTGAAAAACGGCGTGGTCATCGGCGCCGGTGCAAAAGTGCTTGGGCCGATCATCATCGGCGAGCAGGCGAAAATCGGTTCCAACGCCGTGGTGGTCAAGGATGTGCCGGATCACGCCACCGCCATCGGCATCCCGGCGCGGCTGGTTGAATCGCATGAGTCGACCACAGGCTTTGCCGCCTATGCGGTGGCGCGAGATGCCAACGACCCGGTCGCACGGGCGATGCATGCGCTGATCAATCACAGTGCCGAAACCGATCAGCGCATCGACCAGATTCTTGCCGAACTCAAGCGCCTGGGGCTGCAAATTGAAGGGGCCGAGCAGTCCAGGCTCGACGCCGGCAGCCTCAACCGCATAGTTGACTGAAACACTGGGTTTATCTATACTTGAGTGCGTTAGTAGGACTTTGTCTTAGGCAATTGCGGGTTATTCATAAGTAATTGTTTTTAAATGATTATTTGAGGTGCTATATGAGACTGACGACTAAAGGCCGATTTGCAGTCACCGCCATGGTGGATCTGGGCATGCGTCACGGCACGGGGCCGGTGACTCTCGCCGAAATCAGCGGACGGCAGCGCATCTCGCTCTCGTACCTGGAACAGTTGTTCGGCAAATTGCGGCGACGGCAGATCGTGGATTCGGTACGCGGACCCGGTGGCGGTTATTGCCTGGCACGCGACATGTCGCTGCTGACGGTGGCCGAAATCATCCTCGCGGTCGATGAGCCGATCGATGCGACACAGTGTGCGGGCAAGGAAAACTGCAAGGATGACGAAAAGTGCCTGACCCATGACTTGTGGGCCAACCTGAACGAGCGCATTTTCGATTACCTCGGTTCGGTGACGCTGCGCCAGTTGGTGGAGAACCAGCGCGCCAAGGATGCAGGCATTGCGCCGGTGCACGATATGCGCAAGGTTGCGCGCAAGCAGGACGCGGTTACCGCCTGATCAGGTTTTTGCCCTGACCTTTTGACCCGCCTTTCCCCATGTCGCACGTCTATTTCGACCACAACGCTTCGACGCCGCTGGATGCGCGCGTGCTGGAGGCGATGATGCCGTTCCTGCGCGAGCAGTGCGGCAATGCCTCCAGCCGCCATGAATTCGGTACGGTGGCGCACAAGGCGGTCGACCGCGCGCGGGAGCAGGTGGCGGCGATTGTCGGCGCGCAGCCGGCGCAGGTGGTGTTTACCAGCGGTGGCACCGAAGCCAACAACCTGTTCATCCGCGGCATGGCCGCGGGCATGAAGCCGGGACAGGTGGCGGTCAGCAGCATTGAACATCCGTGCGTGACGGCGCCGGCGCAGGATCTGGCGCGCCAGGGCTGGAAATTCCGCAAATTGAAAGTGACCCGCGACGGCATGATTGATCTGGCCGACGTCGATGCGGCGCTGGCCGAAAAAACGACCTTGATGTCGGTGATGCTGGCCAACAACGAAACCGGCGTGATCCAGGATGTTGCGGCGGTGGGCGAACGGGCAAAACGCGCCGGCGCGATCATGCATACCGATGCGGTGCAGGCGCTGGGCAAGATCCCGGTGGAATTTGCCGCGCTGAATGTGCAGGCGCTGACCTTGTCGGCGCACAAGATTTACGGCCCCAAGGGCGCGGGTGCGCTGGTGGTCGACAAACGGCTCGATTTGCGCGCGGTGCTCGCCGGCGGCGGACAGGAGCGCGGCCTGCGCGGCGGCACCGAAAACGTGCCGGCGATTGTCGGGTTTGGCGCGGCTTGTGAAATTGCGGCTTCACGATTGCTGGAACTAGCGCCGCGGCTCGCCGCATTGCGCGAGGGCCTGGAACGCGGACTGATCAACATGGGTGCGGTGATTTTTGGCGCGAATGCACCGCGGCTGCCCAATACTTCTTATTTCGCGTTTCGCGGCATTCATGGCGAGACGCTGGTGATCGAACTGGACAAGGCTGGTTATGCCGTGGGTTCGGGTGCCGCCTGTTCCAGCACCGACAATGCGCCTTCGGGCACGCTGCTGGCGATGGGCGTGGAAGCGGATCTGGCCCGCGGTGCGGTGCGTTTTTCGCTGGGCGCGGCCAATACCGCTGAGCAGGTGGATGGATTTTTGCAGGCGCTGGCCGGCGTGATACAGCGACTGCGCACGCTGCAGGCCATTGCGGTCTGACTGAAATTAAGGAGTCTGAAATGACCATACAACTGACGGAAAGTGCGGCAAACCAGATCCGGGCGCAACTCGCCAAGCGCGGCAAAGGGCTGGGTCTGCGCGTGGGTGTGAAAAAAACCGGCTGTTCGGGCTGGGCTTATACCTATGACTACGCCGATGCGGTGCAGGGCGGCGATCAGGTGTTCGAGGCGCATGAGGCCAAACTGGTGGTGGACGGCGAAAGCCTGGAGTTTCTCGAAGGCTCGACCGTGGATTACGTGCGCGAAGGTCTGAAGCAGGCGTTCAAAGTCGAGAACCCCAACGTCGATGCCACCTGCGGCTGCGGCGAAAGTTTTACGGTCAAGGCCGAGGGCTGACCATTTCCCGGATTTTCAGGATGCAATCATGAGCACCGTTTTAGACAACCTCGTCAGCCAGCCGTACAAACACGGCTTCGTCACCGACATCGAGTCCGAGTCGGCGCCCAAGGGGCTGAGCGAAGACACCATTCGCATGATTTCGGCGAAAAAGAACGAGCCGGAATGGCTGCTGGAATTCCGTCTGCAGGCCTATCGCCACTGGCTGACGATGACCGAGCCGCAGTGGCCGAACGTGCATCACCCGAAGATCGATTTTCAGGCGATCAGCTATTACGCTGCCCCGAAGCCGAAGAAAAAGTTGAGCATGGATGAGGTCGATCCGGAACTGCTGCGGACTTTCGAGAAACTCGGCGTGCCCATGCACGAACGTGCCGCGCTGGCCGGTGTGGCTGTGGATGTCATTTTCGACTCGGTGTCGGTGACTACCACCTACAAGGAAAAGCTGGCTGAAGTCGGCATCATTTTTGGTTCCATCTCGGATGCCGTACGCGATCACCCGGATCTGGTGCGCAAGTACATGGGTTCGGTGGTGCCGGTCGGCGACAATTATTACGCGGCGCTGAATTCCGCGGTGTTCACCGACGGCTCGTTCTGCTTCATCCCCAAGGGCGTCAAGTGCCCGATGGAGCTGTCGACCTATTTCCGCATCAATACCCAGGATTCGGGCCAGTTCGAGCGCACGCTGATCATCGCCGAAGAAGGCGCCAAGGTGTCGTACCTCGAAGGCTGCACTGCGCCCAAGTTCGACACCAACCAGCTGCATGCGGCGGTGGTCGAATTGGTGGCGCTGGATGACGCCGACATCAAGTATTCAACGGTGCAGAACTGGTACGCGGGTGACGAGAACGGCATCGGCGGCATCTACAACTTCGTCACCAAGCGTGGTCTGTGCAAGGGCCGCAACTCGAAGATTTCGTGGACCCAGGTCGAGACCGGCTCGGCGATCACCTGGAAATACCCGTCCTGCGTGCTGCTCGGCGATAACTCAATCGGCGAGTTCTATTCGGTGGCGCTGACCAACCACAAGCAGCAGGCCGACACCGGCACCAAGATGATCCACATCGGCAAAAACACCAAAAGCACGATCATCAGCAAGGGCATTTCCGCGGGGCACTCCAACAACAGCTACCGCGGCCTGGTGAAAATCGGTGCCAAGGCGGAAGGCGCACGCAATTTTTCGCAATGCGACTCAATGCTCATCGGCACCCAGTGCGGCGCCAACACCTTTCCATACATCCAGGTCAACAACCCGACGGCGAAAGTGGAGCACGAAGCCACCACGTCGAAGATCGGCGAAGACCAGCTGTTTTATTTCCAGAGCCGCGGTATCCCCACCGAAGAAGCGGTGTCGATGATCATCAACGGTTTCTGCAAGGATGTTTTCCAGCAACTGCCGATGGAGTTCGCCGTCGAGGCGACCAAACTTCTCGGCCTGAAACTTGAAGGTAGTGTCGGATGATCAACAGCAACGCAAAAACCATCCTTGAAGTCCGCAACCTGACGGCGACCGTCGCGGGTGTCGACATCCTCAAGGGCATCAACCTCACGGTACGTGCCGGCGAAGTGCACGCGATCATGGGACCCAACGGTTCCGGCAAGAGCACCTTCGCCAAGATTCTGGCGGGGCACCCGGCCTATGTGGTCAAGGGTGGTGAAGTGCTGTTCGAGGGCAAGGACCTGTTCGCGCTGGCTTCTGACGAACGCGCCCGCGCCGGCATTTTTCTCGGCTTCCAGTATCCGGTGGAGATTCCCGGCGTCACCAACAGCGCGTTCCTGCGCCTCGCCTACAACACGGTGCAGGGCGGCCGCGGCAAGGATGAACTCGACCCGCTGGAGTTCGATGATCTGGTGCGCGAAAAAATGAAACTGCTGGAAATGAATCCGGAATTCCTGAGTCGCAGCGTCAACGACGGCTTCTCCGGCGGTGAAAAGAAACGCAACGAAATCCTGCAGATGGCGCTGCTGGAGCCGAAACTATCACTGCTCGACGAAACCGACTCCGGCCTCGACATCGATGCGCTGCGCGTGGTCGCCGGCGGCGTCAACAAGCTGCTGACGCCTGACAACGCCTGCGTGCTGGTGACGCATTACCAGCGTCTGCTCAATTACATCACGCCGGATTACGTGCACGTGATGTCCGCCGGCCGCATCATCAAGTCCGGTGACAAGGCGCTGGCGCTGGAACTGGAATCGCGCGGTTACGACTGGCTGCTCGACGATAAAAAGGCCGCAGCGTGAACGTGACGGCCGCTTCTCATTCCGTGTCTAATCCCTACGTGGCTGCGCTGCTCGCCGGCAGCGGTGCGCTGTCAAAAAGCCCCGCAGCCTGGCTCGATGCCCGTCGTGCCGCCGCGCTGGAGCGCGCCAATGTGCTGTCGGTACCGACGACGCGTGACGAAGAGTGGCGCTTCACCGACCTGACGCCGCTGACCAAATTGCAGCTGCAGCCGGCGACCGCTGCAGTCAAGGTGTCGGCGGCTGACATTGCCGTCCATGCCGTGCCGGAAGCGGCGATGCGACTGGTGTTCGTCAATGGCGTGCCGGCCCCGGAACTGATGCAGCAAGGGGCCTTGCCGGGCGGTGTGACCGTGATGCCGCTGGGCGATGCGCTGAAATCCCATGGCGCATGGGTCGAGCCGCATTTGGCAAAACTTGCTGTCGGCGAACATGAACTGTTCACCGTACTGAATACCGCCTTCCTGCAGCACGGCGTGTTCATTCATCTGGCGAAGAATGCAGTGCTGAAAGCGCCGATCCATCTGCTGTTTGTTGCTGCCGGCAATGGCGTGGCCGCCTACCCGCGCTGCCTCATCGTCGCCGAGACCGGCGCCGAAGCCTGTGTGATTGAGGACTACGTCGCGTTGGGTGAAGAGGCTTATCTGACCAACGCGGTGACCGAAATCGCTGTGGCGCCGAATGCTTCGGTGCGACATATCAAACTGCAGCGTGAAAGCCAGAAGGCCTTTCATATCAGCAGCTGCGCAGTGACGCTGGCGAAGGATGCCCGTTTCCAGTCGCATGCGGTGACACTGGGCGCGCGGCTGTCGCGCAACAATCTGAACATCAGCCAGCAGGGCGAAGGCGCGCAGATCGAAATCGACGGCCTGGCGCTGATCGGTGGCCGGCAGACCGCGGATACGCACACGCTGATGGATCACACCAAGCCGCATGGCACCTGCAAGCAGACACACAAGACCATCGTCGGCGGCTCCGGCCACGTGGTGTTCAACGGCAAGGTGTTCGTGCGCGAAGGCGCGCAGCTGACCGATTCGTCACAGCAGAGCCGCAACCTGCTGCTGTCGGACAAGGCGCATGTCGATACCAAGCCGCAGCTCGAAATTTTCGCCGACGATGTGAAGTGCGCCCATGGCGCTGCCGTCGGCCAGCTCGATGCCGAACATCTGTTTTATCTGAAGAGCCGCGGTCTGCCGGAAGCGCAGGCGCGCAATTTGCTGACTTACGCCTTCGGCGCTGAAATCATTGATCACATCCCGGTGCCGTCATTGGTGTCAGTGCTTGAAAAGCTGGTGATGGCGCGTACCGAGGTTGGCATATGAGCGCGCGCGACAAACTGATTACGCCGCTGGATGTCGCCGCACTGCGCCGCGAGTTTCCGATCCTGAGCCTGAAGGTCAATGGCAAGCCATTGATTTTCCTGGATAATGCAGCCTCCAGTCAGATGCCGCAGCCGGTCATCGAGCGCTGGGTGAAATACCGCAGCGCGCAGCACGCCAACATTCACCGCGCGGTGCATTACCTGTCGGAAACCGCGACGGCTGAATATGAAAAGGCACGGCACAAGGTGCAGGCCTTCATCAATGCCGCCGAACCGCGTGAGTGCATTTTCACCAGCGGCACCACCGACGGCATCAATCTGGTGGCGCAGGGTTACGGCCGGAAGTTCTTCAATGCCGGCGACGAGATCATCCTGACCACGCTGGAGCATCACTCGAACATCGTGCCCTGGCAGATGGTCGCGGAAGAGCGGGGCGCGAAGATTCGCGTGGTGCCCATCAATGACCGTGGCGAACTGCTGGTCGAGGACTATCGCAAGCTGTTCAACGCGAATACGAAGTTCGTGGCGATGACCCATGTTTCGAACGCATTGGGCACGATCACGCCGGTCCGCGAAATGATCGCGATTGCGCATGAACACGGCGTGCCGGTGCTGGTCGACGGCGCGCAGGCCGCGCCGCATCTGAAAGTCGACATGCAGGATCTCGACTGCGATTTCTATGCGTTCTCCGGCCACAAGCTCTGCGGTCCGACCGGCATCGGCGTGTTGTATGGCAAGGCCGCGCTGCTGGAGAAAATGCAGCCCTTCAAGGGTGGTGGCGACATGATTTTGTCCGTTACCTTTGACAAAACCACTTACGCGCCGATTCCCGCAAAATTTGAAGCCGGCACGCCGCCGATCGGCGAGGCGATCACGCTGGGGGCGGCGATTGATTACATCACCGCGATCGGCATTGAGCGCATTGCCGCGCATGAAACCGATCTGCTCGACTACGCCACGGATCAGCTCAATCGTATGCCCGGTGTGCGCCTGATCGGCACTGCCGAAAAAAAGGCCGCTGTGCTGTCGTTCGCGCTCGACGGCGTGCATCCGCACGACGTCGGTTCGCTGCTCAATGACGATGGCGTGGCGATCCGCACCGGCCACCACTGTGCGCAGCCGGT